>CAZJFJ010000006.1:25788-35974 GCA_964545305.1 uncultured Desulfovibrionaceae bacterium
TCACCTCGGTGTAAGAGGTTTCGATTCCCATATCTCTGGGAATCGGCACATCGCTGAATTCAGGGGTGTATGTGTCGGTCACGCTGGAAGTGCCGCCGGAAAAAAAGTTGCCGCTGCACCCCGATGTCAGCAACACAGTCGTGACAAATCCGATAATAACTAGTCTTATGCTCTGCACGCACATTCCCCCTAAAAAGTCGGAATCATTCCAAAGCAAACAGGAACCAAGACGATTTCCCCATAAGGCCCAGCCCCGTGGGGGCCGTCCGCCGCAAACGGCAGTTCATGATGCACCTTTCGCAGTGAACAATAATCCGAATTGAAAGTCAACGCCGCAAAAAGCCTGTCTCCCTCTAAAGGAAAAAGGTCTGGCTGCGGTCGGGCCCCACGGAGATGATTCCAGCCTGCACACCAACCAACGCCTCAATGCGCTCAACATAGGCACGGGCATTGGCAGGCAGGTCATCCCAGCAACGCGCTCCGGTTATGTCCTCATCCCAGCCCGGAAATGTTTCGTAAACCGGTTCCACACCTGCAAGAGCGGCCTCACCCTGAGGCGGGTAAAGCACACTTTGGCCACGGTATTTATATGCCACGCAAATCTTGAGTTCGGAAAGCCCGGAAAGCACATCCAGCTTGGTCAGGGTAAGCTCGGTAAGGCTGTTCAGGCGCACCGCCTCGCGCACCAGCACGGCGTCAAACCAGCCGCAGCGGCGCACCCGTTTGGTGGTGGCCCCAATTTCCGCGCCCTGGGCCTGCAAATGCTTGCCTATGGGGCAGTCTAGCTGGGTGGGGAAAGGCCCGCCACCCACACGGGTGGTGTATGCCTTCACTATTCCGATTATCCGGTCGAGCTCGCGCGGCCCCACCCCGGCCCCGGAAGCGGCATTCCCGGCCACGGTGCTGGAAGAGGTCACAAACGGATAGGTGCCGTGATCGATGTCCAGGTGCGTTCCCTGGGCGCCTTCGAACATAATTGTCTGTTCCCTGCTTCTGGCTTCCATCAGCACGCCGGACACATCGGCAAGGTAAGGCACAAGGCGCTCGGCCAAAGGCTTTATTTCATCCATAACCTCGTCCACAGTAATCGCGGGGGCCTTATAAAGAGCGGTTAGCAGAGCGTTCTTTTCAACCAGCGCCCGTTCCACCTTGCCGCGGAGCAGCTCCAGGTCTTCCAGGTCGGCGGCGCGCACGCCGATCCGGGTCACCTTGTCCTCATACGCCGGGCCAATGCCCCGCCCGGTGGTTCCTATTTTGCTGCCGTCCTCACGGGCTCCTTCCCTGGCATGGTCGAGAGCACGATGGTAAGGCATTATCAGATGGGCCTTGCGGCTTATTTTCAACACATCCGGGCCGGCGTCGATATTTTTTGCCGTAAGAGTGTCTATTTCCCGGCAGAACACCCCTGGATCGAGAACCACCCCGTTGCCGATCAAGCAGATTTTGCCCCGGTGTAAAATACCGGAAGGGATGAGATGGAGGATATATTCCTCCCCATCCACGATAACGGTGTGCCCCGCGTTGTTGCCGCCCTGAAAACGGACAATGTAATCACACCGGGCAGACAGCAAATCCACTATCTTACCCTTGCCCTCATCGCCCCACTGGGCGCCCACAATAACCATATTTGACATTAGTTGCTCCATTGGATATATTCCACTCCAAAGTATTGACCATACCCAAACAAGGCGTTATTTTTCGTAATCTGAAAAAGCCTAGTTTGAAACAAAACTGCGAGGCGGATGACCGGCTGCCCAATATCGGGCAAGCCCGGCCAAACAGCTAAGTATTAAGCAACTCGGCCACGAAAGTCAAATGCTCGCAAAACTATGACAATGAGGGTTTTATAGGGGTGTGAGGCCGCAAGCTGGCCGGAATGGTTCCAGGCCTGCAAAAAAACCTCACAAAGCAGCCAAGTTGTATGGCCTGCCTGCTAAGGACTTTGCCAAGGCGCTACCCTTTCAGAGGCTCCCGGTCTTCGGATCAATTATCTCCATCTGCGCCCGACAGAACGCAAATTCTCTGCCTGCAAAAAAAGTCCTTCCCTCTCCTGAATTTGCCCAATACCATTATGAAACCAACTATTCTTTATGAGCTTGCCCGCAAGGGTAAGCGCAGTTTGTTTGTAGGATTTTTCCTGTTAGTTCTGGCAACTGGCTTTTGCCTTTACTCTTCCTTCATAGACCACGGCGGCATGCTTGAGCGCGGAGACGCGCCCAATCAGTTCAAAGTGCGCATCCCTTCGGGCCTGGCCTGGAAAAACAACTACAAGGCAGCCATTCTCGGCAATTCCGATTTCTATCCCGTGCTCAGGGTGGCCGTTCCCCCCAAAACGCGCATGACCAGCCTGCTGTCGCCTTTTGGCGAAGGCTTTGAGCGCGACCTTCTGGAACGCTTCGGCGGGGACTACGGCTTCAGCCTGCAATATACCGAGGTGACCAGCCTTGAAGAAGCCGCGCGCCTTATCGCCAACGGCGAAGCCGATCTTGCTGCTGGTTTTACCGCGCCCCCCGCATCATCTGAAGAGGCAAATTTTAGTAAAATGACGGTAGGCCCGGCCTACCGCAAGGTAACGCCGATGCTGCTCACCGTGGGCAGAACCAAAAAAAATGAAAAAGCCGAGCTGATGGTGGCCGATCCGGGCCTTGCCGAATCGGTTTCAGAAAATACGGCGGCGCTTGACGAAGAGCCTTTAAGCGAAGACGTTTCCGAACTGGTCGCCTTCATGGAGCAAGGCCAGAAAGGGTACGCCCTGGTGGACAACTCCTATATAAACATGCTGCGCCCCCTGTTCAACAACGTGAGAACCTCCGCCCGTTCTCTTCCCGGAAACGTGCATCATCACTGGATATGGCGCAATGACGAATCTCTGCCCGCACTTTCGCTCAACGCTTTCTGGCAGGATAAATCCACAAAAAACTATCTGGATGATTTGCAGGAAAAATATCAGGCGTTTATCCCCAAAAACCAGAACCGCCAGCAGACATCCAACCTGATCAAGGGCCTTGAACGCGAGCTGGTCCAATACCATAGCGCAATCAACGCCGCCGCCAGGGAATATAACCTCGACCCCCTGTTCCTTACGGCAATCATGTATCAGGAATCACATTTCCAAAACACCAATGGAAACAGCGGGCAGGGGCTGATGCAGCTAACTCAGTCCACCGCAGCCTCACTTGGCGTGAACCCCAACGATCCCACAGCCAACATCAGGGGCGGCGCCAAATATCTGCGCTCCATCTACGACTCCCTGCCGGAAGACATCAATTACTGGGACAAATGGTTTCTGGCTCTGGCCGCCTACAACCAGGGGCCAGGCACCCTTAACGCGGCAATGCAGGTGGCGGGCAAAAATGATGAAGAGCTAAGCTGGCGTTCGGTAAAAGAGGCTTACCTCTACCTTGAAGGAAACCCGGGAGCGGCCAGCCGCAGCCAGGTGCGCGGCAAGCATGTGGTGAACTATGTGCAGAAAATACGCTATTATTACTATGTGCTAAACGGGATCGTCGTTCTTGACCGACCCGAAGCTGAGCACCTTACCCCGCTTCTCGCGGGCCGTTCCACCCAGCCCGGTTCCAGAATCTAGCTCCTGCTCGTCCTTTTTTTCAAGACTGAACTCGGGCCAGGGATTTTCCTGGCCCTTTTTGCGCACTACACTTTTCGCCTTCAAATTTTCAGACCAGTTATAGTTGAACAACTGATTCTTCCAGCGCAGGGCCTGCACCATGCCAAGCATCAGCACGGTTTCTTCCCATTCCTTGGTCGGTTCAAAATTTTCCACTTCCGTAACCAGCTTATCCCATATGGAGGTCAGTGAAGCCTCGTCATACACGTCAAGCTGCCTCGCAAGTTTGCGCAAAGCTTTTTCCATATTTTATCCCTGGGAACACCCCGGCAAAAAGAAATTATACAGAGAAATAACCAAGATTAGCCTTATTTACAACATTTTTTTAAAATACGCCCGGCCACTCCGCACAAAAGACAAATCCGCCGAAGCAAATCGGTGCTTCGCCACCACCCCCGGAACGGGCGGCCAAAACTGCTTTGCCTGCGCCTGAAAACAGACCATTGACTTTCAGCCCGGCGCTGTCTATAAGAGTTTCAGGGTAGCCCTCAGGGGCTTTAAAAGGGAAAACGGTGCAAAGCCGTTGCGGACCCGCCGCTGTAACTGGAGAGACTTGCCAGCAGGCCTGAAAAAGCGGCCGGCCACTGTTAAAACGGGAAGGCCTGGCAAATATATTCCCCCGGCATGAAGCATGAAGATGCACCGGAAACAAAAAATGTTTCCGAAAATGCGGGGAAGAACGTGTTTTGCTCGCAAGAGCAAGCGGGGGCATAAAATGCTCCCCGGCGTTCAGTCTATGACCCGGAAGCCAGAAGACCTGCCTTGATAATTTCGATTTCCGGCTCGAGGTTGGCCAGGGAATATTCTGCAAGTAATACGGTTTTGCGGATTGCGCTTAGTGCAATCCGCATTTTTTATTGCCTGCCGTGTACTGGAAATCCGAACAAATTCTGGTTACGGACATGCGACGCCTGATCTTGCCTCTGACCATAATTCTCCTGCTCATCCTCAGCCTCTGCGCCCGCAGAGGGCTGGAAGAAAGCTCGCGCCCGGAATCGGGGGGTTCTTCTCCCCAACTGATAGTTTCCCTTGCGCCAAGCATAACGGAAACGCTGTTCGCCGTGGGGCTTGGAACAAGGGTTGTGGGAGTGACCCAGTTTTGCGTCTACCCGCCGGAGGCTGCGACGCTTCCCAAGGTGGCTGGGTTTTCGGACGTAAACTTCGAAGCCCTGCTCCGGGTGCGCCCGGATTTGGCGGTGATGCCCGCGGACAAAACAATAAACAGGGAACAGATAGAAAGGCTGGGGATAAGGGTGCTCACAGTTGACGTTACAAGCCTTGCAGGGCTTACAAATGCCATTGTTTCCCTGTCTGCTCTTTCCGGAGACGAATCGGCTGGGGAAAGGCTGCTTTCCCAAATGGAAAAACGCATGGCCTGGGCCGAGGAAAGGGCGAAGGGAAAAAAACGCCCGGCCGTTCTGTTTTCAGTCATGCATTCGGAGCAGGATATTGAGCATATCAGCGAAATTTCGGCCATAGGAAGGGACGGGTTTTACGACCAGCTAATCGGCATGGCGGGCGGGCGCAATGTGTACGAAGGCCCTCTTCCCTACCCCCGCCTTTCCCGTGAAGCCATAATTTTTCTGAATCCGGACGTTATCATTGATGTGCTTCCTTCCTCTGAGAGCGAGGCCGCCGCGCGCCGGGGCTGGATGGGCCTCACTTCGGTAAACGCGATTAAAAACGGGCGGCTGCTCATACTTACAGATGAAATGCACACTGTGCCGGGGCCAAGGTTTGTAAAAACCCTGGAAGCCATGTCGCTTGCCTTTCACCCCGAAGCAAAAGAGGAGGCGCGCGATGAATGAGGCCGTAATCAGACTGGACAACTTCGGCTTCTCATTTGGAGAAGAACCGGTGCTTGCCGGCATAAACTTTACTCTGAACCAGGGGGAATCGCTCCAGATAATAGGGCCCAACGGCACAGGCAAATCAACCTTGCTCCGGTGCATTCTCAACCTGCACGAACACGGGAAAAGCAGCGGGGAAATATGGGTAAAGAACCGGCCCGCCTCATCCTACAAGCAACGCGAACTTGCCGGAATAATATCATACGTTCCTCAAGCCGGGGGCTGGGTTCCCCCGTTCACGGTGGAGGAATTTCTGCGCCTGTCGCGCTACCCGCGGCAGGGAGGAGGCTTCGCCCCGGCCCGGAACCAGGAAGACGGCAACGCAGTATTAAAAGCCTTGCAGCTTACCGGGCTGGAGAATCTGGCCGGACGCTCGCTGCGCACCCTTTCCGGCGGAGAACGGCAACGGGCCTATGTTGCCGCGGCCCTGGCCCAAGAAGCCGAGGTTATGCTCTTGGACGAACCCGCCTCTTTTCTCGACCCCAAAAACGCCCACGACCTTAACCGGGTGCTGGGCAACTTGAATCAACAGGGCCATCAAAGCCGGGCCATGACCTTTCTGACCGTGACCCATGATCTCAACACGGCGTTCAGCCCTCCGGCGGCACGCAGCAAAGTGCTGGTGCTTTCGCAGGGCAGGCAGGTTTACTGCGGCAAAACCGAGGGGCTTTTGGACGGAACCATCCTGAGACAGGCCTTCAGCCACGAATTCATCATTTTTAAACACCCGCGCACAGGCCTTCCGGCCGTGTTAAACGATTGAGGCGGCCCGGAATGAACAGCTCCCAAAAAAAACTGATTGTTCTGGCCATTTTCTGCCTGCTGGTGGCAGTGCTGACCCCGTTCGGCGGAATGAGCTTCATTAGCCCGGCCTCCATCTTTCCACTTGGAAGCCCCGATTCCGAAGTTTTCTGGTGGATGCGCCTGCCCCGCACGGCCGCAGCTTTTCTGAGCGGAGCAGGGCTTGCGCTGGGCGGCATGGTCTTTCAGGCAATGTTCCGCAACCCTCTGGCCACCCCGTTCACGCTGGGAGTGTCCAGCGGGGCGGCGCTGGGGGCGGCGGCGTATTTCTGGCTGGGGGCCGGAGCCGTTTCCGGAACCGTTCTGGGAAGCTTCGGCAGCATGGGCGCCGCGCTTTGCGGAGGGCTTTTGTCCATGTGCCTGGTTTACACCATAACCAGGGCCAGAGGCGGGTTTTCCACTCCGGTGATGCTGCTCGCCGGGGTAATCATCAGCTTTTTCTTCTCCAGCCTGGTCATGTTCATCCAGTATCTCAGCGCGTCCAACGATTCGCTGCGCATCATGCACTGGCTGATGGGCTCGCTCACCGGCCTGGATCTTCCACGCCTGCCGGACCTGGCGTTCGTTATTCTTGCCGGGGGCCTGATCCTTTGGCGCATGGCTCCCGAACTCGACCTGCTGCTGGCCGGGGAGGAACTCGCCGCAAGCCGCGGCGTGGACGTGCGCCGCACAAAGATATCACTGTTCGCCATTTCCTCGCTGATGGTAGGGGGAATTGTTTCCATTACCGGCCCGATCGGTTTTGTGGGCATGATCATACCTCACCTCTGCCGGCTATGGCTCGGCCCGTCACGCGCTTCTTCCCACCGCTGGCTGATTCCGGCCTGTTTTTTTTCGGGAGGCTGCTTTCTCACCCTGTGCGACCTCCTGGCCCGTTCGCTGATAGCCCCGGCAGAACTGCCCATCGGCATTATCACCGCTCTTGTAGGCGGGCCTTTCTTTTTATGGGTTCTCTTTCATACCGGCAAGCGCGGAGAATATTTTTAACTTTATTTCAAAATGGAGAAATGACTGATGAAAAGGCTGTTTTTGATGTTCGCTTCCGGGGCAGCGCTCGCCCTCTCCACATTACCGGCATTGGCCCAAGATGCCGAAGTCATGGAAAAAGTAGTGGTGACTGCGGGACGCATAGCGGAAAAAGCCCGCACTGTCACCCAGGCCACAACGGTAATCTCCCGGGAGGAAATAGAAAAGAACCAGTATAACGATCTCGGATCAATGCTGCGGAACTACGGCATCCAGGTAAACAGCTACACCCCAAACCAGGGCCTGAGCCAGGTGGCTATCCGGGGCGTGCGCTCATCCGCCATGGGAAGCGACCTGCAGGGGGCGGTGCTGATATTGGTGGACGGGCGCCGCGTAGGCACAGACAACCTGTCCATGCTGCCCATGGTCAACGTGGAACGAATTGAAATCATCCGCGGGCCAGCCTCGGTGCAATACGGCACTTCGGCTATCGGCGGGGTTATAAACGTGATCACAAAGCGGGGTATGGGCCCTTTGCAGCCGGAAGACAAAGATCTGGCCGCCCGGCTGGAAGCGGGAGGCGGCAGCTTCAGCACCTATAAAACCCAGGCCGAACTTGCAACGGAAAAATACGGCGTGGATTTTTCAGGCGGCGTTTCCTGGCTGACCAGCGATGATTACAAAACCGGCAGCGGGCGCACCTACCACAATACCGACCTCGACTACAAACTGGGCTACTCAATGAACCTCGGATACAATTTCAACGAGGAAAACCGGCTTGGCGCCCTGCTTATGGGAGTGAGAAACGAAAAGGCGGGTTCATCTAACGAGCTCAGGCAAAACGACCGTACCGCCTACTCCGACCGCAACAATTATTCTGCAGATTTTGTATACGACGGCGGCTACAAAGATCTGGGGCTGAACTGGAAAGGACGCTATTTCAACGGACAGGACAACTACCTTTTCGACGAACCGGACGGACTCTACGGGCCCTCCCACTATAACTCGGAAAACAACTATCAGGGCGGGCAAGGCCAGTTGAGCTGGAACAAATCCTTCCTCACCCTCACCGGCGGCGTGGACTATCTGCACTACGACATAGACGTGCATTCCTCCGACCAGACCCACAAATATTCCAATACCGGAACTTTCCTGCTTTCCAAATTCTCATTTCTTGACGACCTGCTGATCCTGTCCGGCGGGTTGCGCTATGACGACTACGATCTCAAATACCAGGGGCACAAAGGAAGCCTGAACCACACCACCCCCAGCGTGGGCCTTGCGGTGAACCCCGCCAAATGGCTGACCCTTCGCGGGAACTACGGCGAGTCATACCGGGTTCCCCAAGCCCAGGAAATCACCGGCTTCACCTCATACGGCACAGCCTATCTGGGCAACTCCGGGCTCAAGCCCGAAGAAGGCAAAAGCTGGGACGGCGGCTTTGAAATCAATCACAAAAGCCTGAACTTCGGCCTGACCTATTTCCACACCGACTACGAAAACAAAATCGCCACCCGTTCGGTGGGAGGCTACGACAGGCAATATTACAACCTGGACGGAAAAAGCAAATTCCGCGGGCTTGAGGCTCAGGCGGGCTATGATGTGGGCGAGCTTCTCGGCTGGCCGTTTGCCCTGCGCCCCTACCTGAACCTGACCACCCTGTTCAAATATAACGATGAAGACGGAAACAAGCTGGAAAACGTGAGCCGGCATGACATCGCCTACGGCCTCAACTTTAACCACCCGGACTGGGGGCTTGACGCCGACCTGCGTTTTACCTATTACGGCAAGCAGACGCAAACCGATTTCGGAATCCCTCCTGCATACGTCACCCAAAAGGTTGATGTGGGCCCAAACACGGTGGTAGACCTGTTCATGACCAAAACCATCCACAACTGGGAAGACATTGGAACCCTGAGCGTGAAGGGCGAGGTGCGCAATATGTTTGACAAGGATTATGAGACTATTTACGCTTACCCCATGCCCGGCCGCTCCTTTTACGTGGGCCTGCAATATGAGTATTAAGCTGTGAGCGCCATAGGCGGAATAGCGAAAAAACTGACCCTGGCGGGTGCCCTCATTTTTGCGGGCGCCCTGCCGGTTATGGCCGAAACCCCGGACTTTGGCGGCCCGGATGCCGGACGAGACCCCGGACAGGACAAAATTATTTCGCAAACCACCCTGGAAACCGGTTTCAGCTATGTGGATTCGGCGCTTCTCACCGGCGAGCAACAGTTCACGCACCCCGCCAGCTCCATTTCCATCCGCTTCAAAAGCCCGCAAACGGTGCTTTCCAGCCTGTTTGGCTGGGGAAAGGGCATCCTGGCCGTGGGCAACCATTACAACCACTTTGCAAGCTGGCCCCTGACATACGACCTGGGCCTCGCCAAAACGAACGCCCGAACCATGCTCCTTCTGGGGCTGAATCCCCGGACCAGCTCTTTCCTTTATACCGGGGCGGAAATGAAAAACCACGCCTATGTAGAGCTTGAAGAAGAAAACAAAGGCCGGATTTTAAAAGCGGGTGTATTTGCTACAGCCGGAGTAAAGTCCAACGCCATGCGGGCCGGGTTCGACAGCGGCGACTTCTGGGAGCCGGGCACGATAAACCTGATAATTCTCACCAACCGCAACCTGACCCCCGCGGCCATGACCCGGATAATGATTACCGCCACAGAGGCGAAAACCGCGGCCCTGGAAGACCTGGACATCCGAAGCAGCTATACCGGGCTTGCCGCCACCGGAACCGGAACCGACAACATTATTGTGGCGGAAGGCTCCGGCAGCCCGGCCGCTCTGGCGGGCGGGCACGCCAAACTTGGCGACTTGATCGCGAAAGCCGTATACCGGGCAGTGACCGAAGCTATAGGCAAACAGAACGGCATTGCAAAAAACCGAAATATCGCCGCCCGCCTGGAAGAGAGAAAAATAAACCTGGAAACCC
>CAZJFJ010000006.1:35984-45530 GCA_964545305.1 uncultured Desulfovibrionaceae bacterium
GGTTAAAAAAAGCGATATGGTAAGGACAAGCGGGCAAAAACTTTTGCTGGCCCAGAATTTTGAGGCATTATTGCAAGATTCCTACTACGCCGGATTTCTGGCCTCGGCATTGGCTGTAAGCGACGCAGAGGCCAGAGGGCTGACGTCCGGCCCTGAGGCGTTCCGGGACTGGTGCCTGCTTATTTCAGGCAGAATAGCAGGAAGCCCGGTGAAAGCCTGCGAAGACATCGTCCGGAGCCAGGAAATTCAACCTGCCCTGCGGCTTGCGCTCAATGCCTTGCTCACCGGGCTTGCCCGGCGCGAAGGGATTGTTTTGGAGCATTCTCAAAATGAAGAAATTCTAACCAGTGGCAGCTTGAACAAAGTGCAGCCCCATGAGAAACAGGCGAAATCCGCTTTTTAGTTCCACTCCGGGTGTGGCGCCTTAAAACCGTTCCGCTTAGAGCCTTTTAACATTGAAATGCTCTGCAAGGGTTTGAAGACAAATCCTTGCCGCCAAATGATTATCGGGCGGATTTGCCGACCGTTAAGCAATCATTTGAGGCGTTAACTGCTTTAGAAGCAGGAACAGCAAGTGCAACCAAGCGCCCGGTATTGGCGGAACCGGCGCAAACGCCGCCCGGACGGCCTCTTCTCCAAACAACAAACGGCAAGGGCACAGGTCATGGATTCTACCCCGTTAAACCTTAAGCAAAATGACTTTCCCCCGCTCCCCAGCTACATGGTTTCGGGCCTGTTCACCCTTGCTCTGCATGTTCTTTTGTTTATGGGCCTGTATCTGCTTGTTCAGCCGCCGCCCGCCGCCATAGATGCTTATATTGAAGTTCACCTGGCCTTTTCCGCCGCCTCTCCCGCCAACAGCGAGCAGACGGAGAACGTTATTCCGGAAAGCGCCTCGCCTGCTCCGGCAAAACACAGGGAAAAAACCACCCCCAAAGCCGGGCCGAAAAAAAAAGCGGCCGCCACACAAAAAAACAGCGCTCCCGCGAATTCGGCCAACCCGGATGGAGTGAAAGGTAAAGGGAGCACTTCCAACCCGGCGCAGGCGCAGGGAGGCCCGGCCCCCCTGGCGGGCAACCCCAAGCCTCACTACCCCGAACTGGCCCGCAAACGGGGGCAGGAGGGACTTGTGCTGCTGCGCGCGGAGGTAAACCTGCAGGGCGAGCCCGTCAAGGTTGAAATACAAAAATCCAGCGGCTACCCCCTGCTTGATCAATCCGCCCTGAAAACCGTCCGCAAATGGAGGTTCCAGCCGCCGCAGGAAAATGGCGAAAGCAGGCCGGGCAATCTTGTTCTGCCTGTAGAGTTCAAGTTGAGGGATTAGAGCATTTCACACTTGAAATGCTCTGCAAGGATTTGAAGACAAATCCTTGCCGCCAAATGATTGTAGGGAGGCTTTGCCTCCCGTTAAGCAATCATTTAAGGCGTTAACAGCTCTAGAACAGATTAATTTTGAGCCGCCCCCTTTGGCGCTTAACCTTGCTGCCTTCATCCGTACGGCTCAAATTCGTCTGCGGCTGAAGCAACGGCGAAAGCGAATAAGCTTCGGCGCCTCCTGCGCCTTGCCCTGCGGATAAAGCCGCTTTGCTCCTTTGTGCAATTCCACTGCCCTGCGCAATTGCCCGCCTGCGGGGCGGGCGACGCAGCAGATAATTATTGACAATAAAAAATAACGGTATAATATCCCTTGCCATGGCACACAAAAAAAATGAACTCATCACTTATGCCCCGAGCCAGCCGCTTCTGTCCGCTCGCTGGTGGCGTCGCGACCATATTCAGGCCGCGTGAGTCATTGTGTAAAATTTAAAATAAAAATTTCAGTTAAACCGCGGCAGAGGCTCTCTCCACCGCGGTTTTCTATTGCTTGAGCTCCTCTGCTGCCAGAGGAGTTTTTCATGAGCACCACACCAAACACCGCTTCCCGCAAACCGGAAAATCTGTTTTCCTTCAACCCGAACGACCCTTGCCAGCCGGACTCCAAAGGCTACTTTGGAGCGTTCGGAGGGCAATATGTGCCGGACGAGGCCCTGCCCATTTTGAACGATCTGGCGAAGGCGTTCAACGAATTCAGCCAGGACCCCGTGTTCATAGCCGAATTCAACGAACTGCTGCAAAACTATTCGGGCCGCAAAACCCCGGTGTTCCATTGCCGGAATTTGTCCGATCAGCTCGGAGGGGCCCAGATTTACCTCAAGCGCGAGGATTTGAACCATTTGGGCGCCCATAAGGTGAACAACGCCCTTGGGCAGGCCCTGCTGGCCAAGCGCATGGGCAAAACGCGCGTTATCGCCGAAACCGGAGCCGGTCAGCATGGGGTGGCCACCGCCGCTGTTGCCGCGCTGCTGGGCATGGAATGTGTGGTATACATGGGCGAGGAAGATACCCGCCGCCAGGCGCTGAACGTGTTTCGCATGGAAATGATGGGAGCCAAGGTGGTAAGCGTGACCGCCGGGCAGCGCACCCTCAAGGAAGCGGTTGACGCCGCCATTGAGGACTGGATTGCGCATGAAGGCAACACCTTCTACGTTCTGGGCTCCGCAGTGGGCCCCCACCCCTACCCAATGATCGTGCGCTGCTTTCAATCAGTCATCGGGCGCGAGGCCCGCGAACAAATGCTGGCCATGACCGGCAGGCTGCCGGATTGCGTAGTCGCATGCGTAGGCGGCGGCTCCAACGCCATAGGTATTTTTTCAGGCTTTGTGGAAGACGAAAACGTCCGCCTGATTGGGGTGGAACCCAGCGGGCGCGGTCTCAAGCTGGGCGACCACGCCGCCACCATCACCTTTGGAAAGCCCGGCGTGCTGCACGGCTACCGCAGCCTGATTCTTCAAGATGAAAACGGTGAGCCCGCTCCAGTATATTCCATATCCGCCGGGCTGGATTACCCCGGTGTAGGCCCGGAGCATGCAAACCTCAAAGAAATCGGCCGCGCCGAATACCTGCTCGCCAGTGACCGGGAGGCTGTGGACGCATTTCTTACCCTGAGCCGCACCGAAGGAATCATTCCAGCTCTGGAGTCGTCCCACGCCCTTGCCAGGGCAATGACCCTAGCCGCGGAAATGCCGAAAGACAGAATCGTTCTGGTATGCCTGTCCGGGCGCGGCGACAAAGACGTGGAAGAAGTTTCCAAACTGATCGGCAAATAAAAAAGCAGCCATTGTCTATCCGCCTCCAAAACAAACGGGGCCAAACCATCCCGGTGCGGCCCCGCTGGCGGAACTTTGGAATCGAAACCCGCCTTTCATTTGGCGGCCGAGCCCGTTGCCAGGGTAATGCCTGCGGTAGAAGCGCTCGCGGTTCTCTGCGCCGCGGGGGCGGTTTTGGCGGCAGTTGGCGCGGCCACAGGAACGCTCACGACGCCCCTTTGCCCTCGTCAGGGACGGCGCGCGCGTCAAGCGTGAGCTGAAGGAAGACAAGATCAAGCCAGATTCCGAACTTCGCGCCAACCTGCTTCAGACAGCCGACCTGCTCAAAGCCCAACTTCTCATGCAGCCGGATTGATCCGACGTTCCCGGCTTCAATGCCGGCCACCATCACATGCTTGCCGTTATCCCGCGCGCTCTCAATCAGAGCGGACATCAGGGCCTGGCCGATGCCTTTGCCGCGCCGGTCGGCACGAACATAAACAGAATGCTCAACTGTATGGCGGTAGCCATCCCAGGCCCGCCAATCCCCGAAGGAGGCATAGCCTGACACTTCGCCGCCATCATCCACCGCAACCAGCACGGGGTAGCCGGCCCGCTGCCGGTCGGCGAGCCAGGCCAAACGGTTGGCTACGTCAACCTTCGTTTCGTTCCAGATCGCGGTGGTGTGCTCGACGGCATCATTGTAGATGAGCGTGACCCCTTCCATGTCGGCTGGGGTTGCGTTCCGGATTTTCATCATATTTTCTCCCTAGAACATTTCACACTTGAAACGCTCTGCATTGCCGCCAAATGATTACAGGGCGGCAAAGCCTCCCGTTAAGCAATCATTTGAGGCGTTAACTGCTCCGGGGCCGGTCATCGTGTGATCTTTTTATCTTTAAATTGAGCAAAATCAATCCTGCCGGGCACGGATTTCCGCCATGCTCGGAGACCAAGGGCCATGCCACAATCAGGTGAGGCACGGCTTTAAGGGGCATTTAAAACCCCCGCTTCCTGGCAAAGCGTATTGCGCAATGCCCCCAAAACCGGCCAAAGGGTTTGCGCATCGCAACCCGGCAGCCTGAAAGTGAAGCCGTTTCTCAAAACACGGCGGAAAAACTGAAAAGCCTTTACATAAAAAAACCCATATGATAACATAAAGATTAAAGCTATAATTAAAAAATTTTAGTAAAAAAATAAATAAAAATATACATAAATTTTTCCCGAAAAGTGCAGATAAGCTCTTTATATCCTTACCAGCTTGACGCTTTCCCATTACAGGAGACGGGATGCCCGCTGTCCGCCAAACCGGAAGCGGCTTGCCGCCTCATTTTATTACAATGACGTCAAGCAGCAGGATCGCAGCCTGGAATGGCTGATTGCCCGGCGGAACGTTAAGCTAACTTTATCTTTGTCCTATTTGGTGGGGGGAATATGAAACTCTTATGGAAACTGGCCATACCTCAGGTATGCATAGTTCTTCTGCTCGGCCTTGTGAGCTATTTTGTCATCAACTCATCTTTTGACGCAATGCGCGACCGGTACGTTCAAGATGTCATGGACAACCGCTTCAAACGCATTGAAGCGGACATCGCCGCCAAATCACAGCAAGCGGTAGACATGTCGGCGCTTTTCGCGCAACTTCCGGCAGTGGACGCGGCTTACGCAACAGCCATGCAGGGCGACATTAATGATGAAAACTCGCCCCTGGCGCAAGAGGCCAGGGAAATGCTCAGAAGAGACCTGGCTTCCATGCTGAAAAGCTTTGAAACATACTCCGGAGAAAAGCTCCAGCTGCACTTCCACCTGCCGAACGGACGCAGCCTCGTGCGGCTGTGGCGCGACAAACAGGCCAAAATAGACGGCAAATGGGTGGATATCTCCGATGATTTCTCCACTTTCCGCCCTACCGTCATGGAAGTGAACGCCACCGGAAAATCCGTGCAGGGCATAGAACTGGGGCGCGGGGGGATTGCATTGCGCGGCGTGGTTCCGGTAACCGGCATGGATGGCAGGCAACTGGGCTCCGTGGAAGTTCTGCAGCCTTTTGACCCCATTCTGGACGCTTCCAGCGAAGAAGGGAAAAGCGAGCTGCTGCTCTACATAGACACCTCCCGGGCCGCCCCAGGAACTTCCCTGCAGGACTTGGCGCCCGCCGAAAACCTGCAGATTGGCGACTTTATACCCATGACTGAAGCCAAAAGCGAAGACTTTAAAACATATGTCACTCCGGAGCTGCTTAAGGAAGGCAGCAAGGCCAGAATTTTTGAAAACCACGGCTCAATAGCCCTGGCGACCTTGCCCCTCAAAGATTACCGGGGCGAATCCATTGGCCTGCTTGTATGCTCCATGAAGACCGACTCCATAACCTCGCTGGCGGACAAAGCCGCCCTGATCCTCTCGTTCATGCTCGCCTGCATAGCTCTGTTGCCGTTCATCACACTGCTTTTCGGGCTGAGGATCATGGTCGTGCGCCCGCTTGAAAAAATCAAGGCCCGAATGCAGGAAATCGCCAAAGACTGGGGCAACCTCAAAGAAGAAAACGTCACCCCAAAAGGCGATGAAATAAATGAACTGGACCGCCTGTTCAAAACGTTCACCTCCAAACTGAACTCCATGCTGGAGGAAACCTCCGGCTACATAAACATGCTGAACAATGTTCCCGACCCCATCTTCATGGTTGATGAGAACTTCAATGTCGTGCGCGCCAACAAGGCCATGTACGAGAAACTTGAGCTCACGGAAGAAGAGCTGAAATCGGGCAAACGCTACGAGGAATTCATCGCCCTGGTGTGCCAGTCCAACGACTGCCCCGTGGAAGGGCAGACGGAAAGCGGAATCATCAAGCTCACAGTCAACGGCAAAACGGAGTTTATCAAGCCCTCCAGCAGCAAAATATACAACCCCTCAGGAAAAACCGTCGGTTATGTGGCCGTGGCAAACACCGTCACGGAGCTTGTGGAGTCGGAGAACGCCATTAACGCACAGCTTGAGCGCATCAAAAACGTAAACATGGCCATGCGCGAAGCTTCCGAACAACTGGCCCAGGCAACGGACAGCTTGAGTTCACAATTCATTGAAGTTCAGGAAGCGGTGGATTCCCAGCATGCCCGCCTTGATGAGACGGCAAAAGCGGTGGAACACATGACGGAAAATGTGCGGAATGTGGCGAGCAGCGCAATGGAAACGGCGGGGCACTCCAATTCCGCACGCGAGCAGGCCGCGCTTGGGGCTGAAGTTGTGGCCGGGTCCATGAAAGCGATCACCCTCGTGGACGAACAGGCGCAAAGCCTTAAAGGCGCCATGGGCATCCTGGGCGAACAGGCCCAGGGAATCGGAGTGGTTCTGGGCGTTATAGCCGACATTGCCGACCAGACCAACCTGCTTGCCCTTAATGCGGCAATAGAAGCCGCCCGGGCAGGAGAATCCGGACGGGGCTTTGCGGTTGTGGCGGACGAAGTGCGCAAATTGGCGGAAAAAACAATGGAAGCCACAGGAAAGGTGAATGAGGCCATAGCCTCAATTCAGAAGGGCACCCAGCAATCCATACACTTGGTGGAAGAAACCGGTAGCATGGTGGGCAAGGCCAATGAACTGGCCTCCCAGTCCGGCGAGGCCCTGCAAACCATTGTCAGCCTTACCGCCACATCTTCCGAGCAGGTGAACGGCATAGCCAAAGCCGCAGAGGATCAGCTTGCCACCAGCGAGCAAATCAACGGCATAATTGACGATGTGGCCGACATGAGCAGGAATGTGGCCGACAGGATTAGCACCTCGGCAAATGCCGTGAAGGAGCTTTCCGAATTGTCCGCCAGGCTGGACAAGCTCTCCCGCGGCGAATGAGAATGAAGCCCCTTGAAAGTTCCCCCGGCCTATAGTTTTCCCCTGAAAACAAAAGCCGGTCTTTCAAGGGGCCTTACCCTGCCGACCTTCCTTTTTCGGGGTTTATGGCAATTCACGCCTGAAGCAGCCCCTTCTGCGGCTTTTCATTGCTTTCGCAAGCAGGCTGAAAACCCTCGCCGGCTTACCAGCCTGAGATTTGATTAAAGCCGCTTTGGCGGTAAGCCGGAAAAAAGCATCCGCAGCTCACACAACTTCAATCCGGGCGCAAGCCCCGGAACAGTTCAACATTGAAAATCTCCTGGCAGGCATGGCCTTGCTTTTGCCTCACGCCCGCCGGAGCCGGCCGGGCATAACGTGAAAAAAACCGAAAGCTAGAGCATTTTACACTTGAAATGCTCTGCAAGGATTTGAAAACAAATCCTTGCCGCCAAATGATTGCAGGGCGGCAAAGCCTTCCGTTAAGCAATCATTTGAGGCGTTAACTGCCCTAAAGACCCCTCCTTGCCCGCCGGCGGGAGGAAAGATATTTCCGGCCCGCCGCGGCGGGGCCCCCTGCGCCCCGGCAAAAACCGCTTTGCGCCGCACACGGGCAATATCCTTTCCAGGCGGACTGTGCTATATAGGCCGCGCTAACAACGCCGCCAGGCATAAAGGGTTGAATATGCTAGACATCATCATCCTGATGACTCCAGTGCTCTTGCTGATTGCCGCAGGTATAATTTCCGAGCGTTTTTCCCTGATGTCATCCAGCGGGGCCTCGGCCCTGAACATGTTCACGGTGAATCTGGGGATGCCCGCCCTGATTTTCAGCGCGATAGCAAGTTGTGCCCCGGAGGATTTGAAACAGTTCGATTTCGTGCTGGTTTTCAGCGCCGGGCTTTTTCTGGTCATGTTCCTTGGGTTGTTCCTGTTCAGATGCAAGGGCAAAACCTTCCCGGAAAGCTGCGTTCTGGGCTTGATGGCCTCCGGGCCGAACGTTACCCTGGTGGGGCTTCCCGTGCTTTTGTCCTTTTTTCCGGGAAGCAAGGAGGTGGTGCTCGCAAACTCTATAACCAATATCCTGCTCATCCTCCTGATCCTTCTGGGAATGCTGATGCTGGACATCCATTTCAACGCGCAGCCGGGCGAACACAAAAAAAGAACCGGCATAGCCGCCACCGCCACCCTTTTTCTGGTAAAAAACCCGGTGATGATCGCGACGGTATCGGGATTTGCATTTTGCCTGGCCGGACTGAAAATTCCCGGCCCGGTCTACATATGCCTGGACATGCTTGGCGCAACTGTCGCACCCTGCGCCCTGGTCGCCCTCGGTTTTCTGGTCAGCCTGCAACTTAAAGAGCGGGGAAGCTTCCCGGAAATTTCCTCACAGATCATCATAAACGGGCTCAAATTCATAATTCAGCCGGGGCTGGTCTGGCTTCTGTTCCAGCTGCTTGACACAGACCCTTTCTGGGCCGCTCTCGGCGTATTGTTCGCGGCCACGCCCTCGGCCAATTTATCCTACATTGTAAGCGAAAAATATAACGTGGAAAGGATCAACTCTTCCTGGGCCATCATTTCCACTGTGACGGCATCCCTGTTTATTCTGCCTTTCCTTAAATTTGTTTTAAGCTGAAGCAGCTTGTATCCACTGTCGGCTCCCGTTTCTCCCCTCTGCCGCAAATAATCCAAAAAGCAAAAAGGCTTCCCGCAGGTATTAAAAAACACTTGCCGTAAAACAGACGCAGGCCGGGCTTGCCGCTGTTACCCGGCTGCGTGAAGGGTTAAGCGTTAACTGCCATAATGCTGAAACCGGAATAATGCAGGATGGTTGCCGCCGTTCATTTTTTGGAACACAGCGCAGGCCTTTGCAACAGGAAGCTGAGCTGCAAAGGCCTGCTTGATTATTGAGGGTCCGCTGTTATCTTCTTATTGGTTCGGGAAATAATCTTCACATTTCCCTTCCCTGTATATATCCAGCGTGTTGCAGTGCAGCATTCCCCCGAATTTGTAAACTTTGTCGTAAGCAACCGGAATGACTTCAAACCCAAGTTTGTCGAGCTGCGCCTGATAGTCCTTTTCCTGCTCGAACACGCAGATTTCCTTGGGGCTCAAAGACAAGGTGTTCATGCCAATCCAGTTGGGCCCGTGAATGCCCCTGCCGTGATACGGGGCCGACATTGTCAGTTCATCATTCCAGTCGTAAGTCGGGCGCACGGCCATAATTATTTCCCAGTCGTTCCGCCTGAAGAACTCCGTAAAGCCCAGAGTTATCGGATCCTTGTCCGGGCAGAACATCACCAGGCCTGGCCTTACCGGAATTACCACGACATCTATATGCCAGGGGCGCCAGTAATTCGCCTTGGTGGAGTCAAAGGCCACAGGGTGAACCCGGATGCCCTTCTGGGCCAGATAACGGGAAATCCACTCTATTCCTGCGTGGTTGGAAGCAGCCGAATGCTGCCAAAGAATGTTGCGGTTGAGGTGTTCTCAAACCTGAACAGCGATGACCAGGTAAATATCATCGATGGAATAACCGACATAGAAATCTCATACATTATGGACGAGATGGATTTCGACGATAAGATCGACGTTCTTG
>CAZJFJ010000007.1:0-38378 GCA_964545305.1 uncultured Desulfovibrionaceae bacterium
TTTTGAAAACGCTCTGATGGTTTTAGAGTATTTCACACTTGAAATGTTCTGCGAGGATTTGAAGACAAAGCCTTGCCGCCAAATGATTGTAGGGCGGCTTTTCCGACCGTTAAGCAATCATTTGAGGCGTGAACTGCTCTAAAGTTGATTTGTTCCAAAAATCAATGGGTGATTGAATTCGCCGGGAAGTTGTTCCTCGCTGTATATTGTGACTTCGTTTTGCCGCAGCAGCCGGGTGGTTACCCCTTGGCCGGGAATCAGTTTGTTGCTGAAAGTTCCGTCATAAATCATGGAGCTTCCGCACGAGGGGCTCCGCTCTTTTAGAATGGCCTTGGTGATCCCGTATTTTTTGGCTATGCCGAGAACGCGCTTTGCTCCCTTTGCGAATTGGGCGCTTACATCCTTGCCGTTTAGGTCAACAACCTTATCTCCTATGATTTCAGCCGGAGGGCGTGGCGTTTTAAGCCCGCCAAGGCACTCCGGGCACACCAGAACGGCTTTGCCGGCATTGACCAGCTCAACCAGCCGGGGGTCGGCTTTGGCGCGGCCGTCATAGCGGCACGGCCTTCCGCAAAGGCAGGCGCTGATGATATATTCGGGGCGGTTTTGGAGCATGAGGGGAATATATTCCTTGGTAAGTGAAAAGTAAACCGGGCACAAAAGGGGGCGCGTTTGCGCCCCCTTTCCGGTTGTGTCTGCCTGATGATTTCCAGGGCAGATTGATTTTGATGCTCTCGCTTCGGCGTTTCACGGCGGAAGTGAATTCTGCGCTTGTGCGCGGGCAGCGTTGCCCGCGGCCAGGACGTTTTGCAGAAAAACGTCTTCTCAGCGTAAAGCGTTTAAAGCGTTACATGCCCCGAGATCAGCATATACAGCGAAATCAGGGCCAGGAAAAACAGGCCCAGCATGGCCACCAGCTCTTCCTTGCTTTTCACCAGGGGCTTTTTGTCCTGATGGCGGCGGTAAAGGAAGAGAACGATGCAGGGCGCGTAAAGCAGCATTGATATAAGCAGGAAGTCAAGCCCGCCAGCGAAAATGAGCCATGCGCCGTAAAGCGTGGCGAGAAGGCAGGTGAATATGAACTTGGTGTCTTTCCTGCCGGAGGCGTCGGGGGTTGAGGCCACGCCCATGCCGTATATCGCATTGAGGAAATAGGGAATAAGATACATTGAAGTGGCGAGCAGAATCAGTTCGTTATAGCCTTTGCCCCAGATCAGGGACATCACCAGGATAATGCTGACCACGATGTTGGTCCACCAGAGAGCCACGGTGGGAGCACCCTTGGAGTTGGTTTTGCCGAAAAAGCGGGGTCCGGTGTCGTCTTCATCCAGCGCGGTGATGTACAGGCTCTCCGCTGCCAGCAAGGTCCAGGCCAGAAAAGCGCCCGCTATGGATATGATGATGCCCAGGTTAATTACCATGGCGGCTTCGGGGCCAAGCACGGTGGCCATGATTATGCGCATGGAGGGGTTGGCCATTGTGGCGAGCTGTTCCTGGGGTATGAGGCCGAGCGAAAGCAGGGAAACGGACATGTAAAGCACCAGGGTGATTATAAATCCGATAACCGTAGCCCGGGCCACAGTGGTCATGTCTTTTGCACGTGCGGAATACAGGCTTGCGCTTTCAACGCCCACAAACACCCAGGCAGTGTAAAGCATGCCGTCTTTCACCTGATCAAAAAGCAACGACCTTGCTTCGGGGGAGTCAAACACCACGCCAAACATTCCCTGGCCGAACAGGCTTTCCTTTACCTGACTGGCGAGGGTTGAAAGCCCGCCGGGCCCCCAGAATCCTTGCTGGAAAACTTCAGAACGGAAAAGAACCACGGCAATTGCGATAAAGAACAGAATGGGCAGAAGCTTGGCCAGGGTGATGATCGTGTTTACAAACGTGGCTGTGCGCACGCCCATGAAGCAAAGAATGTGGGTGACCCAAAGCGCGGCTAAAGCTCCTATTGTTCCCGCCAGGTTTTCCCCGTTGCCCACAAAATTGAAAACCGTAAATCCGCCAAAGGCCGCCATCAGCATCACCAGATAGCCTGCGTTGCCGCTCATTGAGGCGATCCAGCGCCCCCATGCCACAGCAAACCCCACGAAATCGCCAAAGCCTTCTCTGGCGTAAATGTAAGGTCCTCCATAGAGGTCCGGTTTTTTTATTGAAAGTTTCTGATACAGCCTGGTCAGGCAAAGCATGCCCACAAAGGTGATCAGCCATGCAATGATAATTCCCAAAGCGCCGGAGTTTTCGGCCATGTTTTGCGGCAGGTTGAACATTCCACTGCCGATGATGGAACCAACCACAAGTGCTGTTAGCGGAAAAAGAGAAAGCCCTGCGGTTTTAGACGGTGATCCCATACTCAACTCTCCTTTATTGTAAGTAGTTATAAGTGCTGCTTCAAGAAAAGGATCCGGAATGCCACGCGGGCATTTCCCGATGTTCAAAGTATGCAACAATAAATATGTTTTAGTCAATAGTGATGGCATCATGATTTCGTTTTATAAAGCGGTTTCGCTTAAATACCGCCGTTAAGCGCGAAGGGCGTCTCAAAATCAATGTGCTTTAAAGCCCTTGCCGCAAAACGGGTGCAAGGCGGGCATTGGTTACCGTGTTCAGCTTTACTGTTTTTTCGGCGCAATGCTTTGAATGAACATGTCTGATGAATGATGGGAAGTTGTGAAGCTTTATAGCAGTTAACGCCTCAAACGCTTGCCTAACGGGAGGCTTTGCCGCCCTGCAATCATTTGGCTGCAAGGGTTTGAAGACAAATTTTTGCAGGGCATTTCAAGTGTGAAATGCTCTAAATTGCGGGTTTGAAACCGAAAAAGGCCTCTTTCCCTTTGGGAAAGAGGCCTTTTACAAAAGCGGGTGCCGGCTTAGTAGCCAGTGATCACGAATTCGTCGCGACGGTTCTGAGCCCAAACAGCTTCACCGGTGCCGGTAACGGCAGGACGTTCTTTACCGAAGGAAATCATTTCCATCTGTTCGGCGGGTACGCCAAGGCGCAGCAGGAATTCATAAGCGGCGCGGGCGCGGCGCTCACCGAGGGCGAGGTTGTATTCCTGAGTGCCGCGTTCGTCGCAGTTACCCTGAATCTGGATGCGGATGCTGGGATAGCTGCGAAGAGCGTTGGCTTTCGCTTTCAGAACTTCCTGGGAATCGGCGCGGATGTCATAACGGTCAAATTCAAAGAAGATCTTCTGGTTGGTTATGGTGTCCATTGCAGCCTGCATTTCAGGGGTGATAGCGGAACCACTGCCATCGGTGCCGGTTCCTTCGGTCTTGGAGCAACCAAAGCCTGCAATCAAGGCAAGGGCCATAGTCAAGAGTAAGGCATAGCGTTTAATAGTCATTGTAACTTCCCTCCTAAAGGACAGCTCTCCAAAAAGTTTATATACTTTTCCGCCAGCGTAATTGCATGGTGTAAAAGTTAATTTTACTGCCTTATCCTACATCTTGCGCCAGTTTTGTCAAGCACATTTGTGGAGTAAGGCCAGCACAACAAGGCGAATGCTACTTTTTACAAGTTTTGTCAATATATTTTTAATATAAATCTTTAAAATGCGTTTTCAAGGGCTAAGGGGCACGGAGTTTTTTCACCATGCCCCTCATGGGTTTTACTTCTCGGGAACCATGCCCCAGGCGGGGAAGGTGACATTGCCCGGACCGGTGGGAACACGCTTGGCCGGGCCGCCGTGGCGGGTGGTCAGGTATATCTGCTTGGTTCCGCTGCGGGAGGAAACGAAGGCCAGGAAATATGAGTCCGGGCAGAATGAGGGTTGCTCGTCTGAGCCCGGCCCGAAACTTACCTGGGTTTCTTCTCCGGTCAGGATGTCGTGCACAAAAATGCGGTGCCCGCCGCCCATCATGCGGGAGAAGGCCACCAGGGTGCCGTCCGGGCTGATTGAAGGTTCCGTGTTGTAGTTTCCTTCTTCGGAAATGCGGCGCACGCTGCCGGTGTTGAGGTCTTTGAGGAAGATATGCGGGTTGCCCAGGCGCGAGGAGGTGAAAGCCATTTTTGTTCCTGTGGCGTCTATGGAGGGGGACACATCGATGCCTCCGCTCGATTCGATTACGCCCTTGCGCTTGAAAGCGTGGTCAAGGCGATAGATGTCCGGGTAGTTCTTCATGGCGAGGCCCACGGCCACTTCGTTGTTGGGGAAGAAGGTCGGCCCTATGATGGTGTTGCCCGGGAATTTCACGCGCTGGGTTTTGCGGTTGATGCGGTCCCATACGCCAAGGGCGTGGGTGCGGTCGTCAATATGAGTGAACAGAATGAAGCGGCCATCGGGCGACCAGGCTGGAGACATGCAAATTCCGTTCAGGTTGGTGATTTGCGTAAGCTCGCGCCCTGTAGGACGCACTGTCCAGATATTGCCGTTCTGCCCGTTTGTTTTCACAAAGGCCAGGGTAGAGAGGAAAAATTCTCCGCGCCCGGTAAGCGCCTTCATCAGCTCCGAGCAGAAACGGTCGGCTACCCTTGCCGCATACCGGGAATTCACATCGGAGTATGCTTTGCCGAAAACGAGCTGCCCTGTGTTAGGTTCGTAAACACGAAGCTCTACCGTGTCTCCGCCTACCCATCCGGTGGTAACCAGAAGATCGGCCCCGGCCATCTTAAAGCGGTTGAAGTCCACATCCGGGGACTTGAAGCCGTTCAGCCTTGCTCCTCCCATAATTCCAGCCGGGGGGATGGTGCGTATGAACGGAAGGAAGGAAAGGTTCTCGGTGATCAGGGCGTTTAGCTCATTCGAAGTTGAAGAGGTTTTTCCCAAGGGGTCGGCCATGGCCAAATTCAAAATTCGTTGGCCTGGGCCGTAAATATCAAGTTTCACCGGAGATGCCTGAAGTGGGGCTGCTAATGCAAAAATTAAAGCAATTACTGCCAGGGTTTGTTTTGCGAGATACTTCATGAAAACCTCTAAGTTTAATTTATATTTCGAGCGGGCTTGACGGTCCCGTCAGACGCATGCAAGATGATTTCTTTTACAACTTTCCGTTGTGCATTTCAATAAAAACAGTTTTATAAACTTGTCGTTTAAAATTGTTGTGAAGGCAAAGCTATTTTGTTATTAGCCAAGTATATGAATGCAGATAACTGGACCAGATTTTACAAGATCAGCCCTGGCGGCAATACTACCATACTGCTGGATTCTTTCCAGGTTCAGCCCCGGTGCCGGGCGGAAGTGGCGAACAAGCTGATGGGCAACCTTAGCCTGGGCGGGGAGCAGGTTGGCTTTATTGGCTGGCCTGGCTCTGAAAGCGCAGGGGAATCTCCCACTTTATCCATGATGGGAGGAGAGTTTTGCGTAAACGCGCTTCGAGCCTACGCCGCAGCGCTTGCCTTTGAGACGGGGCAGACGACGTGGCGGGGAAGTATTGCCAGCAGCGGAGCAGATGGGCTGATTAACGCTTACGTGACGGGAGGCGGCAAAGACGTTGATGCGGCTATTGAGGTTCCGCTGGGGAAAGGCTGCGCCGTCAGGCCCCTGCCGGGAGACGACGGGAAAGAAGCCTGCCAGGGAGCGATTGTGGAGCTTCCGGGCATTACCCATATCGTGTTGCCGGGAAATCCCGATTATGAAGTTTCAAGCTTTGAGATGGACCGGGACCTGATCCGTTCGGCCGAAAACTGGCGGCGTGCTCCCGGCCTTGCGGAAAGCCCCGCAGTGGGCTGCATCTGGTTTTACTTCAAGAAAGATCAGCTTTCCATGCAGCCTTTGGTCTGGGTTCGGGAAACCGACAGTTGCTGCTTTGAAACCAGTTGCGGATCGGGGGCGTTGGCTCTAGCGCTTTACCTGGGCGCGGCTTGCGGGCAGAAGAGCTGCGGCGCGGCGGACGATCCGGTGGCGGGGGGTGTGTATTCTCCTCCTTATGCTTCATATACAAATTTTTACCGGATTATGCAGCCCAGCGGCCAGGCTCTTTGGGTTTCATATTCCGCCGCGGCGGACGCCCTCCCGAAAAGCGCGTGGCTTGGCGGGCCTTGCGAGATTATAGCCAGAGGCGAAGTTAATATATAGCAAGCCCTGTCAGGGCGGGATCCAGTATGCCTCAGAAGTCTGCCGTTCAAAACAGCTTCCTCGCCGGTCGGGGTTTTCTTTTTTATGACCGTCAGGACCGTTTGCTGGTGGAAATGGTGAACAGCGTCGTGAATCTTCCGGCCAGCGACGCATCTCTCACCCTGCTGAGCAATTTGTTCGACTCCGCTCTCCATCCCAACGGCATCAAGCGGCTTGCGGTGAGCCGGGAGGAGCGCATTGCCTACGCCGTGGTCAACCTGCTGGAATCGCTGGAAGAAGGAAGCAGGGAAAAGCGCCTGGAGGCGCTGGGCACTCTTTATGACGAAGTGCTTTACAGCGCGGGCACGGAGTTCCGGATCAACACGGGCAGGCTTTTGATCCAGATCATGAAGGAGCTTGTGCGGGCAAGGGGCAACCTCCTCCTGCAGGAAAAACTCGCGCACGACTTCAGAATGGTTTCCTTCGGCAACCCCCGGATAGTACGCAAGCTTCTTACCAGTTACAATCTGCTTGAAATGCCGGAAGACGGCAGCCAACTCACGTTTGACAATCATGTGCACGATTCCCACACCAAAGGGCGGAAAAGCCCCACGCATCTGATTATGGATGCCTGGGTAAAAGGCATCCGCTCGCTCACGGTAGTTTATTACAATCATGTGGAGGCCGGGCCCGCGCGCGAACTTTTGGAGGCGGCCAGAATTGTGGGCATCAGCGTGCGCATAGGGATAGAGTTCAGCTGCAGTTTTTACGGGCGCAGGGCCAAATTCATATGGGCCCCGCAAAACTTCGCGTCTACTGAAGAATTTGTAGGTTTTTTGCAAAAGCCTCATATTGAGCACCTCATGCGTGAAGGACGTGAGGTTTCGTTGTTCAGGGAAGGCATCATCTTTGAATTGCTGGACAATTTCAACCGGGCCCATATTGCCTCTGTGAACCGGGAATATGACATCCAGCTTCCGCACCTTGACCGCGATGAGTTCGACCGTTTTGTGGCCAGGGGGCAGGCCTCGCGTCTGCATCTGGCCGAGTTCGTTTTCCGCAAGATGCTTCCGCTGCTGGAGAGGCGCAGCCTTGAGCTTGTTGAGAAAAAACGGAAGGCGGATCCTGAGGAGGCGGGCAAGATAGACAGGCTGCTCCGCAAAATGAACGAGCTTACGCCGGAAGACATCCTTTACAGCTTCCTTTCTCCTGAAGCCAATCCTGGAGTGCCCGACCCCGACAATCCTCCGCTGGATATGCCTCAGCCTGTCTTGCTGCGCCGGGATATAGCCAGCATGGTGCGCTGGGTGTCCGATTTGCACGCGAATTCGGATATAGTGCTTACCCTGACCAATCTCAGCGTGGAAGACGCGGTGGAAATCCTGTATGACTGCGAAGGGCTGATCAGCCATATCGAGCTGTTCAACTACAAGGATTACATGACCGGGCGCAGCCCCCAGATACGGCGGATAAACACGCTGCAAAATGCGATTAACGAAGGCAAGGTTCTTGTCATCAAACGCATTTTGCGCAGAATAGTCAGGAAGATGAAAGCTGCGGAAGGCCAAGACTCTTTCAGGCTGGACAAATTTGAAAAGATTTTGCGCGACATTCCCCATTTCCAGAGTTTTTACGCCCGACGGCCGCTGGGCAGCCGCCTTGGCAGTGATTCCACGGGGCGGTCGAAACGTTTTTTCGGGATGGGGCTGGCTTTTTTAAAAACTCTTCCCGCCCGTGCCAGACGGGCGATAGCGCGCCGTCAGGGGCTGCACTTGGTGCTTCCTGTGCACAGCCTGGTTTATCCCCGCGTGGACTATCTTCCCAGGTCAGATTACGGAATATTGGGAAAACGCCTCTCTTTGCTGCTTGCCCGTGTTCCTGGCCTTTCTTTTCTGGGCAGCAGCAAAAAAAAACGCTGGGTAGTGCGCAGTAATTTTACCCGGTTCACAAACAAGGGCAATGTGATCACGCTTGGCTCCACCGGCGGGGACAACAGCCTGCTCCGGGCCCAGTTTCCCCCCGCGCCAACGGCGCCTCCTCCCTCGGGCCGGGAGCTTGGCACATTCTATTTGAACACCGCGATGAAAAACGTGCTGAAAGTGCTGGCCGGGCTAACAGTGGCCACGTGTACTTTCATGTATACCCAGAACTGGTGGCTGCTGGCTTTTTTTGGCGGTGCAATATGGCTTTCAATCACCCTTCTGCGCAATATTCTGCAATCGGTGCTGGGGGGAGGAGGGTTCAGAAGGTCCAGCACCCTGCATTGGAGCGATTACATGAACTGGGAAAGGGTGGCGGATTCCCTTTTTTATACGGGATTTTCCGTGCCCTTGCTCGAACTTTTCATGCGCGTGCTGTTTTTGCAGGATTTGCTCGGAGTCAATGCCGATTCGCACCCATTGTTTGTGTATACTGTTATTTCGCTCGTAAACGGGCTTTATATCACCGGGCACAATATTTACAGAGGCCTGCCGCGAGAGGCCGCGGTGGGAAACCTGTTCCGTTCCGCGCTGGCCATTCCCACGGCGCTGGCATTCAGTTCTATTTTTGGTGAGGCGCTGGCTTTGGTGGGGGTTGCGGAGGATGCGGCCGATCTGATGGTTATCCACGGCGCGACAATTATCTCCAAGTTTTCGTCTGACACGGTGGCGGCCGTGATTGAAGGTTTGGCCGACCGCGCCCGCAACCGCCGCAATCGCGTGTTCGACTACAGCCTTAAACTCAAACAGATGTTTGCGGTATTCACCAGGCTGGAAATGAGTTTTCCGGACAGGGAAGGAATTGAGGTGCTCAAAGACCCTCAAACTGTGCTTAACTGGGGGATGGATGCAGAAAGGGCAGCTGCAGAGGGTTCTTGCGGCAGTTTCCCCGCAGGCCGGAGGGGCGGAGGCAATGAGGCTTTGGAGTTTGAGAGAACCCTGGTAATCAACGCCCTTGATCTCATGTATTTTTGGCACTACCAGCCGCGCGCGCGTGATGTGCTGCGCAGCATTCTGTACAGGCTGACCCTGGAAGAACGGACTATTTTTTTATACTGCCAGAATGTGCTTTCCAGTGAGCAAAGAATCAGTATGATGATTGTGGACGGCTTGCTGGGCAGGAATTTTTCCAAGGCCCTGTCATTCTATCTGGACCGCTGGCAGCCGTATCTTGCCTCCATGCAAAAACTAACCGGCATAAAATAGTCCTGCCTGGAAACCGCTTCCGTCCCGGGTCTGCGCTTTTACGCTGGGGCCGGCCGGGCGTGGATATTTCGGGCAAACAAAGTTTGAAATAGCCGTTTAGAGCCTTTCACACTTGAAATGCTCGGTAAGGATTTGGCTTCAAATCCTTACCGCCAAATGATTGTAGGGAGGCTTTGCCCCCCGTTAAGCAATCATTTGAGCGTGAACTGCCCTAGCGTTTTTTGGGTTTGAGACGCCTCTCTTCAGCGCTTAGCGTTGTTGTCTTCATCCGTACGGCTTAAAATATTCGTTTACGGCTGAAGCAACGGCATAAGTTAACCCCGCCGCCCAAGCATTTTGTCAAAAATAACCCTTCAATGTTAAAATTCTCTAGAGCAGATTAACTTTAAGACGCTGCACGAGGCGTAGGTGGAATTTACTTCCGCCTACGCCTCGTGCGCGGACAGCCCTTCTTGGGTCGGGCTGTCCTAGAGCATTTCAAGTGTGAAATGCTCTAGATGTATAATGAAAGTTTTGGCAAAGGCATAAAAAAGCCCCTGCCGGAAAATAGGGGCGAGGACGCGGGAAGTTGCCTATTTCTCAATAAACACGCCATTAAAGGCGAGTGAGGTGATCTCATACTGGATTCTGCCCCGCGGCACGTCAACGGTTACTTCATCGCCCACTTCCTTTCCCAGAAGGCTCTTTGCCACGGGAGAGAAAACGGATATGGCGGCCAGATCCTTGACCAGAAAAGCGGTTTCATCCGGGCCAACCAGTATATATTCGCGTTCTTCATCAGTGTCGAGATCAAGCAGGCTTACGGTGGCTCCGTAAGTTACCGTGTCGCCATTCAGGGCCGTTGTGTCAATGACGTTGAAGCGGGGAATGCGCGATTCAATATAGGTAATTTTTGCCTCGAGCATCCCCTGGCGTTCGCGGGCGGCGTCATACCCTCCATTTTCGCTGATGTCGCCTTCTTCACGGGCCTCTTTAATCGCCTGAATCACTTCCGGACGTTCGGCCTTCAGCCTGGCGAGCTGTTCTTTCACTTTTTCAAAGCCTTCAACGGAAATTGGAATGCTTTCCATAAAACTCCTCTCGCTGTGTGTAAATAAAAAAGCCCCGAACAGGGCTTGGAAGCTCAAATTAAAAAGCAACTGTTTAACATCTAGCGCAAAGTGGCGTGAATGTCAAATCTGGCTCTCTCCAGCGGCTGTTTACAGGCTCCCCTGCACAAACCGAAGGGGGAGTCTCAAAATTAATCTGTTCCGGGGTTTTCTTTTGCTTTTGGTGAAAGCAGCATCCTCAGCCGCAGGAGGGGGCACAAGGCCGTTTTTACAGCCGAAAATAAATTAAAACAATTCCTCACCTGTTTTTGGAGAGGTCTATTCCCATTTTAAGGCATTTCATGAAAGTGGTGCGGGAAGATTTATTGGGCTTTGGGGGCGCGCCAGGGTTTTTCTTCGCCTTTAATAAGACGCCGGATGTTCGGTTTATGCGCGTTTGCCACCAGAAAAGCGGTTGCAAGCGAAAGAACCAGGAGGTCCAGGCGGCCGCTGATTAAAATAATTGCAGGCAAAGTGAGAACCAGGACCAATGATCCCAGGGAGACGTATTTTTTCCAGGCGATGACCAGGGCGCAAAGGGCTGCGGCAATGATTATCTGGACCGGAGCAAGACAGAGGAAAACCCCGATGGTTGTGGCTACCGCCTTGCCCCCCCTGAACTTGAGAAATACGGAATACATATGGCCAAGTATGACCGCAAGCCCGGTGCAGGTGATGAACAGGGCTGCTGTTCCGGGTTCTGCGGCCGGAGCCGGGAACAGGTGAACAGCCAGGAAAACGGCCGCATAACCTTTGCCTGCGTCAAAAATCAGAGTGGCTATGCCCACGGGCAGGCCGCACAGCCGGGTTACGTTGGTCGCCCCGATATTTCCGCTTCCTGCTTTTTGTACATCGGTTTTGCAGAAAATGCGGGCGAAGATCAGGCCAAATGGAATGCTGCCTATAAAATAGGCCGCTGCTACCCAAAGTGTTTCCAGCATCAATTCCGCTCCTGAAGCGACTGTTTTCCCCGGGCAGGAGTCTGCTTCTTGCCAGGGGCTGCAGGCTCCTTGGTTTTTCCGCAGTTTGCCTTGGGGCAAACCGCGCTTGAAGAGTGCAGAGATTAAAAAGGCTTATAACCCAGAGTCTAATATTCTTCAACAGCCAGCAGTTGAATTTCGTTGTTCAATGGGTTCACCTTGCCGATGCGAACTTGGCACAACTGGCCGGGCATGGCCTTCTCCCCGAATATCGTCCGCTTGGCCCGAAGCTGGATGGCCTCGTTTTGCAGAGAAACGATTGCAAAGGCGTCGTTTTCATCGGAAATTACAGCTTCATACCAGCGTTTGTCCCCCTGCTGTTTGAAGTATACCAGCTTCCAGTAACGGGGGCGCTGTTTCTGCACGCTGGAGGCTGCGTCCGAGCGGGCGGCAATCAGGGGCAGCATCCCGGAAAGTTCGTCCTGGCTGAACAGGGGAACGCCGGATTGAAGGTGGCTGAGCACCTGCCCCTGGTTGAACAGGTCGGTATACCGCCGCAGCGGGCTTGATACAGTGGCATAAGCCGGAATGCCCAGGCCCGCATGAGGGCGGGGAAATTGATCAATGCTGGCTGGAGGCAGAGATTTCACCACCCTGGCAATGTCTTCCGGAGCTTCCCATATGCCGGCGTACTCTTTGGGCAAGGCTACGTGCTGAGTGCGGTATATCAGGGGAAGCGCCCACTCTTCCGCTTTTTGGGCGATGGTGGCGTTCAGAAGCACCATGAACTCTCCAATCATCATCTGGGTTTTGTCGGCTGCGGGCGGGCTCAAAAGTTCTACCTTGACCGGGTCCCCGTCCTGCTCCGGGTTTGAATGCAGAATGAGCAGCGGTTCCGGGCGCTTGATGATCACAGCCCCCTGTTCGATTCTTTTCGCCTGCATGACCAGGGCCAGCTCGTAGGCCTGGTTCAGCATTCCGGCATAGGGCGCAGCCGGGCTGGGCTCTGAAACGGTGGCTCCTTTTTCTGAAAATTCTGGGCAGACGAAAGCTTCGCAGTCCTCATAAGCGAGGTTGGCCTGGACGATAATTCTTTTAAGGGAAATCTCAAATTCGCGAACCTCGCCTTCCGGGCTTATTTTAAAGCGTGAAAGCATTGCCTGGCATTCTTTTCCTGCCGTGAGGCTCATTCCGTCCACGCCCAGGGGTTCCGGCATCATGTGCAGGCTTCCCTCCGGCAGGTAAAGGCTTGAAGCCCGCCGCAAAACGGTTTTGTCCAATTCGCTTCCCCAGGGCCAGGCCACAGCCGGGCAGGCGATGGCGAGCTGAAGAAGATAATTGCCATCGGCGTCTTTTTCCAGGTGGAACGCATCGTCCAAATCTTCTGTTTCTGGGGTGTCCACGCTAATAAAAGGCAGATCTATGAACTCCCTTTCCTCTCCCCGGGCGCTGTCCAGTATTTCTTCAATTTGCGCCTCAAAGTCCTTGAACCAGTCTTTGCCGGGCTGGTAGCCTATGCAGTCCAAAGAGAAATTATAGTGTGGAGGCACTTTGCCCCAGGCTTCCAGCAAAAACAGCGGAATATTGGGGTTGTCCGGCAGGGTTTTTGAAAATTCACGCCAGAGCAGGCTGGTTTCATGTTCGTCCGGGTCGGCCAGCCGGGTGTGCAAAAGGGTCTCCAACTGGCTTTCCAGCTCAGGCTCAAGTTCCGGCAGCAAGTTTTGTTTTACAGGAATCTGGTTTTTCTGATGGGCCTCGAACAGCAGGGGGAAAAGCATTCTGCCCGCGGCGAGAACCGTGTTGCGTTTCTCGGTGCGCGCCGCTTCGTGCAGGCGCACGGCGGTCTTTTCTTCGGAAAGCACATCAAAGTCCGGCGGGCTGAACTTGAAGTGGGTTTTGCATTCAAGCAAGGCATGCCCGCAGGCGGCCACCTGATCGAAGTCCGGCTCCTGCCAGAGCAGTTCGGCGAACCAGCGCGCGGAGGCGTGCGTGATTTCTTCGTGGGCGATATCCCAAAGGTAAACAGGGTCAATTCCGGCGTTCAGGGTTTCGCGGCGCAGGCGGGTTGCCTCAAGCGCGGAATGCAGGTCCTGCTTGCTTTCGGGAAGGGGGTTTGAGGGGCCGAACCAGGGCAGAATCCGGGAAGCGGGCATACGGATTTCGCGGCGAGAGAGAGTATACAGCCTCAGGCTGCCGGACTGTTCCTCCAGCACAATTGCCTGTTGGGCGCGGTTGCCCTGCATGAATTCAACCACACACCCAGGGCCGGGAAAACGTATCATTTTGTTCCTTTACCCGGGTGAAACAACCCGGCAGCCAGATTCTTTGCAACGGCGGCCGTCAAACCGCGGGAATAGAGCCTGTGTTTACTCGGAAGCCTCGTTGTCCAGGCTTTGCGCCTGGGCCAGACGGTCTTTTCTGGCGGCTTCCTGCTTGCGTTCGCGGGTGCCGAGTTTTTTATTGGCGTCCCATGAGGGGCAGCTTTCCTGGTAGCGGGCGAAGATAAGAAAACCCGTGTGCGAAACCATGCGGTCTTCGGGGCGCATGCGGTCTGGCGTGGTTTTCCAGTGGCGGAGCAGAATTTCCACCACTTCCGCCTCTTCTATCGGCTGGCGTTCGAACTCCTTGAGCAGCATGCTGGCCTGTTCTATGGTGGGGACCAGAAACCCGAGTGGAGCGCCTGGCTTCACAGCCTTTATGACATTGCCCATATATGCCCAGGGCTCGCGCACGTCAAGGAAAAGCGCGTCCGCATCAGTTTGGTCGAAGCCTTCCCCAATGTCGCGCAGGTGCTGGGTGACATTGTGCCCCAAGCCTGCCCAGGCGAGATTCCTGGCGCACAACTTGTAAAATTCTTCCCGGGCCTCATAGGTGTACACATGCCCGGATTCACCGCTGAACCATGACAGGGCAAGGGTAAGCCCGCCGGAACCGGAGCCCGCTTCTATGATTTTGGTGCCGTTGCCCACCCCCAGGCGCAGGCAGATGTATGCAATGTCCTTGGGGTAGATAATTTGGGTTTGCCGCTTCACGCCCTTGAGCAGATCTTTGAGGGTGGGGCGCAATATTTTATAGGGCATGCCCATGCATGTTTCCACAAACGAGCCAAAGCCGGCCGCCAGCACCTCATCCATTAAAATAACGCCATTGGCTGTGTGCATCTTGTCGCCGGGCAGGATGTTTCTTAAATATCTTTTCCCGGCAGGGTTCAATAAAATGGCAAGTTCTCCGCTTTTAAGCATAAACAGACTCTTCATTTCCCCGGCGCAACGGGCAGCCGCCGGAATTTTTTATAATATCCCAAAACAAATATGTTTACATGAGGCCTTAAAATGGCTACATTTATAAAAGCCGATTTTCACGGCTTTCCCCAGCAGACGAGGGGGAAGTATAAAAGTTTGCTGCACAAACAGCAAACAAAATTTGAATCGTTCCTGCGGCTTTATGCTCTAGATGATTTGGGAACCGTCTGCAAGAAAAATTTTATTTTTTGGCTGCCGGGTGTTTGTGCAGACCTGGCGAAAAGCGGCGGTTTGATACTTTCATGCGCCTTATGCGTGTTTTGCCGCTTTAAAGACCGATGACAGCCCCTGGCAGGGCTGTTGAAACCATTTTTTTTTAAGGAATTACATGAACAATAATGACCATTCGCCTGCGGAAAATGCAGGCCAAGCCGATTTTTCAGACCCTCAGCCTGCAAACGGCCAATCAGACAACACTTCCCAAACCTCTTCAGGAGAGGCTCAAAGCAGCGCTTCAGGGCAAACTTCTTCCTCCAGCACATCCTCGCCTCAAGCCTCCTCCAGGGGCAGCAGGGGCAGCCGGGCAGCGCAGCCGGGCGATAAATCCGGAGGCCGGAAACGTTCTTCTCCTTCTTCTTCCAGGCAGGGTAAAAAACAGCCTGAGCCTGCGGGAGAGCCTGAATCCGGGAAAGCGTACAATTTATACCAGGATACCGATCTCTGGCCGGAAGCGTGGCCGGAAGTTGAAGCCGGAGGCAAAGATCCCGGCGTGGTTGAAGAGCGGGAAAAAAGCGTGGAGGCATCTTTTGGCGAAGGCATGACTGGAGCCGCCCGTCCGGAAGGTGAGGCTATGGCGGAGTTGCATATGCCCATGGTGCCGGATTTGCACGATGAGGAAAAGGACCTGATCCGGGTGTTTGATGAGCCTCAGGCTCCGGAATATAGCGAGGACTGTGCCTCCCCCGCTGCAGTGGAAAGCCCTGCCGCCAAAGAAACCGAGGAGGAAAGCAAGAAGCAGCAGCTCGCGGTTAATCCCCAGGCAAGTGCTCAAAAGGGCGGAAAGAAGCGAAAGATGTTTGTGAGCGTTTTGCCCGGCGAACAGATAGAAGTGGCCATTGCCGGCGAAAATCAGGTGCAGGAATACTATGTTCAGATGCTGCGCCAGCTGAAGACCAAAGGAAATATTTATAAGGGAGTCATCCATAATGTGGACGCCAGCCTTCAGGCCGCGTTCATCTCCTATGGGGCGCAGAAAAACGGATTTTTGCAGATTGATGAGGTGCATCCGGATTATTATCTCAGCCCTCACAGCACTTCTTCCAAGGGCAAGAAATACCCTCTGATTCAAAAAGTTCTGAAAGCGGGCCAGGAGGTTCTGGTTCAGGTTGTGAAGGAGCCCACCGGAGGAAAAGGCGCGTTTTTGTCCACCTATTTGTCCATCCCCGGGCGTTTTTTGGTGCTTACTCCCGGCCGCAGCCAGTTTGGGGTGTCCCGCAAGGTGGAAGATGAAGACGACCGCGAGCGCCTGAAAGCGCTTTTGAGCGCTCTGCCTACCCAGGAGGGGTTGGGGGTGATAGTGCGCACGGCCTCTTTGAGCGCAAGCAAAACATCCATGCTTAAGGATTTGCAGGTGCTCAAACGGCAGTGGAAGGAAGTGCGGACCCGTGGGACCACGGAGCCCGCTCCCTGTCTGGTATATGAGGAACCCGGCCTTGCGGGCCGGGCGGTGCGCGACTATCTTTCCGATGATATCAAGGAAATTTGGGTGGATGACGAAGAGACCGCCGAAGAAATAAGGGCCACTGTTTCTCTGATTTTTCCGCGCAGGGCCAGCTCCGGCCTGATAAAGCTGCATAGCCAGGCCCAAAAAAGCATGTGGGAGGCTTTTGACCTGCAGCGTCAGATCGACCAGATTTACTCCCGGGAAGTTGTGCTGCCTTCCGGCGGCAGGCTGGTGTTCGACCAGACCGAGGCGCTGATGGCGATCGATATCAACTCTGGAAAGATTGCGGGCCGAAGCAACTTCGAATCCATGGCCCTGCGCACCAATCTTGAAGCTGCTCAGGCAATCGCGCAGCAGTTGCGCTTGCGTGATATTGGCGGCCAGATAGTCGTCGATTTCATTGAGATGCGCGAACGCAGCCACTGGCGCGAGCTTGAAAAGGTGATGCGCAATGCCATGAAAACCGACAGGGCCCGCTATGATGTGGCCAAAGTGAGCTCGTTTGGGCTTATGGAGGTGGTGCGCCAGCGGCTTGGTTCGTCTTCCATTTCTGTGACGATGGAAGCCTGCCCCTGCTGCAGCGGCACGGGGCTGCGCCGGAATATGGAATGGCAGGCTCTGCATGCGTTGAGGGAGATACAGTACCTGGCTCAGCAGAAGAACGGCAACAGCGACAATAAAAATCTGCTTTATGAAACCGAGCAGGAAGTGGCGCTTTATCTTCTTAACAACAAGCGCGGCGCGCTGGGTGCATTGGAAGAACGCTATGATGTGAGCGTGGAAATCAGGATGAAATAATGGCGGGAAAAAGCATTGGCGTTTCTTTTTTGAAGGTGGCCGCCAGTCTTTTGCTCGGGGCGGCTCTGCTTGCTTTGGTTCCCCTTGCGGCTTCCGCCCAGCTTCAGCAAACCTCCAGAGCAGCCCAGTCCGCGTTGAGCGATCCCCTTGCCCCGCCACCGCCGGAACCGTTAAAAGTAGCGCATGACCTGGGGTTATGGCCGTTTTCATTCAAGGTCAAGTCCCGGTATGAAGGTTTCGAGCTTGAGCTTTGGGCCAGGGTGGCCCAAGGCATGGGGGTGGAATACGAACTTATTCCAATGAGTTTCGACGAAATTGTTCCCGCCCTTGAAAGTGGCGCGGTAGACATTGCCATTGCCGTTGTTCCCGTGACTTCTTCCCGGCAGGAGCAGGTGCAGTTTTCCATTCCCTATTTTCAGGTTGGCCTGACAGGCTTGTGCCGTCTGGAAAAAGGCGGAGATTTCAAGGAAAAGGCTGATCCTGATACCAGAAACGCAAAAGGGAAAAAAGACAAAATCGGTTCTGTGTTCAATGGGAAAAGGGTTGCGGTGCAAAAGGGAAGCGCTGCGGAGAGTTATGCGCGGGCCAACTTTCCGGAAACAGAATTAAGGGAGTGCAAATATCAGGAGGAAATGTTTTTCGAGCTGCTTGCCGAAAATGTTGATGCCGTTTTTGCGGAGCAGAGCCTGATAGACGCCTATCTTAAAGTTACCGGCAACCCCGGGCTTGTTAAATGCGGCCAGGTTTATGATGTGCACAATCTGGCGATTGCCGTGCCCAAAGACAGCATTCATCTCAAGGAACTGAACCGCAGCCTTCAAAGTTTCCGGTCTTCTTCCGAGTTTAAGGAACTTTGCCGGAAATGGTTCGGCACAGTTCCTTCCTTCGGTAAATAGCAAAATTCCAGCCCGTTCACGCTTTTTTTGCATAAGAACTGGGAAAAACTACACTATCAGGTCGCGGCCCAGACCTGGCTGCCCCGGTTCCTGGCCGTCCGGGGGGGCTTGTTGTCCGGGGGCGGATGCAGGCGTTGCGAAGGCGCTTTCAGCAGGCCCGGCTTCCGGCGCATTGCTTTCCCCTGCCGATATTTCCTGAGACGGGACGTTTTCTTCTTTCTCATCCCCATTAGCTACCTGTATGGCCGAATCCGCTTCTTCTTCCTCATAGACGGGGCGCAGCGCTTCGCGGGCAAGCTTCTGTATATGCTCCTTCACAGTGGTTATGTGCGGCGGGGTTTCCAGGATGAAGGCATCTTTTACTTTAAGGCGCTCTTTTGCCTGCTCGCTTATGGAAACCTGGTCGTGTTTTTTGGATTCATCTGAAGCCGAAGATTCAAGCTCCCGTGCAGATGTGGCAGGATTTGCTTCTGCCGTTTGGGCCGGTCTGCCGCAGAAGTCGCAAAGGGAGCTGTCTTTGGGCAGTGAGATCTTGCTGTTTAATTCGGTGGCGCCGTTCATGATAGACCTCTCTCTGAAAAGAAACGGTTTTTTTGTTTCCCTTTCATTTCTGGTAGGATTATTTTATTCATTCTCAATTTTTTTATCGTCATCACTATAAAAAACTTTAGAGTTCTTTCACGTTTAATGTATTTGAGCAAAGAATAATTTAAATAAGCCGGGCACTGATAAACAGGCGAAAATTGGTTTTGGGTTCGCTGCCTGGCGCGGTGTTTTAAAATTAGAATAGGCCCGCCGCCCGGTTTTTCGGGTGTAAGTTTTTGATGGTTGGCAAACCGGCGTTAAGCTGATAAATTACTGGTTTAAGTTATGAGTTTGTTTTTAGAATGAATTTTGGAGTGTTTTAAATGAGTGATAATGCCTTGGCCAAAGGCTACGAACCTAAGGACGTTGAGGATTCCTGGCGCAAGCGCTGGGAAGAGGAAAAGACTTTCACCCCCGATGCAGACGGGCCGGGTGAGCCATATTCCATAGTCATTCCGCCGCCCAACGTCACCGGCAATTTGCATATCGGGCATGCCCTGAATATCACCCTGCAGGATATTCTTTCCCGCTTCGCCCGCCAGCAGGGCAAGAAAGTGCTTTGGGTTCCGGGTATGGACCATGCGGGAATCGCGACCCAGAACGTGGTTGAACGGCGCCTTGCCGAAGAAGGGAAAACCCGGTTTGATTTGGGGCGCGAAAAATTTATTGAGCGGGTGTGGGAATGGAAGGAAGAATACAGCCAGAATATCCGCAACCAGCTCAAGGCGCTTGGCGCATCAGTGGATTGGAGCCGCGAGCGCTTTACCATGGACGAAGGCCTTTCCAAGGCCGTTCGCAAGGTATTTGTCGATCTTTACAACAAAGGCCTGATTTATAAAGGCGATTATATCATTAACTGGTGTTCGCGCTGCTTCACCGCCTTGGCTGACGACGAGGTGGAGCATCTGCCCCAGAAGGGCGGGCTGTGGCACATCCGTTACGATTTGGAAGACGGCACGGGGTCGATGGTAATAGCCACCACCCGTCCCGAGACAATGCTGGGCGACACCGCAGTTGCGGTTCACCCGGAGGATGAACGCTATCAGCAATTTATCGGCAAGCGAGTGATTCTTCCCCTTGCCGGGCGCTCCATTCCCGTGATTGCGGACAAATATGTGGATCAGGAATTCGGAACTGGCGCGCTCAAGGTTACGCCTTCTCACGATCATAACGACTGGGAGCTTGGGTTTAAGCACAAGCTTGAGTTTATTCAGGTAATAGACGAGCATGGCAAAATGAATGAGCTTGCCGGCAAGTACAAGGGCATGAGCATTGTTGACGCCCGCAAGCAGGTCGTGCTCGATTTGCAGGATGCCGGCTATCTGATTAAGGTGGAAAATCACGACAACAATGTGGGCGTCTGCTACCGCTGCAAGAATATTGTAGACCCTCATGTTTCCACCCAGTGGTTTGTGGCCACCACCAAAATCGCGCGCAAGTCCAGAGACGCCGTTCCGGAACAGACTAAAATCATTCCCGCTTCTTGGGAAAAAACATATTACAACTGGCTGGACAATATCCGCGACTGGTGCATTTCCCGTCAAATCTGGTGGGGGCACCGCATTCCGGCCTGGACCTGCTGCCAGTGCAACGGGCTTGTAGTGGCGGTGGACGAGCCCAGGAACTGCCCCAAGTGCAACGGTTCCAGCCTTGAGCAGGACCGGGATGTTCTGGACACCTGGTTTTCTTCGGCGCTCTGGCCTTTTTCCACTTTGGGCTGGCCCGAGAAAACAAAGGACCTGAAAGTATTTTATCCTACGGCAGTGCTGGTTACCGGTTTCGACATCCTGTTTTTCTGGGTGGCCCGCATGATGATGATGGGCATAGAGTTCATGGGCGAAGTTCCTTTCCGCGAAGTATATATTCATGCACTGGTGCGCGATGCGGACGGCCGTAAAATGAGCAAGTCCACGGGCAATGTAATCAACCCGCTGGAAATGATCGACAAATATGGAACCGACGCCCTGCGTTTCACCCTGACCGCCTTTGCCGCTATGGGCCGCGACATCAAGCTTTCTGAAGACCGGATTGAAGGTTACCGCCATTTTGCAAACAAGCTTTGGAACGCCGCCCGTTTCACCCTGATGAATCTGGAGGATGTAGTTTCAAGCGGCAAAGCGCCGGAGCCGATGGATATTTCCAAGTCGGATGGAATTCATCATAAATGGATAATCAGCAGGCTTGAGGCCGTAAAAGAGGAAGTAAGAAGCTCGCTGGAAGAGTATCGTTTCAATGACGCCGCCCTCGGCCTTTACAAGTTTATCTGGAACGAGCTTTGCGACTGGTATCTTGAACTGGTCAAGCCGGACATGCAGGCGGGGGGAGAGAAGCGCAAATACGCCCAGTATACCCTGTGGCTGACGCTGCGCGAAACTCTGGTTTTGCTGCACCCGGTCATGCCTTTTATCACTGCGGAAATCTGGCAGAGCCTGCCCGGTCATCAGGGCAGCGACATCGCTTGCGAGCTTTTCCCCGAAAAGCACGGCGAATGGCTGGATCAGGAGGCGGCGGCCAAGATGGAGCTGGTTAAAGGGGTGATCGGTTCTGTGCGCACAATCAGGTCTGAATTGAACATCTCTCCTTCGCAAAAGCTGACGGTGCTGATCAAGCCGCATAACATTGACCATGCCGCTGTGCTGCGAGCCGGCGAGCTGGTTATAAAAACGCTGGCCCGCCTGGAAAAGCTGGAAATAAACAGTGGGGTGGACGCCCCCAAGGCTTCGGCCTCCGCTGTGTTTGATGGCAATGAAATAATTGTCCCCCTGCATGGGGCTATTGATTTCGAGGTGGAGCTCGCCCGGCTGGACAAAGAATTTCTTAAACTGGAAAAAGAATATAACATGCTTTCGGGCAAGCTTCGAAACGAAAGCTTTTTGGCCAAGGCCCCCAAAGAGATAGTGGAAAACGACCAGGCCAGGGTCAAGGAACTTGCCGAGGCAATGGTCAAGCTGGACAGTCTGCGGCAGCGCTTCAGAGAAGCGGCGGCCGAGCAGGATCATATGAATTGAGCGGCCGGTGGCTTGCTCTGTGGAAGGAAAAATGAAAATCTTTAACCCGAGGTTGGCATATAATGGTTAACAAAATGGGTTGCGGCTGTGGTTGCGGCGGCGGTAGCCGGTTCCGCCTTGTTTTGCTTGGTTTGGCAATAATTGTTTTGCTGGCGTTGGGAATTTCCCAGGCGTTTAAGAACGATTCGCCGGAAAAGGCGGGCGTGGCTTCCAACGCTACGGTTCCGGCCGGCCAGGAAAATGTTGATCTGAATGCTCCCCATGTTCCGTTCACGCTTGTTCCCGAAAAAGTGATCCAGGCGGGGCTGATTCCTGTAAAAATTCTTTCCACCAATCTGGCCGAAGCCGAGGGGGAAGTTTTTCGTTCGGTCGCCCTGGCTCCGGAGGCTGACTGGCAGGGAGACTTTACGGCGGAAAGAATTGCCGCCACACTGCTTTCAGCTTACAAGACGAACTCCTCCGGGTCGGATGTCGTGGAAATCTACCTTTTGCCGGTTCCGCTTAAAAGCGAGGCCATGCTTGACGAAGTGGCTCTCGGCAAATTGATTGTAGAGGCAAAGCCCAGCTCCGACAGCGAGCTTGTGGTCATGCCCCGCGGCTACCTTCCGCAGGAACTGGAATTTCTGACTCTTTGGGATGAGATGTGGCCTGATTTTGTGGAAGATGCCGGAGTGAACAGAAAGGCCCTTACCAATGCCATAATTGAAAAAATAGGGGCTGGCGCCTATGGCATGGATTACCCCTTTCAGGACCCGGAGCGGGTGGAGAACTTGCCGGCATTGCTTGAAAGCTGGCAAAAATAGCCGGCGTCTTGAGTCCGCCCTGAGATTGCAAAACTATGCATAAGTATTTAATTTCTTTCGCCTGCCTGTTCACCATGGGGGTGCTTGTTTTTGTGCTCTTAAGCCCGTGGAACAGCGAGCTTTCGGAAAACTGGCCGAACAGCAAAAAGGAGAATATCCTCAGCATGGAATTTTCCGGCGGTCAGAATTTTACTTTGAATTATGAGAACAAGCGCTGGTATGTTAAAGATGGAATTTATCAAAGCCTTGCCGACCAGCGCAGGGTGGAATTTCTGCTGGATCAGATAGACCGGGCCAAGGTTTTTACCGAATTACCCGAGGCTGTGTACAGAACGGAACAGAACGCTGGATCGGAACCTCCCGCCTCCTCTCAGGCGGGGGAAGGCGTCTTTCTCAACGGCAGCTTGCAGGAAAGCCAGGAGAAAGGCTCTTTCGGGCCGGAGTTGAGCCGGCCGGGGGTGCCCTCTGTTCCCAATACGGATGAAATGCTTTATGACGCCAGCATTTTGCCCACAAGCGTTACTTTGCGGGGTGAAAACATCTGGACTGTAGCGCCCCAGATTTTTGTGCCCGAGGTAGGGCTTGTTTCCACAAAACTGATTAAAAACAGGCATCCTGCGATCGTTTACCTGGAGCCCCCGCTGACTATGCTGCTTTCGCGCCCCGGGCGTTACTATGCCGATTTGAATCTGTTTTCCGCCCGTCCAGAGCGGGTTGTGCGCATAGAGCTCACCGCCCCAGGCTCCGAGGTCTGGGAGCTTGCAAAGCTTAGTGAGGGAACATTCACTTTCCTTAAGCCGGAAAGGCTTAGCGGAATAGAAGTGCCCCAAGCCGGTATGGAGTTCTACCTTCACGCAATTCTCTCCACCCAAAGCCCCGGGCCCATGTTCACAGAGCAGCCGGAAATGCTGGAAGACCCTTTCCTTGTGGTAAAAACTGTGCAGAGCATGCCCAATATCAGCACAGGCACGGAAAAGGAGGAAGAAACTCTTACTATCAGCCGGAACAGGGATTCCGGGGATTTTGTCGGCTATTCATCATACCAGGACGCCTATTTTGTAATAAGCGCCGAAAAGGTTCAGCAACTGGGCCGTTCTTTGCTCTCTCTGCGCAGCCGGCCTGTTTTGCCTAACGGGCTTGGGTCTGTGCAATCGGCCCGGCTGGTGGTATGGGATGGCCACGGCAATCAGCAGGTTCGCGAATTTAACCGCACCAGCGGAGGCTGGCAGGAGGTTGACAGCGCAGTAAACCTGGTGGGCGTTGAAACCGTGTTCTGGCGCCTCAGCACCTTGCAGACCGAAGGCAAAAGCGATGGCAAGCGCCCTGAAGACCTGGTTCCGCTAATCCGCTGGGAATTTGAATATGCAGATAAGAGCCCGGTATTGAGCATCGCATTTTATACCAGCCCCAAGGAAACCCAGTACCACTGGGTGCGCCTGAACGATGACGGTCCGTACTACCCTGTGCATTATGGGGCGGTTAACGAAATTCTGGGCCTTTTGCCTGCGCCGCTCGCGGGCGGCGAGTAAGTTTCAGGGCGGGGAAGGGAAAGACCGATATTTGGCAGGCCTCTTGACCTGGGCGGAAAAGGCCTTATTTAGTTATAATCAACCCGGACCTTTTCCAATTATTTTTTTTATTGCGTTTTGTCGGGCAAGAGGGTAAATCCGCTTTTCGGCATTAATTACCAACAATGCAGGGGTCAGTCTCCAGCCCGCTGCAAACAAGCAGGAGAAGGTATATAATATGGCAAGAATTACTGTAGAAGATTGTCAGGCCCAGGTGGACAACCGTTTCCTTCTGGTTCAGATGGCTATTAAACGCGTTTACCAGTATCGTGAAGGCTATTCCCCGCTTGTGCCTAGCAAGAACAAGGAAGTAGTCACTGCTTTGCGTGAAATAGCTGCGGGAAAGATTTTGCCGGAAGCGGATTTTGACAGCATCGGCCTCGCCCCCAGTAAGGCGATTATTGAAGACAACGAATAAGCTTTGACTGTTTTGCAGCACAACCAACCATGAGCCAGACCTGTTACTATGATATACTTGGCGTTAGCCGTCAGTCTTCCGAAGGGGAAATAAAAAAGGCCTATCGCCAGATGGCCCTTAAATATCACCCCGACCGTAACCCCGACGACCACGAGGCCGAGCAGAAATTTAAAGAATGCGCCGAGGCCTACGAGGTCCTGCGTGATTCTGAAAAACGTGATTTGTATGACCGGTTTGGGCACGCGGGCCTTGGGAATACAGGCGGAGGACATCCCTTCAACTCTGCCGAAGACATTTTCTCGCATTTTTCCGACATTTTCGGAGATATTTTCGGCTTTTCAATGGGAAGCTCCGCTTCCAGAGCCAGCCGCCCGCAACAGGGCGCGTCCTTGCGTTATAACCAGAAGCTTTCATTCCGTCAGGCCGCCAAGGGCGACACGATAAAGATCAGCATCCCCCGCCGTGAGAATTGCCCCGATTGCAGCGGCACCGGCGCAAAATCGGGGACATCCCCGGAAGTTTGCCCCGATTGTGGCGGAGCCGGGCAAGTAGTGCGTCGGCAGGGCTTTTTTCAGCTCGCAGTGCCTTGCTCCCGTTGTCACGGCAAAGGAAGGATTATCGCGTCTCCCTGTGCCCGCTGCGTTGGGCATGGGCAAATCGACCAGACTCGCGAGCTTTCGGTTAAAATTCCCGCAGGGGTTGATACCGGAGCCCGCCTGCGTTTGCGTGGCGAAGGCGAGGCCGGAATAAACGGCGGCCCCAGCGGCGATTTGTATGTTGACCTCTATGTGGAGGAAGATGGCACCTTTGGCCGCAACGGGCAGGATTTGCTGTTGCGGAGGGAAATCGGCTTTGTGGACGCGGCATTGGGGGCAAAGATAGTTATTCCCACCCTTGATGAGGAAACCCAGATTGACGTTCCGAAAGGAACTCAGAGCGGCGCGGTTTTGCGGGTGAGCGGCTTCGGGCTTCCTTGCCCGAATTCCCAACGCACTGGCGATCTGCTGGTGCAGATTACAGTGCGCACGCCCACCTCGCTTTCCAAGCGGCAGATCGAACTTCTAAAAGAGTTCAATAAACTTGAAGAAGACAAACCCAGCCAGAAAATCAAGAAAATCATCAAAGACGCCGGCAAGGCCATGGGCATTTAACCGGCCTGTCCTTTCTGACTTTAAGGGCGCATCCTTTACGGCGTGAAGGGTGCGCCTTTTTGTTTCACGGAGTGAACGCGGCAAATTTTACTTGCCAGGAGACATAAATCTTTTTAGGCTTGCAGAACTGGTAAGTTTTAAAGTGTTTTGCCATTGAAATAGCTGCGCACTCTGGTTGCGTGAAATGCCCCTCGCCCTGAAAGCGCAGGCGAAACCGGGTTTGAGCGGGAAATGCCGGCGGGGCGGGCGGTGCTAGCCTCGCCGCCAGAGCATTTTGTCAAAAATAAATTTTCAATGTTAAAATGCTCTAATGTTCAACCTTCCTTGTGTGGAGGCGTATATGATAAGGCAAACCATTGTCGCGGATGTGTTTTACCCTGCGGGCAGGGTCAGGGCGGCTTCTGAAGCGGCTATGCTCACTTCTCCCCTTGCCGGGGGGGGAGAGGGTAAAGTACGCCCGTTGATGATTATGCTGCCTCATGCGGGCTGGGTTTACAGCGGCCGGGTGGCGGGAATGGTCATTGCCCGCGCCGAAATCCCGAAAAATCTGGTTATTCTCGGCCCTTGCCACCGAATAAGGGGAAAAGGGCTTGGGGTTTGGGACAAGGGGGCTTGGGATACCCCCCTGGGCACGGTTCCCATCAATGAAAAGCTGGCTTCGGACATAATCAAGGCGGGCGGGGGCTTTGAGGCGGATTATGCTCCTCATGAGCAAGATCATTGCATAGAGGTGCTTTTGCCCCTTTTGAAAATAGCCCGGCCTGAGGTAAAAATAGTTCCAATTGCGATTTCTGAGCCAGATCCGGCCAAATTGCTGAAGGCAGGCGAAGTTTTGGCCAAAGTGCTGCGGCAATACGAAGCTTCGGACGGGGAGATGCCCCTTTTGGTGGTCAGCTCGGACATGAGCCATTATATAAGCCACAATGCCGCTTGCGAGCAGGACGCCAAGGCGCTTGAGGCAATGATCGCCCTGAGGCCGGAAGAGCTATACAGGGTGGTTGGCGAGGAGAACATCAGCATGTGCGGAGTATTGCCTGCCACGCTCGCCCTGCAGGTTTGCAAGAATTTAAACGCATCAAAGGGCGAACTGATAAGCTATGCCACTTCCGGTCAGGTAAGCGGCGATATGGACAGGGTTGTCGGCTACGCCGGGCTGATGGTTTCTTAATATTAAAAGGTTGCTTTCGGCAAAATGCTCTGGCGGCGTGAGCCGCGCCACTGCCACGCACCCCTCTTGGCGTAGGCGGAATTCACTTCCGACGTTGCTTCAGCCGTAGACGAAGCTTTGAGTCGTACGGATGAAGTGAGCAACACTAGACCAGTTAACGCCTCAACTGATTGCTTGACGGTCGGCAACGCCGCCCTGCAATCATTTGGCAGCAAGGATTTGAAGACAAATCCTTGCAGAGCGTTTCAAGTATGAAACGCTCTAAACGCCGAAGAGGGCGTATCAAAAGTAATCTGCTCCAGCACACGAAGCTTACGAAAAAACTGCAAAGGCCCCCTTTTTAAAGGGGGCCTTTGTGTAGGGAGATGCAAAATGAAACCAGTTATTTGGATTTCAGCGTAAGCAAAGTGACGGCCCCGAAAATAAGCGCCATACCGGCTATGTGCATGACGCCAAGTTGTTCGCCCAGCAGGAACACGCCCCAACAAGCGGCCATGATTGCTTCAGACAGGTTGATGGTGGCGCATGTGGAGGCGGGGGTGGTTTTAAGCCCGGCCATATAGGTGGTGTAGCCCAGTGCCGTGGCGATCAGCCCCAGATGCAGGGCCACAAGCGCTCCGCGCACGGAAAGGAGCCAGTCCATGGGGAAAATGAAAAATACCGGGCTGACCAGAATGGCTCCTATGGCAAACAGCACCATGATTACGGCGGCAGGGTCGTTGTTTCGTACGACTTTTTTCCCGAAAACAGCGTAAAAGCCGTATCCGATAGCCGCCAGGCAGGCTAACAGAAGCCCCAGGGGATTGGCCTGCATGTCGGGCGTGAAGGAAAGCAGCACAAGACCGCCAACAGCGGCGGCAGTGGCCAGATACCAGAGAGTGGAGGGCCTTTCCTTAAGAAAAATTATTCCCAGAATGCCGGTGGCAATCGGGATAAACCCGCAGGCGACAACAGCGCTTACCGCCACGCCGGTGGCTTTGGCTGCTGCGAAGAAAAACATCTGATAGCCCAGAATGCCCAGTGCGGAAATAAGGGTGACTGCCTTGGGCCATGTTTTTAGGTTGGGCATGCGTTTAGTTAAAAGGCACCATGCGAAGAGGGCGATAAAGCCAAGTAAAAGCCGCAACCCTCCTATAACCTGGGGGGTGGCCCCTTCGGGCGCGAGGGCCTGTGATGTGCCGGTGGTGCTGAAGCACAGCGATGCAATCAAAATGAAAATCGGCCCCTGATATTTTGTAAAAATTCCATTACCCATAATACTTCCCTTTCTTCTTGTGCTTGTGTCCGCAGTAGGGTTTGTGGCTGTTTGGTTACAACCGGTCGTCATTTTGAACACCCTGCCCCTTCTTATGCTGTTCTGCCGGGCTTCCGTAAAAGGAGGCATATTTACGGAAGCCCGGCGAGGAGTTTTGGCATTTTATTGCCCTTGCCTGGAAGGGGACTTTGACCAGGCATATTGAGAAATTCGCACCGCTGAAGGCGCGCAAAGCGCGCCTTCAGCGGTAAAAGCAACATAATACGTGTTACTGGTTGGGGAAGTAGTCTTCGCACTTGCCTTCGCGGTAAATGTCCAAGGTGGTGCAGTGCAGCATACCGCCGAACTTGTATACCTTTTCGTAGGCAACCGGCACAACTTCACAGCCCAGTTTGTCCAGTTGATTCATGTAGCCGTGCTCCTTGTCGCTTACGCAGATCAGGTCGGGAGCAAGGATGAAGGTGTTCATGGAAATCCAGTTCGGGCCCTGCACGCCTTTGCCTTGCGGGGTGGCGGAAAGGGTGAAGGTTTCATTCCACTGGTATTCAGGATCAACAGCAGGAACGATTTCCCAATCGTTTTTGGTGAACAGTTCAATGATTTTCGGATCCATGATCTTTTTCTTGTTGGAAACGATCAGCAGGCCCGGACGCGGGGTATTGACAACAACGTCAATGTGCCAGGGGCGGTAGTAGCCGGCCGGGGAGGAGTCCATCTGCATTTCGTGCAGGCGGAGGCCGCGTGCGGTCAGGTAGCGGCGCAGCCATTCCATGCCGCCGCGGTTGGTAACTGCGGAAGGCTGCCAGAAGATGTCCTTTCCGCAACGCAGGGCGTCAGCGGCATCCCACAGGGGTTCTTTTTCGGTAAGGTGGTATTCCTTGTTCAGCATTTTTTCTTTTTTGGTGGCTTCGTCCCAAACATAGGCGTAGTCCCAATAATAGCCGTCTACAAAGCTTTCGTCAGACAGCCAGGGGCGGGGAGCGGCGGTCCAGAGAAAATCGGGGTCTTCTTTGAACCATTTTTCCACCAGGGGGCGCAGGCCAAGGTACTCATAGTAACGGGAGCGGCGGGAGCCGGGGGCTTCCATAAGCTCATTGCCAAGGGGCATGTACAGGTCGCGGGGGTTGTTCCAGCCGTGCTGGTTGATCTGGGTCCAGTCGGGGTGAACAATCGGGCGATCATTCAGCATGGACGGGTGAATGGTGATGCGGTCAACTTTTTCAACCCCGTTTTTTTGCATAATTTTAATGAATGCATCCATCTGCTCATTGGCGGCGTCAATGTATTCCTGGGGGAACTGCTTCCAGTAACCCAGGGGCACGCCCCCATCAGCCATATTATACATCCAGTCCGGGCCGGGAGCGGTCACGGAAGTGCCTTCCGGGCGGCCGACAACTACATATTTCAGGGGATCCCATTCGTTCCAGCAGTTTACGATTTTAGCCATAATTTCCTCCGTTGGGTTTAAAGGCTCTTATCTTTTCTTTTCCCTGTCCCGCCCAACGGCAGGGCGGGACAGGGTATAACATTCATATCTTAGAGCATTTCACACTTGAACTGCTCTAGGCGGCTTCGTCTATTTCCATGGCGTTGGCCTTTTCACCGTTCTTGAAGATCGGGTCGCCATTTTCGTCATAGTGGAAGCCGTACTCGTTGGAAGGCTTGATGCTCTGGGTTGCCAGCGACACAATGATCATTGCAATGAAGGCGCAGATGGGAGCGGCCAAAGTCCATATGTACCAGTCTCCCGCATAGGCGATGTCTTTCAGGGTGAAGCCGTTGGCTATACCCGCTCCAATGACGCGCACGCTGATTCCGGTTATGATCCCTGCGATCGCTCCGTATTCATTGGCTTTTTTCCAGTAAAGGCCGAGAGTCATGGCGGCGAACAGGCTGGCCATGATCAGGTCGAAGCCCAAGGCCAGCAGCAGGTAAACCATTTCAAGCGAGAGGGCCAAGTATACCGCGAAGATGGAGAATATAACAACGCAGATGCGGCTTACCAGCACCAGTTCTTTGTCGGTGGTGTTGGGGCGGATTACGTCTTTCCACACGTTTTTGGAAATCATGCCGCTCATGGCGAGCAGGGCGGAGGAGGCCGCGCCCATTACAGCAGAGAGGCAGGCGCCCACGAAGAGAATTACCAGCGGAGTGGGCAGCAGGGTTTTTACCATAATCGGAACAATAAGCTCAATGTCGCCGCCAAGGGCGGATTCGGGAATCACGTTGGTGTGAACCAGGGTCCAGCCGGTGTAGGCAAGCAGAATCATCAGCAGGCTGAGGATGATTTTGATGCACATGCCTACCAGCGCGGAATTGCGGGCAACAGAAGCGGTTTTAGCCGCGAATGCGCGCTGCATCAGGTCGGGGCTGACAATGGAGCCGATGCCGATCAAGCACCACGAGGCGAACCAGGCAACCCATACCCGGGGTTCGGAAACTTGGGGGAAGACGTGCATTTTTTCCTGCGGCACGGTGTTGACTACCGCGTCAAACCCGCCGGCCAGGCCCAGGGCAATAGGGGTGAGCACGAAAATGCCAAGGGCGACAAGACAAACCTGAACCATGTCAGTTGCCATAACCGCCCAGAGGCCGCCCAGGGTGGTGTACACTGCAATTACACCAATGCCGATCATGGCGGCGGTAATAAGATCCCAGCCCATGAATGCGTTGCAGACCTTTGCGAAAACAAGAATTTGCACGGACACCCAGAAGATGAAGGTGAGGATGGTTACCAGGCTGACGGTGAATCCGGTGCTTTTTCCGTAACGCAAATAAAAATAGTCGCCAAGGGACAGGAGCTTGAGCCTCCAAAGTTTGGGCATGTAGAAAAGGCCTGCCAGAAGCAAGCAGAAAATGCCGCCCAGGGCGGAAGAGGCACCCCACATGTTGTCGTCGTTCCAAATGCCCATCCCATAAGTGAGGCCGGGCAGCGAGAGGATGATTGAGCCTCCCAGGAAACATGCGGTCAGAGCCGCAGAGTTGAACAGAAGAGTGAACTGGCGGCCTGCAACCAGATAACCTTCGGCAGAGCTCGCTTTTTTACGCACCAAAAACCCCACCATGATCATGCAGGCGAAATAGATGATAACACCTATGTACAATGCCGGCATATTGAGATTGTTTTCCATTTTTTTATTTCCTCCTAGCTTTTTTCGGAACCCCATCGTTCCCCTTTCTTGTTTTTTAATATTCCTTTTTTATGCAAAGAAATGTAGTTTACGGTAAACACTTTTGGTTACATTGTGCGAGGGGGCTTGCGGGAAGAAAAAAAGAAAATTTTAGGTGCGCCGGGCCGAGAAAGGGGGGTTACACTTCTTTATGTTAAAGTTTTTAAACAGATAGGGCTAGCCGGATGTTAACTCTTGGGTTATGATGCCACCACGCTGAAGGGTAATTGCCTGCCTGGGATTACCGCTTTCATCATTAAATTTTTCAAGGAGCATAGGGACAGTGCCGGATACTGTACATAAACAGGCTGTGAAGGAACAGCTGGAAGTTATTTTGGAGAGTAAAGACTTTTCAGCCTCCGACAGGTTTCGGCAGTTTTTGCGTTTTGTGGTGGAAGAGACTTTGGCCGGGCATGAAAACGAGCTCAAGGCCTATACCATAGCCACCCAGGTCTTCGGGCGCGACAAAAATTTTGACCCTTTGCTTGACCCGGTAGTGCGGGTGGAGGCGTCCAAGCTCCGCAACAAGCTCGAACAGTTTTATTTGCGCCGGAAAGGCAGAAACAAGGACAAGGTTCTGATCGGAATTCCCAAAGGAACTTATGTGCCCACCTTCTCCATAATTGAAGAGCCTGTTTTAAAAGTGTATGCGCGGGATGAGCTGGACGACGACTTTGACGATTACGTTGAAGCGGACGACCATGATTCATATTTGCCCGAGCCGCCGGAGGGGGGGGGCAAGAGTCTTCCGTTAAGGGAAGAGTTTGATGAACAAGAGAGCGCGGCTGCGGCTCAGGAAAAGCTTTCAGAGCCCACGGTGGCCATCCTTCCGTTTGTGAACATCAGTTCCACGCAGGAAATAGACCACCTTTTGAGCGGCCTTGCTGAAGAGCTGGCTATTGCCTTGACCAAATTTGAAGACCTCAAGGTCATCAGCGCGCACGCGATGAATCTGGGCACGGATGCGGAGTCCGATCCGGGAATGCTTTCAAAGTCTCTGGGGGCGAGATTTATTTTATACGGCAGCGCTCAACTCGATTCCAACATCATCAGGGTAAGAATCAAGCTGGCCGACACCGCCACGCACACAACCCTCTGGGCGGAGAAGTTTGACGAGCCCTATACCGCCACCGGGCTGTTCGAGATCATAGACACCACCGTGGCGCAGGTAGCCGCGCGAATAGGGGACAGCTTCGGATACATCAAGCGCACCCTGTTCAGTGAGGCGCCTTCGCAGCGCACGGGCAACATCAAGGCTTACGAGGCGATTCTGTATTATCACCACTGGGCCGCCAACCTTGCCGAAAGCCGCTTCATCAAGGCCAAAGAAGCTTTGGACAAAGCCATTGAGGCCGACCCCCGCTACTGCCTCGCCCATGCGATGCTGGCCGACATATATGCAGTGCATTATCAGTGGGGCTATGATCTTTTTCCCAACGACCTGGAAATGGCGCAAAAACTTTCAAAGCGCGCCATTGAGCTTGACTCGCATTGCCAATATGCACAGTGGAGCCGGGCCTACAGCTGCTATCTTGTCCGCGACCGTGAGCAGTTTGTTCAACTGGCCCGCCTGGCCATAAACCTCAATCCGGCAGACACCAACATTCTTGCGGCGGCAGGGCAGAAGCTTGCCATGGCGGGCAACTGGGAAGAAGGGCTTGACCTGATGAGGCAGGCCGAGCGCCTGAATCCATTTTTGCCCTCGTGGTTCCGCACCGCCACCTTTATCTACCATCTGCACAACAACGACATGGAAGCCGCCCTGGCCGAAGCGAGGAGAATCAACAGCCCGCAGACGGCCGGCTACATGTTCAGGTGCGCCCTGCTGGGCGCGATGGGGCGCAAAGAGGAAGCCGCTCTGGAGTTGCAGGAGCTTTTGAGCAAATGGCCTTCATTCGCTGGCAACTATCAGGAAATTTTGCGCCGCATTGTTTTTCATGATTCAATTAAGGATATTCTGGTCAAGGGTTTGCAAAACGCCGGCATTTAGCCCGGTTCTGCCTGTTTTTCCCGCCCGGATGGCCGCAGGCGCAACGGAATTCACTTCCGACGTTGCTTCAGCCGTAGACGAATCTTTGAGTCGTACGGATGAAGACGGCAATGCTAAGCTCCGGGGGGGGCGGCTCAAATCCGGAAGCGTGGAGCAAGGTTTTTTCTGGCTCTAGCCGTTTGAGGAAGTGTGCCCTTGAAGCAAAGCCCCGTCCGCGATGCGGGCGGGGCTGGTTTTTGTCCATTCTTTATTGTCCGGTTTTGCTTTTTGGGCGGGGGCTGGCGGGTTCATCCAGAATTGCGGCCCTGGCCGCCGCCAGGCGCGCAATGGGCACACGGAACGGGGAGCACGACACATAGTCCATGCCGGATTCGCAGCAAAAGCGGATAGTGGCGGGATCTCCCCCGTGTTCGCCGCAAATGCCTATTTTCAAGCCCGGCCTGGCAAATCGCCCATTGGCTATCCCGAATTTGACAAGCTGGCCCACACCGTCCCGGTCCAGCGTTGTGAACGGGTCGCAGGGCCAGATTCCTTCCTCAAGATAGGTGGGAATGAATTTGGCGTCGTCCCGGGAAAGGCCATAAGTGAATTGGGTCAGATCGTTGGTGCCGAATGAGAAGAACTCGGCTCCGGCGCCGGATATGCGGTCTGCGATCAGGGCGGCGCGGGGAAGCTCGATCATGGTCCCGATCCTGTATCTGATTTTAACGCCGGTTTTTTCCATAACTTCTTTGGCGACTTTGTCTACAATCTTTTTTTGTTCAATGAACTCCCGTTCATGCCCGACCAGTGGAATCATTATTTCGGGTGTTACCCTGATTTTGTCTTTAGCGGCTTTGGCTGCGGCTTCAAAAATGGCCGTAGCCTGCATAATGGTGATTTCAGGGTATTGAATGCCCAGGCGGCATCCGCGCAAACCCAGCATGGGGTTTGCTTCGTGCAGCTCGGCCAGTTTTTCCTTTATTGATTCAACGGTATGCCCGATTTTGGCGGCCAGAAGTTCAATTTCTTTTTCCGCTTGCACCAGGAATTCGTGCAAAGGCGGGTCAAGGGTGCGAATGGTCACGGGCATGCCATCCATTACCTTGAAAATTCTATAGAAATCTTCCCGTTGCATGGGCAGAAGTTTGTCCAGCGCTTTTTGGCGCCCGGCTTTGTCCGGGGCGAGAATCATCTCGCGCACCGAGGTGATGCGGTCTTCTTCAAAGAACATATGCTCGGTGCGGCAAAGACCGATTCCCTCCGCTCCAAAATTTCTGGCCGTCTGCGCGTCATGCGGCGTGTCGGCATTGGCGCGCACGCCTATTTTTTTAGTTTTTTGCACCCAGTTCATGAAGGTGGAGAAATCTCCGGTAAGGCTGGCGTCAACGGTCCCCAGTTCTCCTTTGATAATGTCTCCGGTGGAGCCGTCCAAAGAAATCCAGTCGCCTTTTTTAACAATAGTTCCGTTTTTGGCGCGAAATTCTTCTTTTGCATAATTCACAGAAATGTCCGAGGCTCCCACCACGCAGGTTTTGCCCATGCCCCGGCCCACCACTGCCGCATGGCTGGTCATACCTCCGCGGGCGGTAAGCGTTCCCTGAGCGGAATGCATGCCCTTGATGTCCTCCGGGCTGGTTTCCAGGCGCACCAGAATCACCCGTTCGCCGTTGGCGGCCCACTCCTCCGCTTCGGTTGAGGAAAAAACCGCCCGGCCCACAGCCGCACCAGGAGACGCGGGCAGGCCTCTGGCAATTATTTCGCGCTTCGCTCCAGGGTCGAAGGTGGGCAGCAGAAGCTGGTTCAGCTGTTCGGGAACCAGGCGCAAAATAGCTTCCTTCGGTGTAATCAGCTTTTCCTTTACCAGGTCGACCGCAATTTTAAGCGCCGCCTTGGCGGTGCGTTTACCTGCGCGGCATTGTAGAATCCAAAGTTTTTTCTGCTGGATGGTGAACTCCAGATCCTGCATGTCGCGGTAATGTTTTTCAAGCTTTTGGCGCACCTTGTCCAGCTCGGCATATTGCTTCGGCATAATATCCGACAGGGCATGCATGCCTTGGGGCACCGGCAACGAGTGGTTGATGGGGTTAGGGGTTCGGATGCCGGCTACCACGTCCTCGCCTTGGGCGTTAACCAGATATTCGCCGTAAAAATAGTTTTCCCCGGTTGCGGGGTCGCGGGAAAAAGCAACTCCGGTGGCCGAGTTTTCGTCCATGTTGCCGAAAACCATAGCCTGGACGTTGACTGCTGTGCCCCAGTCGGAAGGAATGTTGTTCAGCTTGCGGTAAGCAGCCGCCCGGGGGGTCATCCACGATTCAAAAACAGCTCCCACGGCCCCCCATAGCTGCTCCACGGGGTTGCTGGGAAATTCCTGCCCAAGTTTGTTTTTTATAAGCAGTTTAAAGTCGTTGGATAGGCATTTCAGGTCTTCAGCGGTCATTTCCGAATCGTCGGTGTAGCCTTTTTCTTTTTTAAGTCTGGCGATGAGCAGCTCGAACGGGTCTTCCTCTTTTTCACACGATGCTTTCACGCCCATTACCACATCGCCGTACATGGCGATCAGCCTGCGGTAGGAATCATATACAAAGCGGGGGTTGCCTGTTTTGGCAATCAGCCCTTCCACGGTTTGTTCATTAAGTCCGATGTTCAAAATGGTGTCCATCATGCCGGGCATGGAGGCGCGCGCGCCGGAGCGGCAGGATAAAAGAAGCGGGTTCTCCGGCGACCCGAAGCTGGCGCCCATTTCCGCCTCTATCTTTCTGAGGGCCGAGAGAACTTCTTTTTTCAACCCGGCCGGGTATTTTTTTTTGTTTTTGTAGAAGAAAGTGCAGACTTCAGTGGTGATGGTGAACCCGGAAGGGACAGGCAGGCCGATTTTGGCCATTTCAGCCAAATTGGCGCCTTTGCCTCCCAGAAGCTCTTTCATTTCGCCGTTGCCGTCAGCTTTTTTTGCGCCGAATGAGTAGACAAAACTGGTGTTATTGGTTGTGGATGCCATTCTATTCTTCCCCCAGCTTGATGGTGAATATCTTGCCCGCGGGTTTGGGCGGGCAAGGCGAAGGAAATGTAGCCGCAGCGAGGTTGAAGAGAATGCGGCTGCGGAAAAATTACAAAACAAGTTTTCAAAATAACTAAAAACAAACGCTTTCACAAGGGGGTGAAAACTATTGGCGGATGAATAGTTTCCGGCCGCAAGTGAGGCGGCCCGCTTGAAGCATGAAAACTGGCGACTGAATGAAATATAGGGATAAAAATTTGTGCGGAAGGCTTTTGTGCGGGCGCGCCCGGCAACTCTTCTCTGCGCCCTGGTTAGAGCCCTGTGTCAGTAAAGGTGGGATTTTTGGCTTTGGGTCTTACTTTTTGCTGGGGTCTTGAAAATAAACAAAAGAGCTGTATTTAAAAAAGGTGACGGATTGTTTCAGTAAAACGGCCGGAAGCGAAAAGACGTGTGCTTGCGAGATTGCCCTTTTGTTTGAATTTATGTTGAGTTGTTCCGGGCGGCCCAGAGCGAAGCGGCTTGCGGCGGGACTTTGCGGGGATATTTTTGTGAAATATTGCAAAACCTGCTTTTTGCCGCAAAGCAAGGTTTGTGTGTTGGGGGCTTGTGTGTGAAATGGCCATATTAAATGTAACTCACTGTTTTTTCAGTGAATATTTGTTGACTTGTGTTGAATTAGCAGAGATATTCGGCCTAGAAACTACATAAAATCAAAGCAGCAGGGCATATGACAAAAAAGATTTTTCAATATGAGAGCACGATTACAGATTTTGTTCAGAAACAAAGAGGCTGTTTCATTGTTTTAAGCCATGACCAGACCTTTCTGGCCGCCCTGCGCACGGTGCTGAGCAAAGACCTGGCCCTGGTGGCCGCGGACATGATTATTTCCGTACAGGAAACGGGAAAATTGACCAAAATGATCAAGCAGGCCGAAGGCTTGTATATGTACCCGTTTTTGTTCATTGAGCGCAGCTTCAAGGGACAGGATACCGCTCCGGTCATCAGCCAGCTGCGGGCCGCGTTTCCCAAGCTGTTTATTGTGGTACTCACCATTGATGTGGAGAAACACAGAATTATGTATCTGCATGAGCTTGGCGTGGACAACTTCATTACCAAGCCGGTGTCTGCAAGAACGATCATCGAAAAACTCGCGTTTACCATCAAACCGCAAAACAAATTGGGCGAGTTGATTGAACAGGCTAAAAAGCATCTGGAAGCCGGGGAAATTGATAAAGCCAAAGCCTTGTCTGGAAAAATACTGGAAATGAAGCCTGGCAGCGCCGCAGGACTGATGGTGTTGGGAGATGCGGAGTGGGCTGGGGGGAACATGGACGCCGCGCGTGAGGCGTATCTGGAAGCCAGCCGCAATGCCGATCTTTATCTGGAGCCTTTGCGCAAACTTGCCGAGCTTGCCGAGCATACCGGCGATCTGGAGGGAGCGCTGGAATATATGGAAAAGCTCGACAAGCTCTCGCCTTTGAACTCCGAACGCAAGATCAACATGGGCGAAATTCATCTTGAACTTGGGAATGATGACCGGGCCGAACAGCTGTTCAACACCGCAATCACTCAGATATCCAACGACGCCATGGAGCACATCGCCGAACTTGCCGCCCAGATTGCGAAAATTTACGAAAAGGAAAACCCGGCCCGGGCGGAAGCTTATATCAGAAAAGCCTTGAATGCCAAAAGCAAGAATTTGACCAGGGAAGACATGCGCCTGTTTAACAAGCTTGGCGTGGCCTTGCGCAAGCAGGGCAAATGGCAAGAGGCGGTGGTCGAATACCAGCGGGCTCTTGAAGTAGACCCTCAGGACGATACCATCTATTATAATATGGGCATGGCCTACGCCGAGGCGGAGAATTTTTCCGATGCGCTGAAATGCATGGAAAAGGCCCTTTCTTTCAACCCCGACTTGCCGTATGTTGCGCCCGGAGTGGCTTACAATGTGGGCATGGTTATGTTTAAGAGCGCCCGCCGGGCGGAAGCCAAACGCTGCTTTGAGGCTGCGCTGGAACAAAACCCGAACTTTGAGCCGGGCAAGCAGGCTTTGAAAAATCTTCAGGCGTGATGCCTTTCCAAAGTGTGCCGGCTTGGCGGGGGCGGAAGCGTTCTGCGCGCACCCGAACCCCTTTCGGGGCGGGTGCTTGCCCTGACGCCTTCGGTGGGGCAAGTTCAGCCTGAGTTCGTGCAGTGGATGGCGGTTTGTGTTGTCAGAGCAACTCAGGCGCCGCCAATGGCGAAAAGGATATCGCGCAGGTTCACGCTAAGCCGGATTTTGTTTTATGGCAGCGACTGGTCATGCGCTGACCAATATATCAGGAGAGGAGAGGGGCAATCCCTTTCCATTTTTTTTGGGGATTTCACACTTGAAACGCTCTGCAAGGGGTTGTCTTAAAACCCTTGCCGCCAAATGATTGCAGGGCGGCTTTGC
>CAZJFJ010000008.1:0-32577 GCA_964545305.1 uncultured Desulfovibrionaceae bacterium
GGCAAGGATTTGAAGACAAATCCTTGCAGAGCATTTCAAGTGTGAAAGGCTCTAAACCCTCGTGGCGCGGCTTGCGTTGAGCACAGCCATCAGAGCCACGCCCACATCCGCAAAGACGGCCTCCCATAACCCGCTTATGCCAACCACGCCCAGGCACATGAATGTAATCTTCACCCCAAGGGCAAGGGCGATATTCTGCCAGACAATAGAACGGACTTTGCGGGCGAGGTCAAAAAGCTGCACCACTTTTCCGGGGGAGTTGCCCTGAAGCACCACGTCCGAAGCCTCAATCGCCACCTCGGACGCACCGCCCACGGCTATGCCAATGCCTGCAAGGGAAATGATGGGCGCGTCGTTTACGCCATCGCCAACAAAAGCAGCGTGGCCCGGCCCGGCAGGTTTTGTAATTTCCTCAAGGGCTTCCACCTTCTGGCTGGGAAGAAGTCCCGCCTTGAAATCATCAATGCCCGTGGCCTTTGCCACCCAAACGGCCCCTTCCATTCGGTCTCCGGTGAGCATGTATATTCTGAGGCCCCTTTTTTTCAGCTCGGACACAGCCTTTGCCGCATCTTCGCGCAACCGGTCGGACACCAGAATGGACCCCAGAAACCTGCCATTTTCCGCCACATAAACCACAGTGCCCTCAATGGCCGGATTTTTCCGGAACTCTACTCCCATTTTTTCCATTAGCTTGCCGTTTCCGGCCAGATAGACATGCCCGCCCGATTCGGCCCGCATGCCGAGGCCCGGAAGCTCCTCGGCAGACAAATCTCCAGGAAGCTCGAAAGTTCCGATTTCAGACATTATCGAACGCGCCACCGGATGGTTGGACTGCATCTCGGCAATGCCCGCGGCCTGCAAAACCTGCGGCCTGGAAACTCCCGGCTCGGAAGAAACCGAGTTCACTGCGAACACGCCTTCGGTAAGGGTGCCCGTTTTGTCGAACACCACAGTGTCTATCTTTTTAAGGCTGTCCAGCACAAGCCCGCCCTTCACCAGAATGCCCCGGCGCGAGGCGCCCCCAATCCCCCCGAAATAGCTGAGCGGTATGGAGATGACCAGAGCGCAAGGGCAGGAAATCACCAGCAGCACAAGGGAACGGTAAATCCATTCCCGCCACTCGGCCCCGCCCAAAAGCGGAGGAAGGCAGGCCACCAGCACGGCCAAAAGCACCACTATAGGCGTATACACTCTGGCGAAACGGGTAACAAAACGTTCGGGCGCCGCTTTGCGCAACGCGGCCTTTTCGGTCAATTCCAGAATGCGGGAAATTTCACTGTCCTTGAAGGTTTGAGTCACCCTAAAGGTCAGCACCGAATCCAGGTTTATATAGCCGGCGCGTATTTCCCTGCCCGGCTCCACCCGCATGGGCTTCGGCTCTCCTGTGAGCGGAGAGGTATCAAGCTGTGATCGCCCCGAAATAAGAAACCCGTCCAGCGGAATTTTTTCCCCAGGGCGCACAATCACGTCTTCCCCCGGAAGCACAGACTCAACCGCCCGTACACGCACAGCCCCATCCGTTCCAACCACTCTGGCGGTTACCGGGCGGGACGCCATAAGCGCCTTGATTGAAGAACGCGAACGGCTAACCGCAAGCTCCTGGAAAAATTCGCCCACGCAATAAAACAGCATTACCCCCACTGCTTCGGGCAACTGGTTTAACCCTATGGCCGCAAGCGTGGCTATGGCCATCAGGGAGAATTCGTTGAAAATGCTTTTATTCTGCAGAGCCCGGATTGCCCCCCGAAACACGGGAACTCCGCAAATCAGGTAAGGCACTATAAACAGCGTCCAGACAAGCAAGGTTTTCCCGCTTATGCCCCCGGCTGCCGGGTCGAGCGCTTCCGGGTAGACATGATCCAGGACCATCGCCGCGCAGAACATCGTTGCGGACAAAATCAGAAGCAAAGCTTCCTTGCCCTGCTCCCCGCGCCAAAAAGAAATCTTGCCGCTTTTTGGGCCAACCGGGGCCGCAAACCGCTTTTCAGCATCTTTGATATATTCCGGGCAATCGTACACGTGAACAACTGCATCTGGAACAACACTCTTTTTAAAACGGCAAACGCACCCGGAACCGCATAAATCGTCCGGCGCCGGACGGGCCGCTTCATAAAAGGCGGCAGCCTCACCTCCAGAAGAATTCCGCTCATCAGGGTCTTCTGAAAAAACCTCCGATGAGCAATCTGGTGGCGGCTCGGCGTCCCCCATCTCTTCTTCGGCGTCAATATCGCTTCCCGACTCCCGCACGGCTGTAATTATGTCTTTAGAATTGAGACGGATTCCTTCCACAACAAGGGTTTGTGTGGGGAAATCAGCTGTGGCCTTGGCCACCCCCGGCAAAGCGGCCACGGTATGCTGCACCGCAACTGCGCACATCGGGCAGGCCAGGCTGTTCAGCTTGTATTTTAAAATCTGCATAAAAACCTCTTTTACTGTTTACTTATCTTCCAAGCCACTTTCCGTTTCCAGCAAAGTTTCCTCCAGGCTGTGAATTTCCGGGGAGTGGCACATTTCCAAATTATCTGCGTTGCAAAAACACTCATCGCCGGCCAGGATCTGGGCAATCCGTTTAGCATCGGCCTCCACTCCTGCGTCAAGGGCCAGGCTTGCCTCAAGCCAATGCACTGCACCGGCCGCAATCCCCGCCAGATCGTGCCCCGCTTCTTTCGGCAAACTGTAGTAAACCCATTTCCCCCGCTTGCTGCCTTCTATAAGCCGAGCCTGCCTTAGAATGGATAAATGCCGGGAAGTGCTCGAGGGAGCCAAGTCCAGCAGGCCGGTAATCTGACAGACGCAAAGCTCGCGCCCCCGCAACGCCATCAGGATGCGCACCCTGTTTTCATCCGCCAGAGCCTTAACGATATTCATCAGTTCAAACATTTTCGCCCTCACAGTTCAACATTTCGACATATGTAGAAGTATACATAAGTTATTTTTTTGTCAACATCTTCCCAATGCAGCATAGCTTCTTAAATTAATATTTATCTGCATGCCAGATTTACCGGGCGGGCGGAACGCCGCTGCCGGGCAGGCTTGTTTTTTACGCTTATTATTTGTAGAGTGCCTTCTTATTTTCAAGGAGAATTTGTGACAAAAGTAAAATATATAACGGTTCCCCAAAGCATTGACGGGCTGGACGGAATTTTTGGCGGCTGGCTTGTGCGCATGCCCTGCCCGGAGGCCCCGGACAAAGAATTTGTTGTGCTGGTGGATGTGGGCACTGCCGCTGCCGCTCCGGATTTTTTAAGCGCCCTTCAAAAAGAGGGCATCGGCCATATCGACCTGATTCTGCTTTCTCATATCCATGTTGACCACGCAGGCGCGCTGGCCGAGGTGCTTGAAGCCTACCCCACAGCCAAAGCAATTTGCCATGAAAAAGGACTGCGCCATCTGGTTAACCCGGAACGGCTTTGGGAAAGCACCAAAGAAGTAATGACCGACCTTGCGGAAATGTATGGCAAACCCAGACCGGTACCTGCGGACAAACTTTTTGGCTTCAGCCCGGAGGAGCTTGCTTTTTTGCCGCCGGAGGTGCTGGATTTTGATTTTCCCCCCATAGGGGTAATGTCCGTGCAGGGGCATGCCCCGCACAGCATGTTTTTTTCTGTGGGAGGGTACTATTTCATTGGGGAGGCCGCATGCTGCACGTTTGAGCACAACGACAGAGTTTACCTTAGGACGGCAACTCCGCCGCGGTTTGAAATGCCCGTGTTCATCAACAGCATTGACAAACTGCTCTCCCTGCCCCAGCGCCCGGCCTTTGCCGGGCACAGTGCCCAGGCATACCCGTCAAGCTGGCTGCTATCAAGAAGCAGAGAGCAGCTCCAGCGCTGGTACGACCTGCTACGGCCATATGCCTGGCCCAACAAAGAAGAAGCAGAAGAAGCCTACCTGAAAAGACTTTTGAACGTAATTCTTAAAGGCGATCCCGATGTAGGGCCTGTTGGCGTATGGTGCACTGAAAAGTGGGATTCATTTTACCATGAGAACTCTATTCTCGGTTTTATCGACTACATCAGAAGAGAGGAACAAGCTGCGGAAAAAGTACGCAATAAATGAAAAATCCCGTCTAATTCAAAGGGAAAGCTTGCCATCGTGATACAACTGGGCTATATTTTAATATAAGTATAGATTATCAGCTGCTGGAACTATAATATCAGCATGCCCCCATTTCATATATTATAGGTGAGATATGGCCCAAACCAATATTCTTTTAGAGTCGGGAACAAATGAACTTGAGTTGGTTGAATTCTTCATTGATGAAGAGGATGATTACCGCGGCTATTACGGAGTCAACGTATCTAAAGTCGTTGAAATAATCCGCATGCAGCCGGTCACAGTAATGCCAAATATGCGGCACGAATCTGTAATGGGAGCATTTCAGTACCGTGATGGACGCATCGTTCCGTTGATTGACCTGGCCAAATATCTAAACAAGCCGGCCGTGGAAACAAGCCAGCCCAAAATCATTGTCACCGAGTTCAACAATGTCATCACAGCGTTTCTCGTTTCAGGCGTAAACCGCATCCACCGCCTGTCGTGGGTGGACGTGGAGTCTCCTGGGGCATTCATTCAGAGTATAAGTGCCGCAATTACCGGGGTGGTAAAACTTGAAGACCGCACAGCTTTCGTTCTGGATATGGAAAAAATTGTGGGCGACATGGACGAAAGCCTGTCCATCAGTTTCACCAAAGTCCATAAACTGGAAAGTGACAGGATTTACAAAATTCTTCATGCGGACGATTCGCAAAGCGTACGCGGGCTGGTGAAACATCTTTTGGAAGATAGCGGCGCCTTCCAAGTCGTTCAAATGACAAACGGAAGCGAGGCCTGGGACTACCTGCAAAACCTCAAGAAAAAATGCGAATCCGATGGGCAGCCTGTTAACGCCTACCTTGATGGCATTATCTCTGACATTGAAATGCCCAGCATTGACGGACTCACGCTTTGCCGCCGGATAAAGGAAGATCCAATATTAAAAACATTGCCCGTGGCCCTGTTCTCATCGCTGATTACTGAATCTTTGCAGCACAAAGGAGAATCGGTGGGCGCCGATGCCCAGTTTGCAAAGCCCGAACTGTCACAGCTTAGTGAAAAAATGGTTGAACTGATCAGGGAAAGCCAAAAAAATCAATGAAACGAACCACCGGTAAAACCGGTGGTTTTTCATCTCTGCCCCCTTCGGGCCTTAGCAATGCTCTCTTCAGGCATACAACTCAAAGATTCGTCTACGGCTGAAGCAACGGCGGCAGTGACTTCCGCCTAACGCCTGCGAAACAGGCGGCGCTGCTCACGCCGCCAGAGCATTCTGTCAGAAGCGGCCTTTCAATGTTAAAATGTTCTAGGGACTGTTAACGCCTCGAATGATTGCTTAACGGGAGGCTTTGCCGCCCTGCAATCGTTTTGGCGGTAAGGATTTGAAGATAATTCCTTGCAAAGCATTTCAAGCGTGAAATGCTCTAATTTGATTGAAATTAAAAAAGCGGGGCCTTGAAAAGGCCCCGCTTTTTTAATTAGAATATTGTTCCGCTACTCTTCAATGGTTTCCACTTTAGAAGCGGCCTTCTTGGCGGCCGGCTTCTTTTCGGAATCAGCCTTGGGTTGGGCAGGCTTCTTCGAAGCCACTTTCTTGGCGGCAGCCTTTTCTTCACCGGAAGTTTCAGCAGCTTTAGTTTCTTTCACTGCTTTTTCCGGTTCAGCTCCAGCGCCGGCAGCAATTTCCTTTGTAAATTCAATAACAGCCATAGGAGCCGCATCACCCTTACGCGGAATACCCAGCTTGACTACTCTGGTATACCCGCCGGGAACACCGGCAAACAGGGGCGCAATCACATCAAACAGCTTTTGAACCAACTGGTGGCTGTTCAGAAACTTGTACGCTTCCCTGCGGGCGTGCAGATCATTTTTCTTGGCCATGGTAATCAACGGTTCAACCACCCGGCGCAACTCCATTGCTTTGGCTTCGGTGCTACGAATTCTGCCATACTCGAGAAGCGCCCTGGTCATATTTCTAAAAAGGGCCTTCCTGTGGGCAGGGTTCCTGTTTAATTTGCGGCCAGACTTATTATGCCTCATTTTGGTTTAACCTCTTCCATTCCTGATATTTCTTGTCAAAACCGTCCAGCTTCATACCAAAATCAAGACCCATCTCGGCAAGCACCCGAGTAATCTCATCCAGAGATTTGCGCCCGAAATTTTTGGTCTTAAGCATTTCAGCCTCAGTGCGCTGAACTAACTCGCCAACCACAGAGATATCCGCACTTTTAAGACAATTAGTAGCACGCACAGAAAGCTCAAGATCCTCAATGTTCTTGAACAAATTCTCATTAAGGTCGCTTACGCTGCTTGCGCTGCTTTCGTCATTTGCAGATATCCGTTCATCAAAATTTATAAATACAGCCAACTGTTCCTTGAGAATTTTCGCCGAATATGCGATTGCATCCTCAGGGGTAATTGAACCATCGGTCCAGACTTCCATGATCAGCTTGTCATAGTTTGTCATCTGGCCTACACGGGCCTGTTCCACATTATAGGAAACACGGCGCACGGGAGAAAAGCTGGCGTCCATAGTAATCATGCCAATTTCGTCCGTCAGGCCCTCGTGCATATCAGCAGTCATATAGCCCTTGCCCATCCGCACTTCCAGTTCCATATTCAGCTCAACATCTTCAGTCATGGTTGCAATATGCTGCTCAGGATTAAGGATGGTGATATGCTGATTAGTTTTTATCTCGGCGGCGGTAACCGGGCCTCTCTTATTCACAACCAGCTCAAGACGCTGAGGTTCTTCAGTGTTCATGGCCATGCGAACCTGCTTGAGATTAAGCACAATGTCGGTAACATCTTCAAGCACACCGGGAATGGTGGTAAATTCATGCTGAACGCCTGCAATCTTTACAGACACGAATGCGGCGCCCTGCAAAGAGGCAAGAAGCACGCGGCGTAGTGCGTTGCCAATAGTATTTCCATAGCCGCGCTCCAGCGGCTCGCAAACAAATTTGCCGTAAGTGCTGCTTTCTTCGCTGTCTCTGAAAACATGATCAGGCTTAACCAGCTCTGCCCAGTTTCTTGTGTTTATTAATCGTTCGCCTTGCTTGATTAGCATGCTAAACCCCACTGATTGGAGTGTAATCAGCGCCGGGGCGGCACTGACAGGGAAGTAAAGTCCCCGATTGCCGGGGATAGCCTTGACTTGAACCCTTGAACCAGCCTTGGGAAGCGCATCTGCCACTGAATTTCTCAGTGGCAGATTCCCAAAAGCTTAAACCTAAAATTATACTCTGCGGCGCTTGGCCGGACGGCAGCCATTATGCGGGATGGGAGTAATATCGCGAATAAAGGCAACATTCATACCCACTGTATTTATCGCACGCATGGCGGACTCACGACCAGAGCCAGGCCCCGACACATAAATACCCACAGTACGCATGCCATTATCCATAGCTTTGCGGGCTGCATTCTCGGCTGCCACCTGAGCGGCAAACGGGGTGCTTTTACGGGAGCCTTTAAAACCGCTCTGCCCTGCACTGCCCCAAGAAACCGCATTACCGCGGGCATCGGTAAAGGTAATTATAGTATTATTGAAAGAGGCCTGAATAAACACAAGCCCGCTGGGAATATTTTTCTTTTCCCTTTTCTTGGTAACACGCTTTGGTTTTGCTGCTGCCATTTTATCTCTCGCAATTTAGCTTAATGCACTAAAGTTTAGCTTTGCAGGTTTAATTTTTTTACTTCTTCTTAGCAACCGCGCCGCGCTTGGGACCTTTCCTGGTACGGGCGTTGGTATGGGTGCTCTGACCACGGACGGGAAGACCGCGGCGGTGCCTCAGGCCCCGGTAGCATCCGATATCCATAAGCCGCTTGATATACATAGACACGTCACGGCGCAAATCCCCTTCCACCTTGTAGTTCTGCTCTATTTCCTTACGCAGCTCATTAACTTCATCGGCGGAAAAGTCATCGATGCTTCTATTCCAGTCCAGGCTGGTGGCATCCAAAATTTTGAGTGCAGTGGCAGGACCGATACCATAAATATAGGTGAGAGCGATATCGGCACGCTTTCCTCTGGGCAAGTCAACTCCGGCTATTCTGGCCATTTTTTATCTACTCCTATTAACCCTGACGCTGTTTGTGCCGGGGATTCTCACAGATAACACGCAAAATGCCCTTACGTCTCACAATTTTGCACTTGGGGCATATTCTCTTAACAGAGGGCCGAACTTTCATGGCTTAATCTCCAAAACAGTTATAATCAACAAAACCTGCGGTGCAGCTTTTGAATTGGTTCAATTACCATCTTAACCAAAAGCCGTCAAGCTATTTAGCAACCTTTTGACAGCCTAAAAAACTATGACAAGCTCAAAATCCGGGGCCCGTCAGGGGTTATAGCCACAGTGTGCTCCCAATGGGCCGCCAGGGAACCATCAATCGTAATCGCGGTCCAGTCGTCATCCAATACCCGCACTTCTGCAGAACCAAGGGTAAGCATTGGCTCAATAGCCAAAACCATCCCGCTTATCAATGGAATTCCGCTTCCCCCCGGTATTCTGAAATTCGGAACTTCCGGCTTTTCATGCATGGCGCGGCCTATACCGTGCCCCACAAACCGCTTTACCACTCCCAGGCCTGCAGCTGTTGCATGGTCTTCAATAGCCGCGGAAATATCAAACAAATTCTTGCCCGGCCGGGCTTGCTCAATACCCTTGTACAGGCTCTCTCTAGTGATATCAATCAGACGGCTGGCCTCGGCGCTCACCTCTCCCACCGGGAAGGTGCGGGCGGAGTCGCCATAAAAACCGTCATATACAACACCCATGTCAACGCTGACTATATCTCCCTCCTCGATAATCCGCTCGGAGGGGAAACCGTGCACAACTTCATCATTTATTGAACAGCAAATGGCAAAAGGAAATCCATGGTAGCCTTGAAACGCAGGCTTTACTTCAAATTTCTTGCAAAGTTCCTGGGCGTGCTCTTCAAGGGCGAGGCTGGGAATGCCAGGGCGCAGGATGTTTCCGAGACTGTCCAGTATCTTGGAAACAATCTGGTTAGCCTTGCGCATGACCTCAATCTCGCGCTCGTTCTTGATAAAGATGCCGCGCACCTTTTTCATTTAACGTCTGCCTTTAATTTTGCCTTTTTGCATAAGGCCGTCATATTGCCTGGAAATCAGATAGGACTCGATTCTGCCCATGAAGTCCATTGCAACGCCAACCATAATCAGCAAAGAGGTGCCCCCAAAGGTGATGGTCGGCCCGAACAAAGAAGACAGAATCACCGGCAACACGCAAACAGCGGAAATATAAAACGATCCCCAAAGAGTCAGCCGGGTGAGCACCGCATTGATATAATCACGGGTTTTGCCGCCGGGCCTGATGCCGGGAATGAAGCCGCCCTGATTCTTCAGGTTTTCCGCAATGTCCTTGGGATCAAAGACTATGGCCGTATAAAAAAAACAGAAGAAAATAATCAGGCCGATAAAAAATAGATTGTAAAGTACTGTGTCATGCGCGCTGAACATCGCCGCCACATCATTCAACCAGGGGAGACTTCCAGAAAACATGGCCAAAGTAGCCGGGAACAACAAAAGGCTTGATGCGAAAATCGGAGGGATAACACCGGCCGTATTCAGCCGGAGAGGCAAATGGGTGTTCTGCCCTCCAACCATGCGGCGGCCCATCAGGCGCTTTGCATAATGTATGGGAATGCGCCGCTGCCCCCGCTCCACAAAAACGATACAGCAAAGAATTGCAGCCATGAACAGAAGGAGGCCCACAACTATCAGGATATTTGTGTCCTCTGTGGCCGCAGCGCTGAAATAACGGCTGGCAGCTCCGGGAATGGCCGCAACAATACCTGCAAAGATGATCAGGGAAATGCCGTTGCCTATCCCCTTGTCCGTAATCTGCTCGCCAAGCCACATAATCAGGATGGTTCCGGCCACCAGAGTAATCACCGTAATTATCCGGAAAGTCCAGCCTGGGTCAATTACCACGCCCACAATGCCCGCAGACACAGGCATGGTTTCCAGCCCCACAGCCAGAGCAAAGCCCTGAATAATCGTGATCAACACGGTGGCATATCGGGTGTACTGGGTAATTTTCTTACGCCCGGCCGCTCCTTCTTCTTTGGCCATCCGTTTAAGTTCGGGGCTCACCACTTGAAGAAGCTGCATGATAATCGAAGCGGAAATGTAGGGCATAATGCCCAACGCAAAAATAGAAAAACGCTCCAGCCCGCCTCCCGAAAACATATTGAAAAGGCCAACCAGAGAGTTGGACACAGAATCGAAGAACAAGGCAAGTGCCTGGGAATCTACACCAGGCACCGGCACATGAACGCCAATCCGGAACACTCCCAAAATGGCGAATGTCCAAAGAAGCTTCTTTCTAAGTTCAGGCAAACGCCCTATATTTTCAACGGCACCAAGAGCCACAGCAATACCTTCTCAGTTAGTAAATTATGCGGTCAGTTCCTGCTCAAGGGATTTCGCTTCCCCGCCCGCAGACTTGATCTTTTCAACAGCGGATGCGCTAAAACGATGCGCCTCAATGCTCATGGCCTTGTCCAAGTCGCCCACGCCAAGAATTTTCACGGCAGCACCCGGAGTTACCAGGCCGCGCGCATAAATATCTTCAAGAGAAACTTCAGACTGGCCTTCAAAAGCCTGGGCAAGGCAGTTCAGGTTAAGAATTTCGTAAACAGCCTTAAACTTGCTGTTATTGAAACCGCGCTTGGGCAAACGGCGGGCCAAAGGCATCTGGCCGCCTTCAAATCCAGCGGGAACTCCGCCACCGGAACGGGAATTCTGCCCCTTGTGACCACGCCCGGCAGTCTTGCCGAGCCCGGAACCGGAACCGCGGCCAACACGCTTGCGGGTTTGCCTTTCTTCTGCAAACGGATAAAGCTCATGCAGTCTCATTATTTTACAACCTCAACCATATGCTTTACTTTTTCAATCATCCCACGCATGGCAGGGGAATCTTTAAACTCTTTCTCCATCCGGATCTTGCGCAGCCCCATGGCATCCAGGGTGCGGCGCTGAATCGGAGAACAGCCAATCCAACTACGAACGAGTTTTATCTTTATCATCGCTACAACCTTTCCTGAGCTCATTTGCGGGGAGCATGCAGGGTTTTACCGCGAAGTTCCGATACATCTTCAGCGCTGCGCAAAGACGCAAGTCCGGCCATAGTAGCCTTGATCACGTTGTGCGGGTTATTGGTGCCAATGGCCTTGGACAAAACATCTCTGATTCCGGCGGCTTCCATAATCGCACGCACGGCACCTCCGGCAATGACTCCGGTACCTTCGGAAGCAGGGATGAGCAGCACGGAGCCTGCGCCAAACTTGCCGAGCACTTCATAGGGCAGGGTGCCGTCAAGCACGGGAACTTGAATCATGTTGCGCTTTGCGCTTTCAGTCGCCTTACGCAGGGCTTCGGGAACTTCCTGGGCCTTGCCCAGACCATACCCGACGCTCCCTTCGCCATCGCCCACAACAACCAGGGCGCTGAAGGAAAAACGACGACCGCCCTTAACAACTTTGGCCACCCTGTTCAGGGCTACGATCTTTTCAACAAAACCTACTTCATTGTTTTCCATGTAAGTCACCTTTAAAACTCCAGTCCGCCTTCGCGAGCGCCTTCAGCAACGGCCTTGATGCGACCGTGGTAGAGATACCCGTTACGGTCAAAGGTCACAGAAGCTATGTTTTTTTCCTTGGCAATACGGGCAATTTCCCGCCCCACCTTGGCTGCGCCGTCGATATTCGGATGGATTCCGGAATCGGACTTGCCGAGGCTGAGAGTAGAGGTTGCAGCCAGAGTCTTACCCGCCAAATCATCCACAAGTTGGGCATAGATATGGAGGTTGGACCTGTATACCACCAAACGGGGGCGCTCGGGACAACCGGAAATCTTCTTGCGGATGCGTACCTTACGCTTAATCCGGGCGTCATGCTTTTTCATAAGAATCTAACCCCGCTTTTATTTGTTACCAGACTTGCCGGCCTTGCGGCGGATCTGTTCGTTTTCATACTTGATGCCCTTGCCCTTGTAAGGTTCGGGCTTGCGCAGACGGCGGAGGCTTGCAGCAATTTCGCCAACCTGAGCTTTGTCAATACCGGAAAGCGTAAGCTTGTTTCCCTCCGTAGTTGCGGAAATACCGTTGGGTAAATCAAAAATGACCTGGTGGGAAAATCCGATGGACATTTCAAGCTTTTCATTCTTAACGGCGACCCTGTAACCTACCCCGTTGAATTCCAAGGTTTTGCTCCAGCCCTTGCTTACGCCATCAACACAGTTGGCAAGCAACGCGCGGCGCAGGCCATGCTGCGAACGGGCCTCCTTGGAGTCATTCATTCGGGTGATAATAACTTCAGAGCCTTCGACCTTATATTCCACAGTTTCATGGCGGGGGGTGGCAATGGTCCCCTTGGGACCCTTAACCTCAATGGCGTTGTCAAGCACCTTGACTTCCACACCGGCCGGAATCGCAATCGGCTGTTTACCTATTCTGGACATAACTACACCTACTACCAAATTTCACAGATGAGTTCGCCGCCGATGCGCTGGTCCTTAGCACTCTTGCCTGAAATCACACCCTTAGAGGTGGACACAATGCAGATGCCAAGGCCATTTTGCACATTGGGCAGGCCAGCTGCGTTAACATAAATTCTGCGGCCGGGTTTGCTAATCCGCTTGAGACCGGAAATTACAGCTCTTCCGCCCACATACTTGAGGGCGATTTTGATGTCACGGTCTTCCACAGACACATTATCCACATAACCTTCATCCACCAGGATGTGGGCAATGGACTCCTTAATTTTCGAGCGCGGCACACTTACTTCCTTGTGCAGGGCCAAGTGTGCGTTGCGGATACGCGTAAGCATATCTGCAATAGGATCAGTCATCATAATTGGTTTTCTCCTGAATAATTATGACTTACCAGCTCGATTTGCGAACACCGGGCAACTCGCCGCGCAGCGACATGTTGCGGAAACAGATACGGCAAATACCGAATTTGCGCATAAATGCACGGGGGCGTCCACAAATGGGGCAACGATTATAGGCACGAACGGAAAACTTGGGTTTTCTGGTGGCCTTTACTTCCAAAGCTGTACGTGACAAAGCTTAGTCTCCTTACTTTCTAAAAGGCATACCAAGATGATCGAGCAGCATCTTACCTTCCCGGTCGGTCTTGGCACTGGTAACAATGGTTATATTCATTCCCTTGGGATTGTCGATTCTGTCAACCTCAAGCTCGGGGAAAATGGAATGCTCCTTGATGCCCAAGGTGAAGTTGCCGCGGCCGTCAAAACCTCGGTCGGAAATACCTCTAAAGTCGCGTACCCGGGGAAGGGCAAAGTTGAACAGTTTGTCCAAAAAGTCCCACATCCGCTCCTGGCGCAAAGTTACCCGGCAGCCAATCGGCATGCCTTCACGCAGCTTAAACGATGCGATCGATTTTTTGGCGATGGTGATTACAGCCTTTTGTCCGGCGATGAGGGAAAGCTCCTGCAGGGCTTCCTCCATCAGCTTGTTGTTCTGGCTGGCTGCACCAAGGCCAATGTTAAGGGAAACCTTTTCCAGCCCGGGAACCTGCATGGAGGATTTGTAATTAAACTCCTGCTGCAGGGCCGGCACCACCTTATCCCTGTAAATTTTCTCAAGACGAGTCATGGTTTACTTTCCTGGCGTAGTCGGTTACGCGATTACTTCGTTACACTTCTTGCAAAAACGCACTTTCTTGCCGTCCTCGGTAAAGCGGTAGCCCACACGGGTGGGTTCTGCACAAGCGGAGCAAACCAGCATTACATTGGAGATGGCAAGAGGCATTTCCTTATCCTGAATACCGCCAGCCTGCTGACGGTAAGGATTTGGCTTGGTGTGACGCTTCGCAACGTTCACCTTTTCAATCAGCACGGTTTCCTTCTTACGGTTAACCTTCATGATCTTGCCAATTTTGCCCTTATCCTTGCCGGCAATAACCATTACCTTGTCATCTTTACGAATTCTATACTGTCTCATAGCCTGACCCCTATAACACTTCCGGGGCAAGTGATACTATCTTCATAAAGTTCTTGGCACGCAATTCACGGGCCACAGGGCCGAAAATACGGGTGCCCACCGGCTCGCCCTGCTTGGAAAGCAGAACTGCAGCGTTGGTGTCAAACTTAATATAAGATCCGTCTGCCCGACGAATTTCCTTTGCAGTGCGCACAATTACCGCATCCATAACATCGCCTTTCTTAACCTTGGCGTGGGGCATGGCTTCCTTAACAGAAACCACGATAATATCACCCACGGTGGCGTAACGGCGCTTGGAGCCTCCAAGCACCTTAATGCAGGCAACTTTCTTGGCGCCGGAATTGTCCGCAACCTGAAGAGCAGTTTCTACCTGAATCATGATTGACCTCTACGAGCTTAACAAGCTTAAATTACAAGCTCTTTTCAACAATGGATTCCAAATGCCAGCGTTTTGTAGCAGACATAGGACGGAACTCTACAATTCTAACCACATCACCCACACCGCACTCGTTATTGGGATCATGGGCGGTGAAGCGCTTGCGGCGGCGCACATATTTCTTCAACAAAGGATGCTTGACCTGGGTTTCCACATTGACAATAATGGTTTTGTCATTCTTGTCACTGACCACCACGCCGACCAGCTTTCTGCCTTTGGTGTTGAGGATAGCGTCGGACATAAATTACGCTCCCTTCTTCATTAAAGTAAGTATACGCGCAATAGTGCGCCTTTTCGCCGGAATCTGGGCGGTATTTTCCAGTTGACCGGCAACATGACTAAAACGCAAGTTCATCAGCTCTTGCCTCTCAGAAACAAGCTTCTCATGAAGCTGTTCCTGTGAAAGCTTTTTCAGTTCTGCAAGTTTCATGGCTAGATGATCTCCTTAGTCACAATAACAGTTCTCACCGGCAGCTTATGCGCAGCTCGGGTCAGCGCTTCTTTTGCAAGCTCAAGGCTTACGCCGTCAATCTCATAAAGCACACGCCCCGGCTTAATCGGGGCCACAAAGCCCACGGGGGCGCCTTTACCGGAACCCTGACGGGTTTCAAGCGGTTTGGCGGTAATGGGCCAGTCGGGGAAAATTCTGATCCAGATTTTACCCTGACGTTTGATGTGACGCATAACTGCAATACGGGCGGCTTCTATCTGCTGGGCAGTGAGTTTGCCGTGTTCCAACGCTTTAAGACCGATGGTGCCGAAGGAAATCAGGCTGCCGTTCACGGCGTTGCCCTTGTTGCGTCCCTTCATGCGCTTACGGAATTTTTGTCTTCTTGGACTCAACATTACTGCTGTACCTCATTGTCCAGAATTTCGCCTTTGAAAATCCAGACCTTAACGCCGATGATACCGTAAGTGGTAGTAGCAACAGCGTAACCATAATCTATATCAGCCCGCAAAGTATGCAGCGGCACACGACCGTCACGGTACCATTCGGAACGGGCTATTTCAGCACCAGCCAGACGTCCGGAGCAGGCAATCTTTATGCCCTCGGCGCCAAACTTGCGAGACATGAGCACGGTCCGCTTCATGGCGCGGCGGAAAGCCACACGGCGTTCAAGCTGCATAGCAACATTTTCCGCAACGAGTTGGGCCTCAAGCTCGGGACGACGAATTTCATTTACCTCTATTGAAAACTCGCGGCCGAATTTCTGCTTGAGATCGGAACGGAGTTTTTCAATTTCCACGCCCTTACGGCCGATAATAATGCCGGGACGTGCGGTGGACAGAATCAATCTTACCTTGGGGCCGTGGCGTTCAATCTCAATTCTAGCAAGACCGGAATGATAGAGAAGTTTTTTGATGAACTTTCTGATCTTGTGGTCTTCAAACACGTAGGCCGGATAATCTTTTTTGCTGTACCAGCGGGACTGCCAATTTTTGTTATACCCCAGGCGGAAACCGTAAGGATGTACTTTCTGACCCATAACTTATCCTTCCAATATCACTGTAATGTGGCTGGTGCGCTTAAGAATGTGATTGGCGCGCCCCATGGAGCGGGGTTTGATCCGCTTCAAGATGGGACCATCGCTGATCACAACCTGTTTGACCTGCAGACTGTCTACATCGGCTCCGATCTGCTGTGCATTCGCAACTGCAGAATAAAGCACCTTGTAGATAATTTCAGCTGCTTTCTTGGGGGTGAAGCGCAACAGATTAAGCGCATCTTCCACAGGCAGGCCGTTCACATTGCGGGCCACAAGGCGCGCTTTGCGTGGCGATATCCTAGTAAATTTAAGAGTAGCTCTGGATTCCATTAGACTCACCCTTATCTCTTAGCAACTTTGGACTTTTTGTCGCCGGCATGGCCATAGAAGGTGCGGGTGGGAGAAAATTCGCCCAACTTGTGCCCTACCATGTTCTCGGTAACAAACACTGGAACAAACTTCTTGCCGTTGTGCACTGCAAAGGTAAGCCCAACCATTTCCGGAAGAATGGTCGACCTGCGGGACCAGGTCTTGATTACCTTGCGGTCATTATTGGCAGCAGCCTGCTCTACTTTAACAATCAGATGGCCATCCACGAAGGGGCCTTTCTTAAGCGACCTAGGCATTTAACACACTCCTAACTTCTATCGGCGACGCTTAACAATAAGCTTGGACGATACTTTCTTACGGTTTCTGGTCTTGTAACCCTTGGTGGGCATACCCCAAGGCGATACCGGGTGGCGACCGCCGGAGCTGCGGCCTTCACCACCGCCAAGCGGGTGGTCAATGGGGTTCATGGCCACGCCTCGCACCTGAGGACGGCGACCAAGCCAGCGATTACGTCCAGCCTTGCCAATACTGATATTTTCATGATCAAGGTTGCCGACCTGACCGATTGTGGCGATGCAGGCAACAAGCACCTTGCGGATTTCTCCGGAAGGCATGCGCAAAAGAGCATAGCTGCCTTCTTTGGCGGTTAGCTGGGCATAGGACCCTGCTGCGCGGCAAAACTGGCCTCCCCTGCCGGGATGAAGTTCAATATTGTGCAGGATGGTGCCCACGGGAATGTCATTAATCTTCATGGCGTTGCCGGGCTTGATTTCCGCGCCCTGGCCCGCCAGCACCTGATCACCTTGCTTAAGGCCATGAGGAGCGATAATATAACGCTTTTCGCCATCGGCATAACAAAGCAGAGCAATGCGCGCAGTGCGGTTGGGGTCATATTCAATATGTGCGACAGTCGCAGGAATTCCGCACTTGTCACGCTTGAAATCGATCACCCGGTACAGACGCTTGTGGCCCGCGCCTCTGCGGCGGGAAGTAATTCGGCCAAGATTATTGCGGCCGGCGCGCTCAGGCATGCCGTTCACCAATGATCTTTCAAAACCGGAACGGGTAATTTCTTCAAAAGTGGACACGGTCTGGAAGCGGCGGCCTGCGGAAGTCGGATTTAACTTACGTACTGGCATGGCTATACTCCCTCAAAGAAATCAATTTTATCGCCTTCAGCCAAGGTCACATAAGCCTTTTTATAGCCTGAAATCTTGCCGACGGCCCTGCCGTGACGCATCCTGGGCTCAACCTTGCGGTTAACCACATTCACGTCCAGCACTTTAACATTAAAGGCTTTTTCAACAGCCTTGCCAATCTCAATTTTGTTGGCCCCCTTATTCACATAGAAAGCGATCTTGTTTTCATCATCACGAAGAAGAGTGGCTTTCTCGGAAATAATGGGCTTAATCAGAACTTGCGTATAATCCATGATAATATCCCTTAGGCCTCGCTAGCCATCTGATTGAAGCGGGCTTCCAGAGGTGCAACGGTTTCTTCCAGCAACACAAGCTGGGAATGCCGCAAAATGTCATACACGTTCAACTGGCCTGCGGTCATGATGGTGATGCCGGGCACATTGCGGGCAGACAGCTTGAGGTTGATATTTTCAGCAGGCGCTATCACCAGGGCCTTTTCCAGCCCAAGGCTCCCTGCAACCTTCACGAAATCCCTGGTCTTGATTTCAGCCAAATCAATCGCCTTGACAACCATCAGGCTGTCATCGGCAAGCCGGGAAGACAAAGCCATTTTCAGGGCCAGGCTGCGCACCTTTTTGTTGACCTTGAAAGAATAGTCGCGAGGTTTGGGAGCAAAAAGCACAGCACCGCCACGCCACAGAGGAGAGCGGGTAGAACCTGCGCGGGCACGGCCTGTACCCTTCTGGGCAAAAGGTTTTTTGCCGCCGCCGGAAACCTGGCTGCGCTCCTTGGCGGCATGGGTGCCAACCCTGTACGCCGCGCGCTGGGCGCGCACAACCAAGTTGAGGATTTCAGGGCGAACCGGAACTTCGAAGATATCGGAGTCCAGATTGATTTCGCCTGTTTCCTGCTTGTTCTGATCGTATATTTTTACGAGAGCCATCGTCAAATCTCCCTACTGCTTCTTAACCATTACCAGGCCGCCCTTGGGACCGGGGATGGAGCCTTTGATAATGATGAGATTGTCTTCGGGACGAACTTCAACGATCTGAAGATCGACGATAGACACACGCTCATCACCCATATGGCCTGCCATTTTCTTGTTTTTGAACACGCGCCCGGGGAAGGTGTGACAGCCGGTGGAACCGCCCTGGCGGTGAACCTTTTCGGCACCATGGCTCGCAGGAGCGCCACGGAAATTCCAGCGCTTCATAACCCCTGCGTAACCTTTGCCTATGCTGCGTCCAACCACGGTAATAAAATCGCCGCGCTGAAAAATATCAACAGTAATATCCTGGCCAACCTCGAACTCACTGGGAGCTTGCAGGCGAATTTCCCGCAAGGTGCGGCAAAGCTTTTCGCCTGCCTTGGCAAGATGCCCGCGCTGAGCCCCGGTAAGGTGTTTGACCTTGGCTTCGCCATAGCCAATCTGCAAAGCGTGGTAACCGTCTTTTTCCTGTGTCTTGACCTGCACAACCGGGCAGGGGCCTGCCTGAACCAAAGTTACAGGAAGAACTGTGCCGTCAAGGTCAAATATTCTGGTCATGCCCAGCTTGCGGCCTAAAATTGCTAACTTTTCTGCCATGATAATTCACCGCCTCCAGCTAGAGCTTGATTTCCACATCAACGCCTGCGGGCAGGGAAAGCCTGCCAAGGGCGTCAACGGTTTGCTGAGTAGGTTCGAGAATATCCATAAGGCGCTTGTGGATGCGCATTTCAAACTGCTCACGCGATTTTTTGTCAACGTGAACGCTGCGGTTAACAGTATACTTATGGATATTGGTGGGCAGCGGAATGGGACCGGCCACACCAGCACCAGTATTGCGGGCAGTATCAACGATCTCTGCCACGGCCTTGTCTAAAATGCGGTAATCGTAAGCTTTAAGCTTAATCCTGATACGATCACTGCTTACTGTCGTCATTGTTTTTCTCCGTTCTCAAAAGACGCTTTCGGCCTTGCCGGCCAACAACAAGCTGGCGGCCAGTAATCCTCACCAAAGCAAAATCGCGCAAGCCGCAAGGCTCACAGATTTCCTGCATCGGGGACTCGCTTTAAACAGTTTACTGCAAGCGGACTATTTTAAGAGTAATCGTTCAGTCAGGCAGCCAGGCTGACCTAAACCGGACCTCACCCTTACAATAGTTCTCTTCTAAAGCGAAGGTTTATCCCACGTTTGACAGCCCGACTTAAAAAGGTCAGGTGGTCCGCAGGGGTCACCAGTGGGCAGTTAAACTGCCAAACAACTTACCTTACAGCCCAGGCTATATTAAATGCCTTTTGGGGCTGGAACGGCGCACATTATAAATGCGGCAACGCCTGCAATTTCAAAACAACGCTACCAGATCAGTCCGGCGCGCTGCCTGCGCTTGAAGGGAAGCTCCCTTCATCCCCAGCCGTTACGGGGAATCCCGACCTTGAGTTATGGCTGTTACGCCATTCTACAAGACCAGGGCGAATTAATACTCTTGCTTACACATCTAGTCAAGCACTTTTTTCAAAAAAGGCCAAACTTTTTTGCCAGCCATGCTTGTTTGCGCCGCAAGCCCGGCGCCCCCCCACCCAGCCTTCGGCTTACCCCGGCCTTGTTTTAAGAACCGGAGAAGCCCGCACACCTGCCTTGCCGTTTTTATGCCTTGCGGGCTTGGAAGTATTTTCAAATTGAAATTAAGCGGATCAGCTTTGCCCGGCAAAACCCGGAGCGAGCTGCGAAAACAAATTGTTCCTCTCCTTGCCGGACAAAACTGACAACACAGGCGCCGGCCTTTTCCTTAAAATCAACCGGGGAATCATTCCTTAAATATATAATCATATTGCGCAAGCCTCAAGCCCCAGAAACGCACTTTTCATATTTGATTGAGCACGAGAACACAGAAGACCGTAAAAATTTCTTTGCAGAATATCAGGCGCCCGCATACACCAGCAGGGAAAGACAGTGCATGTGCCGGCTTGAACCGGGCGACAGGATATGCGCCGCATCTCTTTCCAGCAGCGCTTTCACTTCTTATCGCCGCCACTACAACTATTTGAAATATTTAATAAAAAAATAAAGACAGCTCTTTTGTACAAACCTCTGGACATTCATTTCAAAATATGATTTCTATGCCCAGGCCGGGATGCCCGGCCCAGGGCTGATCTGAGACTGCTTCCCTGACTGGGTGCATAAGCGCAGTCTCAGATCAAGCCCTCTTTTCTTTCATTCGGAAATTCCCCAACACAACTCTGGTAAAAACAGCAGAGATGCGGTAAGTTCTGCCGAGGAGCACGTGTGCGGAAAGAACATATTCAAAAAGCTGCGGCCTTTGCCAGTTTTATGGCCTTCCTGGTCATGATGCTGATTCTTTTGCCCGTTTTCTCCCAGCCCTCCAGGGCCGAAGGGGTGACCTTCTCCAGCAAGGGAAACAAAGAACACCTCCCGGTGGAATTTTCCACCTCCATTTTTGAGCCGTCTTCCGAGCCTGGAGCAAGAATCATTGTTCTCTCTCTCACTCCTGCAAAAGGGCAATACGCCTATGCCAATGATCCTGGCGAAGCCATAGGCCGCCCGACCACGGTCAGCCTGGAGTTTGAGGATCTTTCCCTCACACCGAATTTCACTATTGTCTACCCGTTGGGCAAACAGATTGCTGACATATACTCCGGCGGCAAACAAGTAAATGTCTATGATGAGACCGCTCCAATTTATATTTACATTCCTCGCTTAAGCGGGCACACCGCTAACGGTTCGGACGGCGGAGCAAAAGAGACGGATTTAAAAGTAAATTTGAAAGTTTCACTGCTTATCTGCTCCATTCAGAACTGCACTCCGGTAAATCGCACCCTGCCTATTGAAATCAGGGCGGGAACCAGTTTTCCAGACGCCGAGAAAGAAGCGTGGTGGGCCGATTTTTCAGAAGCCCTTTCAATCATCCAGAACACCATGCCCAGCATGGCTCCTGTGTATGACAGCCCCGATCTTGAGATAGAAGGTCTCGGCAAAGCCCTGGTTTTCGGCATAATCGCCGGGCTGATTCTTAATTTCATGCCCTGCGTGTTCCCGGTGGTCAGCCTGAAGCTGCTTTCATTCATAGTCACCCTGGGCCAGCCGGATTCGGAAAAACGCCTGCGCGCATTCAGGTTCCAAAACCTGATGTTCGCCTTGGGCGTGATTGTGTGGTTCACCATCCTTTCAGGCGTCCTCTCCACAATGGACCTGCTTTGGGGGCAGTTGTTCCAAAGCCAGATTATGGTAATAATTATGCTGGTGATGGTTTTCGCCCTCACCTTGAGCCTGTTCGGCCTGTTCATGCTGCCCTCGTTCGCTTTCAGGGAAAAACAGGGAAGAAGAGTAACCAAACGCAGCGCCTTCATTACCGGAATACTCGCCACCTGCCTTGCCACCCCATGTAGCGGGCCTCTTCTTGGCGGGGTTCTGGGCTGGAGCTTCAACCAGCCTCAGCCGATACTCGGCATGGTTTTTCTGTCAGTGGGGCTTGGAATGGCCAGCCCATATCTGCTTTTAGCCGCCTTCCCCAACCTGGCCCGCTATTTTCCCAAGCCCGGGCCATGGCTTGCCAAACTGGAAGTGGTGCTTGGCTTTTTCCTGCTGGTCACTTGCGCCTACCTGTTCAGCCTGCTCACCGGGGAGGGCAGGGCCATGGCCGCCGCGGCTCTGGGATTGGTCTTTGTTTCCGGCTGGATCTGGGGCAGACGTCAAAACAAAAAAGGAATGGAAGGAATTTTCTACTGGCGCTGGCTTATGGGCTGCATAGCAGCGCTGGCCGCGCTGCTGGCCGTTTGGAATTTTGCGTTGTTTGATGACGACAAAGCGCAATGGATTCCATATTCTGAAGAAGCTTTTCTGGCGGCAAGAACCAGCAACAACATCGTGGTCGACTTCACCGCCAACTGGTGCCCGAACTGCAAACTGCTGGAACGTACTGTTTTCACGGAAGAAAGAATAAAAGACTGGCAAGACCGCTACAACGCGGTATTCATGCAGATAGACCTTACCCACGACAACCCGGAGGGCTATGCCTTTCTGGAAGCCCTGAACAGCAGCAGCATTCCGGTAGTGGCGCTGTTCCCCAAACAAACGGGAGAATGCACGGAGCTGAACCCGGTTGTGCTGAGGGACCTGTTCGGTCCGGACCGCCTTGAAGAAGCCGCTAAAAAAGCTTGGGGGGCGCCATAATACTAAAAGTTGCCCAAAATCTTGCATCCTGATAATAATCCCTACCATGGACGTTGACGTCTGCTGGCACTGGAGAGCATAATGACCCGCAAACAAATCTACGCGATTCTCGGGATTAAAGAGGGAGCAAGCCTCGCGGAAGTAAAAAAAGCCTACCGCAAAAAGGCGTTTGAGCTTCACCCGGACCTCAGCCCCTCGCATGATGCAGGCAGACGCTTCCAGGAACTGAATGAAGCCTATGTATTAATGCTGGGCTTTTTGGAAGAAGACCGGGCAGTTGGAGTCCGCAGCGCCGGCCGGCCGGCTGGCGCAGATAAAAAAGACTCTTCCGCAGCGCATTCGGCCCAGCCTGGCGCGGCCAGCACATCTGGGCCCGGAAGGCCTCCAGAGAGCGAGAGCCGGGGAGCAGGATCCGGCAGACCCCAGAAAACCGATTTCCAATCCGCTTCGGCAAGCAGCACGGAACCCGGCAACCCGAAAACCGAAACGCGGAAACCTTCCGGTTCGCCATATTCCTTTTTCGACAGCACAAACAATAATATGCACCTGAGCAAGGAGGAAGTCCTTTCCAATGTCCTGCGCGACCCCTTCGCCCGCCGTGTGTTTGAAGATATTTACCGAGAAATCAGGCATGGGAAAAAAGCTCCGGGCAACACGCCCCTGGAAAATTTGCAGGGTTTTGCGGATATCCCGCCCTTGCGGGCCGGGCGCAAGGCATTATATTTCATAAAGGACTGGTTTCGCCGCCAGATAGATGATGAACAGACGGTGACCGTTCCCGTAAACGCGCTGCGGCCTGGAATGCGTATCCGCTTGCAGGTTCAGCATGGCATGTCTGGAAAGAAACAAAATATAGAGGTAACCCTGCCCCTGGACTACACGCCCGGACGGCCGGTGCGCCTGCGCGGCCTTGGCAGAAAAATCGGACCATGGCTTGGCGACCTCTACTTGCGCATCGTCCCCAAAACCATATAAAAACAAATGTTATTTGTGTTATAAAAACAAACCAAGGAGGCCGTGATGCCCCAAAGCGCCCCTAAAACAATTCTGCGTATATTTCTGATGCTCATTCTGCTTGCCATAGGCGCAAGCCTGTTTTTTTATAAAGACATAAGCAACTACTACCGCGAATGGAAAAAACCCGGAAACAGCGAAGAAAGCATCCCTCTTCCGCAAAACGCAGGCAATTCCTCCGGAGAAAACCCCGCCTTTCCGGCCCTGACTCCGGGGCAGTCTGAAGGCTCTTCACAATCAGACGGGCAAATTCCCACGGAAGAAGAGGCTCTGGCGCTGCTGAACCAGCGGCTCTCGAACGGAACGGAAGATGCTTCTTCCGGACAGAATGCAACGGGGGGAATGGAAATGACCTCGTCCAGCGGGCAGCAGGTCCAGGTGGGAGGAATCGTCCCCCCGCTACATGAAGACAGCGTGGTGTCCAAAGGATTTATTGCAGACCTCGCCTATTTTCTGGTCAATTCATATTATCCTCCGGGCACCCACGCCAATGCGTCGGGCGGAAAAGGATACGTAAGCGCCTCCCTGATCAGCCTGAATGTGCACTATGGTGCAGAATCGGGCCAATATTTCAAACGCGGCCGGGCGGAAACCCTTAAATATGTGCTTGCCCCCTCCATGCTTGAGGCCCTCTACCGGCTATATGCGAACAGGTTCCTCGCCACCATGCAGCAGCTCGCAAGCCAGGAAGAGCGCCAGTTCAAAGGCGGAGCACGGATAATGACCGAGGCTGAACAACGCATGATGTTCAGCTACTACTCGGCTTTTACCGGCGGCGTGGCCGCGGTGTTTGAGGCTTGCGCCTCCAGCCCCTCAATCGTACGCCACCTCGATACCTATTATGCGGCATCGCTTGAAGCGTATAACAAGAATCAGGACTACATAAGGGCAAGCATCGCAAACGACCAGGCGGCCCCAGACCAGGCGGCCGACGCCAAGGTTGTTCTGGCGGGGGCGAAAACCGTTTACGAGCAAAGCGTGATTGAAAGGGAAGCTGCTCGAAGCGAGCTTTTACGCAACCTGAAACGTTACCCTGGCGTGCGCGCCCTTGATGACTCCAGCATTCTTTACACAGCGGGCTGGATTAACCGCAGGCTTGCGGACAAAAGCGCAGACATGGACAACCTTGCAGCGGTATCGCGGATATTGACCAGCCTGGCTGAGCGCATGCGCGAGCTTGGCAAATAATGATTACTCTGGTCATCGGCGGCAGGCGCAGCGGAAAAAGCGCATGGGCCGAAACCCTGGCGCTGGAAAAGCAAAGAAGCAGGCTGGCGTATGTGGCCACATGCCCGGCTTCGGATCAAAGCATGAGGGAAAGAATAAAAACGCATCAGGAGCGCAGGGCCGCTTTTGGCCGCAACTGGGAATTGATTGAGGAGCCGCTGGAGCTTGCTGCGGCGCTTGCACTTGGAGATTCGCAGATGAAAAACGGCCTGTTCTTCATAGACTGCATCACTCTTTGGATTTCAAACATGATGCAGGCAATGGACGACAAGGCTGTCAGAGTTGCGATATCCTCTTTGTGCGCAACCGTCGGCAGGCTGGAAAACGACGCCATAATCGTCAGCAATGAAACAGGGCTGGGGGTTGCCCCGGCAACGGATTTGGGAAACAGGTTTATTGATTTTGCCGGCTTAGCCAACCAGGAATTAGCCAAGACTGCGCACGAAGTTGTATTCATAACCGCCGGACTGCCACTTTATCTGAAACGCGCAGAAAGGCTTGAAGGAAATTGATATGCAGGAGTCCACTGTTTATTTTACCGGAATCAGGGCGCGCTCGGAACGTGACAACAAAATCAACAAGGTCGCCGGGCTGGTGGACACGCTGGGATACGCCGGGAACCTCGACCCAGACGACCTCGTGGCTGTGAAAATCCACTTCGGCGAACGGGGAAACGACTCCCATATCGGGGCGAAATTCGCCCGGGTGGTCGTTGATAAAATCCGGGCGGGCCTTGGAAAACCCTTTATTTCAGACACCAATACCCTGTACAAGGGAAGCCGCCACAACTCGGTGGACCACCTTGAGACCGCTCTGGAGCACGGTTTCTCATATGCCACGGTAAACGCGCCCCTAATTATAGCCGATGGCCTGTGCGGCACCTTTACCCACAAAGTCAAAATTGAGGGCAAGCACTTCAAGTCGGTGAAGATCGCCGGAGTAATCGCCGAAGCCGATGGCATGTTTGTGATGTCGCACTTCAAGGGGCACGAGATGAGCGGATTTGGCGGGGCGATCAAAAACCTAGCTATGGGCTGCGCCCCCGCCCAGGGTAAAAAAGAGCAGCACGCCGCCAAATTCGAGGTGACACCCAAGCTTTGCGTGGCGTGCCAGGCATGCCTGCATGTTTGCCCAACCAACGCCACCTCCATGTCAAAGGGCAAATCCGTCATTGACCCCAACGTTTGCATCGGATGCGGCGAGTGCATGACCGTGTGCCCCACCAAGGCCATCAGCCTGAGCTGGGAAACGGAGCTTGAACCATTCATAGAACGTATGGTGGAATACGCCTATGGCGCAGTTCAAGGCAAAGAACGCAAGGTGGGGTATATCAACTTCATGACCGACATCACCCCCGACTGTGATTGCGTGCCGTGGTCGGATACGCCCATTGTGCCGGACATCGGCATCGCGGCCTCGTTTGACCCGGTGGCGCTGGATCAGGCATGTTTCGACATGGTCAACCAGCAGATAGGCTACACGAATTCGCAGCTTAAAGAAGGCGCGGCCGCAGGCGAAGACAAGTTTAAAGGAGTGTGGCCCTACACCATAGGCGAACACCAATTGGATTACGCCGAAAAAATCGGGCTTGGCAGCCGCACATACAAGCTTGTGGAAATTTAACCGCCGCAGGCAGCAAAAATTACCCATATGGCGCTTACGCCTTTATAAAATTGACAAGCCCCCGCAAAAACAACGGCCGGCTTCTTCCAAACAAAACCGGATGAAGCCGGCCTGGTCTTTCCTGAAACCTGTCCTCATTCTAAAAAAATTGGAACATTCCGGATTTAAGACGCTCCCTTCAGCACTTAGCTTTGCTGTTTTCATCCGTATGACCAGAGCATTTCACACCTGAAATGCTCTGCAAGGATTTGTCTTCAAATCCTTGCCGCCAAATGATTATCGGGTGGCAAAGCCCCCCGTTAAGCAATCATTTGAGGCGTTAACTGCTCTAAAAGATTCGTCTGCGGCCGAAGCGGCGCCACCCGCCTCGCCAAAGCATTTTGCCGGAAGCAATCTTCCAATATTAAAATACGCCGGAAAAACTTGCAAAGTTGGAGGATTTTAGTTTTTGCCGCCTTTGCAAAGCAGTCTTTCAAGAATAGGAATTGAACAAATGGTCAGTTCGGGGTATAGAAACCCCATGTCAACCAGCACCTGCAAACAAAACAACCCGGCCCCGAACGGATTCCTCGCGGGGGAACCGTTCCCCAACTTCAGAAGCCCGTTCCGCACCTATCTTCTTTGCCTTGCCTATCTCCTGGGGCTGCTGTTCATCCTGCGCCTGGCCTTTCTCATTTTCATCTCCGACAGCCTGGACGGTGTGTCCATACCCGAAGCAATCCAGGCCCTTTACATCGGCTTCAGGTTTGATGCGCGCATCGCCGCAATAATCACGTTGCCCATTGGCATCTGCCTCACCATTCCACCGCTTGCGCGAGCCCTGCCCAAACAGGCGAAGCTGGTGGGAGGATTTTACTTTGCGGTGTTTCTGGTTCTGATAACTGCCTATATGGCGGATTTCGGGCATTACTCCTATTTGGGAATCAGGATTAACGCGTATGTCTTCGACCTGCTCAGAGATTTTGAAGTGGCCACGCTCATGATTTGGCAAAGCTACCCAGTGATTCCCCTGCTGCTGCTGCTGCTTGCGTCATCCTTCGCCTGCACTCTGATAATGTGGAGAATCATCCGCAGGGTAAGGCCAAGCAAATCGTCCCGGCCCAGAGCGGCCATGACCTGGTTCGCGGCCTTTTTGATTTTTGCCCTGGCCGCCTATGGGCAGCTAAGCAGCAACCTGTTCCCGCTGCGCTGGAGCAACGCATATTTTTCCTCCAACCCCACAGTAAACGCCCTGGCCCTCAACCCCTTGCAAAATCTTTACGACACGTACAGGTCCACTTTGGGCGGCGGATTCAACCTGGAAGCCGTAAAAAAATACTATCCGTTAATGTGCGGCATTCTGAAGGTGGACACCCCAAACCCCGAAACCCTCACCTATTTGAGGCATACCGCAGCCCCTGCTCCCGTTCCGGGAAAAAGGCCCCCCAATGTCGTGGTTATTGTGATGGAGTCACTGTCTTTTCCCAAAACCTCTTTCGCCCCGGGCGACCTCGACCCCACTCCGGAGTTGCTCAAACTGTCAAAAGAGTCAGTTTTTTATCCAAACTTTTACGCCCCGACCAGAACCACCGCGAGAGCCGTTTTCACTACTCTTACCGGCATTCCGGATGTAAACCAGGACGGCAACACCAGTTCGCGCAATCCTTTTCTGGTTAACCAGCGGGTTATTCTCAATGAATTCAAAGATTACCGGAAAATATACATGCTGGGCGGAAGCACAAGCTGGGCCAATATCAGGGGAGTTTTCAGCGCCAATGTCGACGGCCTGGAAATTATGGAAGAAAGCGCATGGAAATCTCCCAACATGGACGTTTGGGGAGTATCCGACCTTGATCTGCTGCGCGAGGCCAACGGAGTGCTTGAAAACATCACCGGCCAGCCTTTTTTTGCGTTTATCCAGCTGGCCAGCTTCCACAGGCCGTATACAATACCGAACAACGCGCTTGAAGCCGGTTTCAAAGTGCTTCCCATAACAAAAGAACAAAAGGCCAACTATGGCTTCGTGGGGGATGACGAGTACAACTCGCTCAGATTCAGCGATTTCGCGGTTGGCGAGTTTTTCCGTCTGGCCAGGCAATCATCCTATTACTCAAACACCATTTTCTTCATTTTTGGCGATCACGGCCTGTCGGACCAGGGAGGCAACATGCCTGGGTCATATTGGGCAACCGACCTTCACTCATACCATGTGCCGCTGATTATTCACGCCCCGGGCAGACTGCAGCCGAGCGTGGAGGAAATGACTTGCAGCCAGTTGGATATTTTCCCCACCGCAGCCAAAATGGCCGGGATAGAGTTTAACAATTACACGCTTGGGCGCGATTTGTTTGACACTTCCTTCAAAGATTCCCGTTTTGCATTTGTGGCCGGAACAGGAACCACTCCAATCCGTCTTGCCCAAGGCAACTTCTGCTACTATGATAACAGGCAGGGCGAACGTGTTCTGTACAACCTTCTTGACGATGAAAAGAAAGACTACTCGAAGGAAAAGCCGGAACTGTTCTCAAAACTGGAGGAGTTGGCCAACGCCATGAACGAGACTTCCAAGTATCTGCTTAACAATAACGGCAAAGACAGAAAATATTAATTTTAAGCCTGCGATGTGCGGCAGCGAAAATTTATGAATCCAGGTCTTGCCCAGTACTGGGAAACTCTAAGCCCGGCTATCAGAATGGGGCTTTTACAAGGTTCTGCGGGAAAGGAGCATTGCCTCAGACTGGCGCGTCTGGCGCTTGAGTTGCGCACCGCCCCCTCTGCGCATGAAAACCCGGCAAAAGCCATAAATTTTCCCCGCAGCCTTTTACTCTCGGCTTGGGAGCAAACCCCGTTAAACGGCGACTTGGCGAACAGCGTATTGCGCCTTGCCGGAAACGCGCTCCAGCCCAGCCTTAAGGGCTTGCTGGAAAAGGTTGCTCAAAACTGGAGGAAGCCCGGCCAGGACGATGAGTTGAACGCTTTGTTGCAGCGGGGAGATTACGAGCGCGCCCTTGCCCATACCCACAGGGAGATGAAAAACGAGCCTGAAAATATCTTCTGGCTCGATCAGTTTTGGGAACTTTGCTGGCAGGACAACAACCTTGACGGGCTTGAAGCCGTTGCTGCAAAGTTACGCGCCCTCCCTGCTCTGGCCCCGCTTGGCGCCTATTTCCAGGCTCAAAGCCTCTTTGCCCGTTTCTCGAACCAATGCGCAAAAAGTAGCCTGCCAGACAACAGCCTTTTAGAAAACGCCCTAAACCAGTTGAACACAGCTTCCCCCTCCAGCCGGCAAAACCGCCTGGAAACCGCCCCGCTGGCATGGCTGGCGCCTATGGAGCTGGCCGCGCACATCCTGAAACTGCTCGACCGCCGGGAAGAATCCATCGGCCTGAAAAAACAAATTTTAAAACAGCGCCCCTGGCATACCAGCCTGGCCCTGTCCCTGGCCGATGAGCTTGAACGGCGCCGCCCCACGGCTCCGCCTCCGGGCAAGCTTACCCTGCTGCTTTATTCATTCAACAAAGCAGACGACCTGAACTCCGCCATCTCGGCGTTAAGCCCGGACGCCTGCAAACTGTTCAGAATTGTGGCCCTTGATAATGGCAGCGGCGACAGCACTTTGCCCATGCTTGAGTCGTGGCGGGAAAGGCTGGGCCGCGAACTTTTCGACATTATTCCGCTGCCCGTGAACCTGGGAGCCCCGGCAGCCAGAAACTGGCTGATCAGCCATGAGGCGGTAGCCGCCAGCGACTTCACCATCTATCTTGACGACGACGCCTTGGTGAACACCAAAACCAGGCCGGGCAATCTGAACTGGCTGGAGGCTTTGGGGGGCTCTTTTTCGTCCTACCCCGATGCAGCGGCACACGGCCTTAAGATTATGGACTATACCGCCCCGCACCTCACCCAGTCGGCCGACCTGCACGTGCTGCCCCCTGAAGCATTCGCGCAAAACGCGGAAAGTTTGGAAGCCCTTGCAAAATCTTTGGGAGCAAGCGACTTCCAAGCCTGCCCGCCCTTCTCGGCCTATTCCCTGAACCGGGCGCACAGCCAAAGCTTCGCAATTCAGAATCTCGCCCAGTCGGCTTCCGACTTCGGAAATTTCGACTACATCCGCCCCTGCGCCTCGGTAACAGGCTGCTGCCATATGTTTAAAAGCAAAGACCTGATTGCAGGAGGCGGGTTCAATTTAAGCTTCTCCCCCTCACAATACGACGACCTGGAAAGAGACCTGCGCCATGCGGCCGAAGGCCGTTTCGCGGCCTATTCCGGCGAGGGGGGAGTCTGGCACATGCAGCGGACCGGGCGCGGCAGAAAAATGCCCCCCGCCGCTTTCGGCACAGGGCTTGCCAACCGCTACAAACTCTCGGCCCATTTTAATGAAGAAAGAGTGTTCAGGATTATGGCCAGCCAGTTCCGCATTCTTGAAAAAGACCTGCTTCTTAAGTTCGCCCGGCTGGAACAGTCATGACCTGGTATTAACACAGTGAAAACAGTAAATTTATATACGGACGGATCCTGCCTGGGCAACCCCGGCCCAGGAGGATGGGCGGCCATTTTGCGCTTTAACGGCAATGAAAAGGAACTGGGCGGGGGCTTCGCGCTGACCACCAACAACCGTATGGAGCTTCTGGCGGCGGCAATGGGCCTGGCCGCCCTGAAAGAACCCTGCCAGGTAAATCTTTACACTGATTCCAAATATCTGGCGAACGCCATAACCCAGGACTGGATTTCAGGCTGGCTGGCCAACGGCTGGAAAAATTCCGCCAAAAAACCGGTTAAAAACCGTGATTTATGGGAACGCCTTCTGCCTTTGCTTGAGCGCCACAAAGTAAAATTTCACTGGGTAAAAGGGCACGCCGGGCACCCGGAAAATGAACGCTGCGATATCCTGGCCAAAGAATGGGCGGCCCGCGGCGGCCTGCCCGCGGACGTTGAATTCATGCAAAGTCAGGCCGCTTTGTAAAACCCCAGCCGTCATCTTGAAAAAACAAAGGAGCCCGCATGTTTTTTCACATTTTCAACAAAAGAAAAAGCGACTACCGGCGTCCGGTCTGGCGTTCGTTCCTGCTAATACTGGTCATCTGCGGGGTTATCTTGGCCTTTTGGCAAAATTCTCAAAAGCAGTTGGACCTGCTTAACTCCCGCCTGAACGTATGGGACGACTCCCAGGTGCTTAGCGATCATGAAAAAGCTGCTCTCCAGGAGATGATTGGGGAGTTCAAATCCCGGTACGGGATAGACGTGCGAATGGAAATACTGGAGACCCCCCTGCGCGCGCCCAAAAGCGAAACCCCGTTGATTTATATTGGCATAAACCCCGCCACCTCCGAAACACTGATTTCCATACCCGCCTGGGTCAGGCTGGATCCCGATTTCCCCAGCCGAACCCAGAATGACCGCATGCTTCCCCGCATCAAAAACAAGGAATATGCCTACGCTCTGGCTGACGCATTACGCGCGATTTGGGATGAGCTGGAAAACGCGGAATAAAACCCCAAAAAAAGTCTGAAAGCACCTGCAATCAAAGCCTTTTCACGTAGAACCATTAGAGCATTTCACACTTGAAATGCTCTAGTCATACGGATGAAGACGGCAATGCTGAGCGCCGAAGAGGTGTCTCAAAATTAATCCGCTCTGGAGCATTTCGAATTTAAAAGCTCCCTCCGGCATTTTACGCTGAGGCAGCTTCAGGACGGGCGGCATTTCACGCCGCCGGAGCGTGCAGCCATTTGCAATAGCAAAACCCTGGCGCGCTTGAAATATGCGCTTAGCGGCAAGACGATTACAGCGAAGTTGAACTGCCAAAGAGCCTGTTCATTCAAACCGAGCTGATTAAGGCAAGAAAAAGGAAGCCGCGGGCGTGCACTCCGGGCTGAAAGCAGAGCCTGTTGCAAAAAACAGCAAAACAAACCGGGGGCCTTTCTTATTCCGACGGCAGAAACTGCACCCAGACACTGCGGTTACGCGGGCCGTCCCACTCGCAAAAATACACGCCTTGCCAGGTTCCCAGCTGCAGCTCGCCGTTTTCAACAATCAGGAAGACATGAGGCCCGCATAACGTGGTTTTTACATGGGCGTCCGAATTGCCTTCCGCGTGCTCGAATTCAGGAGAATCCGGCACCAATTTGCCCATAAACCAGCG
>CAZJFJ010000008.1:32587-35419 GCA_964545305.1 uncultured Desulfovibrionaceae bacterium
TTTTCGTTGATGGTAAAACCGGCAGTTGTATGTGGGGAATACACCAGCAAAGCGCCGCTCCACCAGCCTTTTTCCCTCACCAGGTCCCGCAGTGCGCGCGTAATTGCAATCAATTCTTCCCTGCGCCCCGTGCGAATTTCAATTATTTCCATAGTCCCCCCCCAAAAAAACGCTCCAGAGCAGATTAACTTTAAGACGCTGCGCTCGGCGTTGTCGGCGGAAGTAAATTCCGCCTACGCTTCGTGCGCAGACAGCCCTTCTTGGGTCGGGCTGTCCTGGAGCATTTCAAAGTTGAAACGCTCCAGCAACCAAGCAAAGCTACTCGGCCACCACAAAACAGCCAGGGTACTGCCCAAGTAAAGAGCTGCGGGCATTTTCGGCTTTATCAAGTGTGTTGTAAGGCCCTATTTGCACCCGCCAGAAATTTACCATCTCCGAATAATAAAAACGGGCGTTCTTTCCGCCGGATTGAATTTTCGCGGTCAAACGGCTGGCGTTCTGCTTCTGACCAAACGCCCCGACCTGCACATAAAAAGTGCCGGTCATTTCAAAGGTTCCCTCCCGGGCTCCCTTGGTGATGCCGGCAACCGCGCCCACACTTTCCACTCTGACCCGGGTTGTGCCGGGACCCAACATATCGAGCTTGTCCGCCCCGGTTTTGGTGAGGTCGATAACCCGCCTTTCCACAAAAGGCCCGCGGTCATTGACCCGCACAATGATGTGGCGCCCGTTGTTCAGATTGGTAACCTTCACCTGGGTGTTGAAAGGCAGCAACTTGTGCGCGGCGGTCATGCCGTACATATCATAGCGTTCCCCGTTGGCGGTTTTCTTGCCGTGGAAATCCTTGCCGTACCAGGAGGCTACGCCCTCTTCAGCAAAGCCCACGCCAGAGGCGAGAGGATAATAGGTTTTCCCCCGGATGGTGTAAGGCTTGCTTCCTTTTGAAGGCTTTACCGTGGGGTCGTATCTTCCACTGCCGCTTCCGCCACCGCTCAAATGGCAGCCGGACGCAATCAGAACCAGCAACAAAAGCAGCATTACCCCGGCCCTGGTAAAGGCCCGAATAATGCTGCCCGTCAAGTTCATTCCTTTCTGCATGATGCCCCGCGAAAGCAGTTAAAAGGAAGAAGTTTCCTGCAAACGGCTCTCTTCCTCCAACTCCTCGGAGCGCTTCAGCAACGCCTCCCACTGGATATCCGCGCCGATAATGCCGGTGATGTTGTCATTATCGTCAGTTACCGGCAGAGACACCGTAATCACAAGCTTGCCGGTGAACAGGGACTGGTAAATGTCGGTTACGTGCAAATGACCATCTTTCAGGGGTTCCTTGAACCACTCGCGGTCAGAAAAATCATAGCCAAGCGGGTATTTTTCGTAGTTATGCTTATACGCCGGGTCGCCCACCACCGCATGCAAAAGGGCTCCGTTAACATCCGTCAGGTAAAGATACTGGATAAAATCGTGCTCCTGCGCGAATTTTTCAAGCCGGGACAAGTTTTCCGCACTGCTTGAACCGCAGGTTACATCACCCCGGATATCACAGGCGTTGGCCAGCTTGCTAATAACATGGGCGGCAAGGTCGCGGGCCAGTTTCTTCATCTGGTCGAATTCAGAAACAAGGAATTCCGGCATATAACGGCGCACCAAGGCCATAATCTCGGCATTTGAAAACGAGGTGTTGCGGCCCTGTTCATAAGCCTGGCTGATCCGTTCATAGATCCGCCCTACGCCGGGGTGCGCCTTGTTCACCCTGGCATCGCCCTCAAGCTTCAGGTTCTGGTTAATCCAGTAAGCGACGCCCGCCCTGCCCGATTTGTCATTGATAATAATCGGAACAGGCCGCTTGAGCAGCAGGTTGGTGTCGAAAATATTATATATTTCCTCATTCTTGATCAGCCCGTCCGCGTGAATGCCGGCGGATGTCCCATTAAAGTCCCTGCCTGCAAACGGATAGTTATCTGGAATGCGATATTTCAGCTCTGTTTCAAAATACTGGGCAATTTCGGAAATTACGGTAGTGTCCGCAGCGTCATCATCGCCGGTAAGCGAGATGTAGTCGATTACCAGCGCCTCAATGGGGGTGTTGCCCGTGCGTTCGCCAAAACCAAGCAACGTCCCGTTCACGCCGGAGCAGCCGTTGATCCAGGCGGTGACCCCGTTGACCAGAGTTTTGTGAAAATCGTTGTGGCCGTGCCACTCAAGCCATTGCCCTGGAACGCCCGCCTCATCGGTGAACGTGCGCACCACACGCGCCACGGAGCGGGGCATGGAAGCCCCGGGGTAAGGCACTCCGTATCCCATTGTGTCGCAAAGGCGAATTTTCACCGGCAGGCCGCTTTGTTTTGCAAGCTCCATCAGCTTGAGGGCGAACGGCAGGCAAAAGCCATAGATATCGGCACGGGTGATATCCTCAAAATGACAGCGCGGGCTGATGCCCCATTCCAGGGCCTGCTCAACCACCCTGAGGTAGTTGTCCAAAGCCTTCTCGCGATCCCAGCCAAGTTTAAGGTAAATATGATAATCCGACACGCTGGTAAGCATGCCCACTTCATCAAACTCCATGCTCTTGGCTATTTTGAGGTCGTCAATATTGGCGCGGATCCACCCGGTAATCCGGGGGAACTTGAAGTCGAGATCACGGCAAAGCTCAATGGCCCTGCGGTCTTTCTCGGAATACATAAAAAATTCGGAAGCCCGGATCAGGCCAGACTTTCCGCCCAGACGGTGCAGCATTTTGAAAATGTCCACAATCTGGCGGGCGGTATATGGCGGCCTTGCCTGCTGCCCGTCCCGGAAAGTAGTGTCGGTGATAAACATCGGATCAGCCGGGCG
>CAZJFJ010000008.1:35435-37815 GCA_964545305.1 uncultured Desulfovibrionaceae bacterium
TGATTTTGGTGTAGGGGTATATTTGCCGGTAAAGCTCCGGATTTTCGTGATTTTGCAGCTCAGGCCGCAAAAACGGACGGGCGGGATGCAACAGTTTCATTTCCAACTCCTAAACGGACTCTGGCGTAAAAGCCATCACACTTTTCTGTTAGCCACAGATTGAGAATAAAAACAATCTAACCAGTTTATAAGCATAGGCAAGCCCCGGCCTATTTGCCGAGAGCAAAACGGCTGGAGAACCTTGGTTCCTCGGCCAGAGAACTTTGCCCATTAAAATTCAAAGAGTCCAGAAAACTCTGGTAAAACCGGCCCATTACCTTTTCCACCAGTTCTTTGCGTCCGTCCAGATATTTCATGAGCATCTGGTTTCCGCCTTTGCCGCTGAAACAGGTGCAAAGCAGGGGCCTGGCAATGTCGAGAAGCTTGCCAAGGCGTTCAATTCCATAACGCACGTCTTGGGAGCATTCCTCAAGCACAGCCAAGAGATCATCGGCAGATTCAGCCAGGGCGCCCATTTCTTCCAAAGATGAAATGCCGCGGGTGCCTTGCCCGCCGCCGGGGAAATTGCGTCCGATATAAGCCTTGCACGCAGTTACGTAATGCTGGCTCAGATATGTGGCTTCCATCAGTTTGATGGTTTCGTGGAAAATAGTGCCTATGCTGCGGTCGAGCAACTGTCCCGGCAAATTGTCGGGGCGGACGAAAAGAATATGGGCAGCATCCTTCAAACGCCACATGGAGCCACGGTTGTTGGGCACTCCAAGCAATTCGCTCAAGGCCGGATGGGAAAGCGTTCTGCTTCTTTCAAAGCGCTCAAATTGCTCCATCAGGGCGCCTGCTGAAACGCAGAAATCCCGCACCAGCTGGCATTCCATCCGGCATACGGTTTCAGGTTTGTTGGCATTAAACGACATGGCTTTGCTTCTTTGGCACTATAATTATTCAAGCAACTATCCTTATAATATACTTGATTTTTCAATAAATAAAAAGCCGATTTTATTCCCCCTCCCTCCCGGCCCGGCGCAGGAGGTATTTTTTTTTACAAACTATTATCTGCTTACACAATATTATTTCCCCCATATTAAAGATTTTCCAGTCATTTATTTAACAATTGGGAAAAAACATCCCCAGGCTTCTTTTTTTTTATTCACAGGGGTTGAGATTTTTTCCAGCTTTCATTATGGTGAAAACAAGTTTTGATTATCATGCAATCAAGCTGGCCAGATTAAACCGTCTTATCTGGCAGCATGAAATCGGACAAAAAAAGGGACTTGGGCTTTTGCCCGTAAATTAGGAGGCATAAATGGAAGAAGCTACCGGATTCGTAATGACATGGGACATATGGATGGCGATAATAATTTTCGCCCTATCCGTATGCGTGGGCATATTCGCCCTGAAAACCCTGTAACCCATTTCTGAGGCTTGCCGGAGCGGCTACGCGCCGCGGGACGATTCGGCAAATTTTAATAAAAAAGGACGGTCAGCCGTCCTTTTTTATGGTTTACACAAAAAGCTTTTTTACCCGGCCGCCTCACCGGGAACAGCTCCGCAAGCCGGTGAAACTATTCGCTTGACAAAAAACAGGGGACAAGTAAGGGTAAAAAGTCCCCTTAGGGCATTTCACATTTGAAATGCCCTGCAGGGATTTGTCTTCGAATCCTTGCTGCCAAATGATTGCAGGGCGGCTTTTCCGACCATTAAGCAATCATTTGAGGCGTTAACTGCTCTAGGGCCGGAAGAGGTTATCCCCCGCCTTGATTGCCAAAAACACTTTCTCTTATTCCGGAGAAAGTGAAAAAATACTCAAACTATATGTTCAGATGGAGATTATAATGGCTAAGATGAAAACTATGGACGGGAACTCGGCCACCACTCATATCGCTTACGCCCTCAGCGATGTGGCCGCTATTTATCCCATCACTCCTTCTTCGCCAATGGGCGAGGAGGCCGACCAGCTTGCAGCGTCCGGACAGAAGAACCTGTTTGACCAGGTTATGTCCATCCGCACCATGCAGTCAGAAGCGGGTGCGGCCGCCGCTGTCCACGGGGCGCTTGCAAGCGGCTGCCTGACCACCACTTTCACCGCCTCTCAAGGCTTGCTTCTGATGATCCCCAATATGTATAAAATTTCAGGCGAACTGCTCCCCTGCGTATTTCATGTATCCGCACGCGCTCTCGCCACTCACGCCCTTTCAATCTTCGGAGACCATCAGGACGTAATGGCGGTGCGCCAGACAGGGTTTGCAATGCTCGCATCTTCCTCCGTACAGGAATGCATGGATCTCGCCCTGGTCTCGCATCTTGCCACTCTGGAAGCCAGCGTGCCGTTCCTTCACTTTTTCGACGGCTTCCGCACCTCGCATGAAGTTCAAAAAATCAG
>CAZJFJ010000009.1:0-29158 GCA_964545305.1 uncultured Desulfovibrionaceae bacterium
TACTCAGTTTACTTATTTCCAGCAGGCGGGGGGGATTGAGCTTGACCCCATCAGCGCGGAATTGACTTACGGGCTGGAGCGCCTGTGCATGTATCTGCAGCAGAAAGATTCGGTATACGACCTGATGTGGAATGAAAATGTCACATATGGGCAGATTTACCATCAAAACGAAGTGGAGCAGTCAAAATTCAATTTTGAATACAGCAATCAGGAAATGCTGCTTCGCCATTTCGATGATTACGAGTCGCAGGCCAAGGCCCTATGCGACGAAGGGCTGCTTTGGCCCGCATATGATTTCACCATGAAATGCTCGCATACCTTCAACCTGCTTGATGCGCGTGATGCGATTTCCATTACCGAGCGCATGGGTTATATCCTGCGAGTGCGCGCGCTGGCTTCCAATGTGGCGCGTCTTTACGCCGAACAGCGCGAAACAATGGGATATCCCCTTTTAAACAAGTAGGGTTTTGGGAGAGAACTGATGGCCGATTTTATTTTGGAGATAGGAACAGAGGAAATTCCTTCCCGGTTTTTGAGCGGAATGGAAGAAGCCTTGGCTCATGCCTGGGATAAAGCGCTGCATGAGCATGTTTTGGAATATAAGTCACTGACGGTTTGCTCCACTCCCCGCCGGGCGGCGGTGAGTATTCAGGGGCTTGCCGAAATTCAAAGCGAAAGTGAAGAACTGGTGCTTGGCCCGCCTTTGCGCGTGGCCTATACTGCGGAAGGCAAACCCACGCCTGCGGCGGAAGGGTTCGCCCGCACCCAGGGCGTGCCCATGTCCGAGCTTTTTACCGAAAAAAACGAGAAGGGCGAGTATCTTGCCGCACGCATCCGCAAGGGAGGCCGCAAGGCTTTGGAAATTCTGGCCGAACTTTGCCCGGTCATTATCAGCGGGCTGTCTTTCCCCAAAAGCATGCGATGGGGATCGGGGACGTTTGTCTATGCCCGCCCAATTCATTGGGTAGTGGCTCTTCTGGACAACAAAATTGTTCCTTTCAGCATCGCGGGCATTGATTCAGGGCGTCACTCCTGGGGGCATCGGGTGCACTCCGGCGGGCGCATTGAAATTTCTTCGGCTCAAGAGTATTTTAACGTGATTACCAAAGAGGGGGCCATCACCCTTTCCTCGGTCGAGCGTATAAAGCGGATCACTGAAGAGGGCGACCGTCTGGCCAAGGCCATGAATGGAAAAATTTTGTGGAACAGTGATTTGCTCACCGAGGTTCAGGGGCTTTCCGAACACCCTGTGCCGATAATTGGCGACATCCAGCGCAAATATCTGGAGCTTCCCCGTGCCGTTTTGCTGACGTCTATGGAAACGCACCAGAAATGTTTTGGGGTGGAGGACGATGACGGCAATTTGCTTCCTCATTTTCTCACTGTTTTAAATATTGAGCCTAAGCATATGCCCACAGTGAAGCAAGGCTGGGAAAGGGTGCTTACCGCAAGGCTTGAAGATGCCCGTTTCTTCTGGGAAACGGATATGGCCGCCTCCTTTGACGACTGGCTCCAGGCCCTTGACTCTGCTATTTTTTTGGCGCCGCTTGGCAGCATGGGCAATAAAACCCGCCGTCTTGAAGAGCTTGCCTACTTCATCGCCTGCAAGGCCAACCATCCCAAACCTGAAAAAATGAAGCGGGCCGGGCGTTTGTCCAAGGCAGACCTTGTTTCCGGCATGGTTGGCGAGTTTGCTTCCTTGCAAGGGATAATGGGCGGCATTTATGCCGAGAAAAAGGGCGAAGGCGGCTGGGTAGGAGCTGCTTTACGCGAGCAGTATATGCCCGCCGGCCCTGAAACTCCTTGCCCTTCCACTCTTTGCGGGGCGGTGCTTTCCCTGGCGGACAAAGCCGATACCATGGCGGGCTGTTTTGGTTTGAACATGATTCCTACCGGCGCTGCAGACCCGTATGCGCTTCGCCGTTGCGCCCTGGGCATTATCCGCATAATCCTTGAATTCAAGCTTCGGGTTGACCTCGCTGAATTTTTTGCCGAAGCCCAGGACCTTTACGGTGAAATCGAATGGAAGCTGCCGGCCGACGAGGCTTTGCAAAAGCTTCTGGAGTTTGTAAGTTTGCGTGCGAAAAATTATTTCGTTTCACATAAAAACCACGATGTTGTTTTGGTGGATGCCGTGCTCGCAGCCGGGGCGGAGGATATCTGGGCGGCAAACGAGCGCCTGGAAGCGCTGGCGGAATTTTCCAAGAAACCGCAATTCGAACAGGCTGTACTTACTTTCAAACGCGTTTCGAATATTATCCGTAAGCTTTCTCCTGAAGACAGTGCCCGGATAACAGGCGTGTACCGGGCGGAACTCCTGGTGGAACAGGCGGATAAGGATTTGGCTGCGAAGCTTGAGGAAATAGCTCCCCGCTTTGATGCTCTTTGGAAGGAAGACAAGTTTGCAGAATTGTTTGACCTGCTTCAGGAAATACGCCCTGTTGTGGATGCCTTTTTCGATCAGGTCATGGTTATGAGTGACGACCGGGAGCTTCGTGAAAACCGGCTGAATCTGCTCAAGTTCCTGGTTGACCGCTTGGGAGATTTGGCAGACTTCAATGCGCTGCATATATAAATAAAGTAAAGGGGAAAAATCTTTTTCCCCTTTACTTTGGTGTATAGAAAACCCCACGCTATGCGTGGGAGTTTTATCTTTGACTGTTTGCGCTTTGTTGGAGCGGAGTGATTTTGAGACGCCCTTTCGGCGTTTAACGGCCGGATTCACCAGAGAAATGCCCCGTGGGCATTTTCGTGTTCATGAAATTGGTTGACAACTCCCGCAGGTTGAATTAGAGATTTGACTGCTTTTATGCGCGGTCATGGGGCTGGGTACCGTGGCGAGTTTCAGGCCGATTATGGCCGCCGCCGCTTTCAGCTCAATAATCTGGAAGTGTTTTTGCATTCTATTAACTTTACCTAAAAGGGGAATACTATCGTGAGCGGTTATAACGCAGTATTGGCAAGAAATACGGAAAATGCGCCAAAATGTTCTATGTCTTCACAGACTGTGGCTTTTTCTCACTACAACCACTTTTCAGCTCAATTGCCAATTGATCCCAAGACCGGTAAATTGGTAGCTGGTGGTGTAAAAGAACAGGCTGAACAGTGCTTTAAAAATATCAAGGCGATTGTGGAAAGCATTGACTACGCTATGAGCGATGTAGTCAGGATTAGCATATTCCTTAAAGATATGAGAGATCTTGACATTGTTGAGGAAGTTCACAAGTCATTCTTCTTGGGTTATGTTCCCACCCTCACTGTGGTTGCGGTTGATGCATTGCTTATGAATGCCTCGGTGCAAGTTGAAGCAGTGGTTGCAAACGGCGTGGGCTCCATTCCTAATGCCCCCCAGGCGGACGACCTGATAAAGCTCATAAATAACACCGCGAACGCTCCCGTCTGTCCTTTGTCTTCGCAAACCGTATCTTTTTCCCACTATAATAACCTTTCCGCTCAACTGCCTATCTGCCCCAAAGCCGGTAGAATTCTTGCCGAGCATGACGTAAAAGCGCAAACTGCACAGTGCCTGAATAATATCAAGGCAATTTTGACAAGCATCGATGTTCCTTTTGATGATATCGTTAAAGTTAATATCTTCATCAGAAACCTCTCGGATCTTGAAGCCGTAAACGAAGTTTATAAAACTTTCTTCCCGGATTCCGCCATCGCCCGGACCGTGGCCTACGTGCCTGCACGGACCATCATTCCGGTTGCGGATTTGCCTATGGGCGCTTTGGTGCAAGTTGAAGTAGTGGTATCGCACGGCGATGGCACCCCCCCGCAAGTTATTGAAGACAGACATGGCCTGATCGTGGAACCGGTCAATACGGAAAAGGCGCCAATTTGCTCTTTGTCTACTCAAACTGTAGCCTTCTCGCACTACAACAACATTTCAGGTCAATTGCCGATTGATCCCAAGTCCGGCAAGCTGGTGGCTGGTGGTGTGAAAGAACAGGCTGAGCAGTGCCTGAAGCACCTCAAAGAAATTGTAGAATGCACCGACCACAAAATGGACGACGTAGTTAGAGTATGCGTATATCTTAAAAATATCGCAGACATTGATGCTGTGGACGAAGTTTATAAAAAGTTCTTCCCCAAATATGTTCCCGCGCGCAGAGTAGTTGGCGTAGGAGCACTGCCTAAAGATGCTTTGATTCAAATTGACGCTGTTGTGGCGAACGAGGAAGGAACACCTCCGCTCTTGAAAGGCGTTCGCTGGTAAACCAGAAGCCGTCAAGGTTTCTCAATGCTGACGACTATGCTAAAGAGCATGTCTTGATTGTTAAAAGGAGCCGTCTCTATTTTTTAGACGGCTCCTTTTTTTATGGAACAAAACCCCCACGCTACGCGTGGGAGTTCAAATGCGGCGAAGCCGTTTATAATCCTGGAAAGCCGTTGCCCTTACGGGGCCAGAGCAAACCGCCCTTGTCAGGGGCGGTTGTGATTTAACCTTCCGATGCGTTTATGCTTTAAAACGCCTAAAAGCTCAAAGCTATTTCAGCCGCTTCTTTGCGGGCTTTAACAAGCGCTTCTGCGGCAGCTTCACGGCCTTTGGCTCTGCATGGTTCGACAATTACCCTCTCCACCTTGTCAAAACCAAGAAAATTGAGGACAAAATCAAAATAACGGGTTTGGTGATCCATCGCCTGAGCTGGCGTGCCCGTATAAACAGAGCCTCGCGCATATGCCACAAAAGCTTTTTTGCCTTGCATCAGGCCAATAAGCCCCTTTTCCGGGTCGGACCCGAAAGTCATTCCAGGCTGGAAAATATTGTCTATATACTGTTTTAGGGCATAGGGAATTCCAAAATTCCACATGGGCACTGCGAAAACATAAACTGATGCATCCATGAATTCCTGGCAGGTTGTTTCAATCTGTTTCCATGCCCTGGCCGCGGGGTGACTCAATTCGTCCTTGCGCAAGGCCATGCGCCCCTCAACCGCACATTTGTCATAGGCTGGTATCTTTTTGGTAAACAGGTTGATGATTTTTGTGTTTAGTGAAGGGTTGTGTTTAAGATACTCAGAAATAAAGCTCTGCGCGGCTGAAATGGAGTATGACTCCTCACCGTTGGGTGAAGCTTGAATGAATAGCAAAGTGCTCATAACCGTTCTCCTTTAAATGTTACCTAATATATTCATCTGTGGATGTAAAGATTGATAAGGAGGTGTGGATGGCATATCATGCAGGCCGAATGCCGGGAGGTTTTAATGCAGAAAGTGGACAAGAATGATTTTATGGCCAAAATTGAAGAACTTTTAAAGGAACAGATTTCTGAATTGGGTGAAAATCCGGATGAAATTGAGGGCCATGAGTTTGCCGGCCAGATGCGCTGTGAGGTGCACAATGATGGGACAATGGTTTATTTTTGGCGGGGTATGCCCATCCTGCGGCTGGTTTCGGAGAAGAGCGAGGAGGGTACAACTTATTGGCACATATTTACTCAGGAAGAAGATTCTTTGAATTCCACACATTAGGGCATTTCACACTTGAAATGCCCTGCAAGGATTTGAAGACAAATCCTTGCAGCCAAATGATTGTAGGGCGGCTTTGCCGACTGTCAAGCAACCATTTGAGGCATAACATTGAAAATAGATTGTTGACGGCTGGCGAAGTTTGCCTGGGCCAACCAATAGGGGTGGTGAAGCACACAGCTTTTGCGGCATGGGGGCATTCTGGGGAACTGTGCTTTAAAGGTTGAAAGCCTCAAAACCAGCTTGAAACCGGAAAAATCGGGAATGCCGGGCTGTTTGTCATGAAACTGTTCCCTCGCTGAGGACTATTTTGTGGAAGCGGGCGGATTTTATATTCTAAGAATTTGACGCGGCTTTGAAAACCGGCGGGAAATTTCGGAAATGAAAAGGGGAACCCCTTTTCATTTCTTTTTTTGTGTGGGTTGGACCCATAACTGCTTGTGCCTGAACTGCGTCTCTCCCGTGTTCCGCTGGGCGGTGGCAGGGGGAAGTTGTCAGAAAACCATGATCCAGGCCAGGAATCTAGCCCCAAAGGAGGCTTGGTATGCAGCAAAGTATGTATAGCGCGTTATTCGGCGCTCTTACAAGTGAACACAGGCTGAACAATATCGCCAATAATTTGGCGAACGTGAATACGACCGGATACAAACGCGATGTTCTGGCTTTTCAGGACACATTCTGGAAATTCGCCCACGATATGGTCATGGAGCCGGAAGCAAACTTGCGCTCGGAAAAACTTTTTCCCGAACCTCAGCTTATGTCCAGGGTGCGCATTGCCACATCCAAAACAGATTTCTCCCAGGGGAGCATGAAATTTACAGGAAATCCGCTGGATGTGGCCATTGCCGGGGACGGGTTTTTTAAAGTAAGCGATGGTGAGGAGACGTTTTTCACGCGTGACGGGAATTTCGTGCTCAACAACGAGGGCCAGATCGTAACACCCAATGGATGGGCTGTTTTGGGCGAAGGCGGTGGCGAACTGGTTGTGCCGCAGGGCACCGGCAAAATCAACATCGGGGTTGATGGCACTATTTATGCGGATGATAATATGATCGGACAGCTTCAGGTTTCTATGGTGGACGACCTGACCGCCTTGCAGAAAGTGGGCAAGGATGCCTATGCCATACGTCCGGGGGCCGCAACGGCGGAAGAGGTGCCGGAAACGTTCAGCGTGGAGCAGGGATATCTTGAAAGCGCCAATGTGGAAGTTGTTTATGAAATGGTGAATATGATTCAGGCGCACCGTCAGTTTGAAGCATACCAGAAGGTGATGCAGACAACGGACAGTGTGGATAAAGATGCAGTTAACCGTGTCGGCAAGGCTAAGGCGTAATAGTTTTTAAACATAGCCGCAGCCCGATGCGGACTGCTGGAGGATATTTGTTATGATGCGTTCATTGTGGACTGCCGCAACAGGCATGGTGGCCATGCAAATGCAGATTGATACAATCTCGAATAACCTGGCCAACGTAAACACCACGGGCTTCAAGAAAAGCCGGGTTGAATTTGAAGACCTGATTTATCAGAACATCAAGATGGCCGGATCAGTGATTCAGGGCGACAACCGGGTTCCCACGGGCATTCAGGTAGGCATGGGGGTGCGCCCCACCACCGTCCACAAGTTTTTTTCGCAGGGCGATTACCAGAATACCGGCAACCCGCTTGATTTCGCCATTGAAGGCGATGGTTTTTTCCAGGTAATGGTCAATGATGAGCTAATGTATACCAGAGCTGGGGCGTTCAAAGTTGACCAGGACGGGCGAATTGTAAGCGCCAACGGCTATGTGCTTCAGCCTGAATTTATTGTTCCGGCTGAAACGAAAACTATTTCCATGTCTGAAACCGGCCATCTCGCTGCTTTGGACGTAAACGGCGAAGAACTGGCTGGGGTGGACACCAATTTATATACTTTTATCAACCCGGCCGGGCTTCAGGCAAGAGGTAAAAACCTTTACAGTCCAACAGAGGCTTCGGGCGAAGAGGTTGAAGGGGAACCTGGAACCGATAACGTGGGAACCATTGCCCAGGGCTTTCTTGAAATGTCCAATGTGGAGGTTGTTGAAGAAATGGTTGCCATGATCGTGGGCCAGAGGGCGTATGAAATGAACTCAAAGGCCATTCAGACTTCAGATTCGATGCTTCAGACCGCTGTGCAGCTTAAAAGGTCTTAAGCAGACAGGCAGTTGGAGCGTTTCATTGAAATGCTCTGCAAGAATTTTAATAAAATCCTTGCCGTGGAACGGCTGCAGACGGGCTTTGCCTGCTGTTGAGCGACTGCTTCAAGCATTAATTGCTTTAGAAGAAAGGGTGACAATAATATGCAACATATGCGGAAAAAATCTTTCTTTTCACCTGCACCTTGGTTTTTAGGCCTTGCCATTGGCTTGGGCCTGCTGTTTTCGTCGGCTACAGCCCAGACTACGGAATCCGCTGCAACAGAGCTTGCACCCGCTGCAACGGAACCTGCCCCCGCTGCGGTAAAGCAAAGCGGCAAGGAGTGGAGAATTAAAATTCGCGATGCGGCGGTGGTTGGCAGCCAGTATGTGCGTTTGGGTGAAATTGCGGATCCGCTTGGGGATTATCCTGAAGAACTTTGGGCAGGCATAAAGAACAAACAACTTTGGCTTGCGCCTGAAACTATCGGACAGCCCATGCGCATAAACAAAAACAAGCTTAAGGTGCAAATGCGCAGCTATCTTGAAGATTTGGAGCGCATCTGCATTTACCCGTCTTCGCTTGCCATTCAGCAGGGAGGGGCCGTAATTCTTGAGCCAGAGCTGAGGGGGATGACGGTCAAATATTTGACCTCTGAAACTGTGGGCTTGCCCGGAGAGGTTAACCTGAGCGACATCAGCGCTCCGGAGTACATTTTTCTTTCACATTCACAGCAGACCATTGAGCCGCAATTGCTCAGCAAACCTGGTGCAGGGCGCATGTCACTGCGTTTTGTGGTTAAAGACCTGGATGGAAGCGTCCTTCACCGCTATACGGGCTCTGCGTTTGTGAATTTATGGGTGAGTGTTCCTTGCGCCAGCGTGCCATTGAACAAAGAAGATAGCGTTGATGTGGATAAAATCAAGTTCATGCGTAAGAATCTCGCTTCCTTGCGGGGTGATTTGAGCGGCATCTGGGATGGCCGTGGCGGTCCTTTCAGAGTGATGCGCAGCATAGGAGCGGAAGATGTTATTTACGTTTCCGATCTGTCGGGAGTGCCGACTGTGCGCCGGGGCAGAACCGTGAACTTGATCTATGAAAAGGGCAACGTCCGGCTGCAAGTGGGAGCGCAGGCACAGGCGGACGCAGCGCTTGGAGAAACTGTTACGGTGCGTAACTTGCAAAGTAAAAAGCTGATTACCGCCATTGTGCAGGGAACGGACACGGTTCTTGTAAATTAGGCGGACGAGCGATGATAATAATTCAAGGAGTAAGCTTATGCGGTCCAAAATTTTATGCATAGGCGCCGGTTTGCTGCTGCTGGCCGGATGCAATGCCGGGAAAAATGAGGTGGGGCCTACGCTTCCGGTGGTTCCTCCGCCGCAAACAATGACCCCGGCTGAAATAGCGGCTAACCCAGGCTCGCTGTTCAACGATGCCAATGCGAATCTGCTTTTTGAGGACGGCCGTGCGCGCCGAGTTGGCGACATTGTCATTGTCAACATTGAAGAGAACAACAACGCCACCAACAAGGCCGACACCACTGCGGATAAAACCAATGAATATAAGATTCAGGCGCCTGAATTTTTCGGGCGGAACAGCGTTTCCATGCTTCCTCTGCCTTGGGGCAATGTGGACATATATAAAGGAAACATCGACGGCCAGTACCTTCTCAATACCAAAACGGAAAGCAAATTCGACTCGACCGGAGAAACCAAACGTTCGAACAAGGTAATGGCTACCGTAGCCTCAAGGGTAATCAACGTGTTGCCCGGAGGGCTTTTGCAGATTGAGGGCGCAAGCGAAACCAGGGTGAATGACGAAACTCAGTATCTTGTAGTGGCGGGTCTTGTGCGCTCACGCGACATACAGTCGGACAACACAGTCAATTCATCGCAAATAGCGGACGCCAAAATAGCAATCTTCGGCAAGGGCACGCTTGCCGACAAACAGTCCCCCGGCTGGCTTACCCGCATTCTTGACCTGCTCTGGCCAATTTAAATAAGGGTAGGCGCTTGGCACAGCCCTTGCTTGAATGGATTGAGAAGTCAACAAATTGAATACCAGGAACAAGCCATGTGTAAAGTTATAGAAAAAAGTTTCAAGGCCGCCTTGGCAGTGCTGAGTGTGCTGCTTTTGGCCTGGCCGGCTCCGGCAGGGGCAGTCAGAATCAAGGATGTCGCCAATTTCAGCGGCGTGCGCGATAACCAGCTGGTTGGTTATGGGCTTGTTGTAGGGCTATCTGGCACGGGAGACAAAAAGGATTCGGTGTTCACCATGCAATCAATGGTGAACATGCTTGAAAAGATGGGGGTGGCTGTCGATTCCCGCCAGCTCAAGCCCAAGAACGTGGCTTCCGTTATGGTAACCGCCAAAATGCCGGTTTCCGCCAAACCCGGCACCACTCTTGACGTTACAATTTCTTCCATTGGCGATGCCACCAGCTTGCAGGGCGGCGTTTTGCTGCAAACTCCTCTTTCAGGTGTGGACGGTAAGATTTACAGTATCGCTCAAGGCCCGATTACTTTGGGAGGCTTTTCCGTTGAAGGCGCGGCGGCCAGCGCAACCAAAAACGTGGTCACGGTGGGCCGTATTCCCGGAGGAGCCATTGTTGAGCGGGGTGTTCCCTTTGACTTCAATACTCAGGATAAAATAAGCCTGAGTATGTTTGTGGCCGATTTTTCCACCACCATGCAGGTGGCGGAGCGCCTTAACGCCGCCATGGGCGGGCAGTTTGCCAAAGCGGTGGACGCCACGACCGTTGATTTGAGCGTTCCTCCCGAGTATCGGAACAATCTGGTTCCTCTTCTCGCTTCTCTGGAAAATATTGAAATCACTCCCGATTCTCCGGCCAAGGTTGTGGTTGATGAGAAAACCGGCACCATTGTGCTTGGGCGTGATGTGCGCATTTCACGAGTGGCTGTGGCGCACGGTAGCTTGCAGGTTATGGTGCAGGAGGGCATGGCTGTGTCCCAGCCCGGTCCGTTCAGCATGGGGCAGACTGTCGCGACCCCTGCGACCGATTTGAATGTGGTGGAAGAAGAGCGCCGCCTTACAATTTTGGAAGGCGCTACTCTTCAGGAACTGGTTGACGGGTTGAACTCCATTGGCGCCACCCCAAGGGACCTGATTTCCATTTTGCGCAGCATGAAAGCTGCCGGGGCCCTGCATGCAGATTTGGAGGTGATCTAAATGAGCTTGCCTATTGTTGATCCGCGGCTTGCGGTTGCCGGATATTCGGATAATGAAACGCAGAGAAAGCTGCAAATTGATGAACTGAAAAAGCATATTCAGGGCGGTCAGAATAAAGAAAAGCAGCTGCGTGAAGCATGTGAAGGCTTTGAGGCCGTGTTTTTGCAAAAAATTTGGGAACAGATGCGTCAGGGAATTCCCAAGTCCGGCTTGATGGAAAGCCGTGACCAGGAAATGTACCAGTCTTTGTTTGATGTGGAGTTGTCTAAAAAAATGGCTTCCGCCGGTGGCATCGGGCTTGCGGACATGCTTTATGAACAGTTGAACGTGAAGCTTGGCAATGCGAGCAGGGCTACTTCCCCCGGTATTTTGAAGGGCAGGCAGGAAATGAAGGAGCTTGCAGAAAATGGGCAGGGAATAGAGCTTAAACCCCGCTACGGCAGTTTGAAGGCCGACTCTGAGGCCAAGCTTGCGCAAGAAGGCAAGGACGACTCTGGCGCTCTTTATGACGCAATTGAAGATGAACACCTTGAACAGGCGAATGCAGACAACTCGACCGCCCAGAGCGCATCAGCAGCAGGGGGAGGCGAAGAGGGCGTGAACAAAGAAGCTTCCGAACAGGCTGGAACGGACTGGAATAAGCAGTTGTCCACAGCGTTCAATGCATATGTGGGCAATTTGCAGCCGAATATTTCGGGGGTGGGTTCCATTGCGGCGTTGAAGGAAAAAACTTCAGGCCCTGCTGTTCCTGACGGCATGGGGCAGAAAGCTTCTCCTGGCGTTAAAATTATCAACCCCATGGTGCCGGGCGCTCTTACCGAGGTTCCCGTGTTCAATCCGGCCAATCCGGCTGGAGATATGCAGTCGGCCGCCGCCAGCGCCATGCAGATTCCCGGATTCTCCGGTATGAAAGCTCCATTTTCTCAAACCCTTTCTTCTTCTGAGCCCCAATCTCCATATGGAGCAGGGCAGGGAACGCTTTTTGATTCAGCAGTTTCTTTGGGGCGCGCTGAGTCCGTGAAAGACCTGAACAATTCGTCCGGTACGGCTGCTGGCAGCAGTATCGCACCAGGAGATGTTGTTGCTCCGTCTGCCGTAGTATCCGGGCAGGCGGCAGGACTTGGCTCCGGAACAGGACAAGCACGCGGCATCCCTGAGGGCACGTTCCGGCAGTTTGATACAGTACCGGAGATTTAGAGCAGTTCACACTTGAAAGGCTCTGCAAGGATTTGTCTTCAAATCCTTGCCACCAAATGATTGCAGGGCGGCTTTGCCGGATGTTAAGCAATCATTTGACGGCGTTAACTGCTCTAGGGGCTTTGGGCCACTTTGGTTTTTGCATTATAATTCAGAAAAAACGCTCTGTTTTGATGAAGGTATTAACCCTAAAAACCAGAGCATTTTAACATTATAAGCTTGTTTCTGGCAAAATGCTCTGGCGGAGCAAGCTGTGCCGCCCGCCCTGAAGGCTAAGCTGGGTTCACTTCTGCCGTTGCTTCAGCCGTAGACAAATTTTTGAGTTGTACGGATGAAGACAGCAACGCTAAATGCCGAAGAGGCGTCTCAAAATTAATCGGTTCTACCCCAGGGCCACATCCAGCACCATCATCAGGGCAAATCCGAAGATAAGCGCCATAGTGGCCAGATCGCCATGCTCTCCTGCCTGTGATTCCGGTATAACTTCCTCTACCACCACAAAAACCATGGCTCCGGCTGAAAAGGCCAGAGCATATGGAAGAATCGGGGCCATCCAGACCACTGCGGCCGCGCCGATGACCCCTGCTATGGGCTCTGCCAGGCCGGAGGCCTGTCCAAACATAAACGCCTTGAATTTAGACATGCCTTCGGCCCGTAAAGGAAGTGAAATAACGGCGCCTTCGGGGATGTTCTGAATACCTATGCCAAGGGCCAGCGCCGAGGCTCCGAATATTCCCGCTTCCGGCACGCCGCTGGCGGCGGCTCCGAAAGCCACCCCAACAGCCAGGCCTTCGGGGAAGTTGTGCAAAGTTACTGCGAACATTAGCAGCGTGCTGCGTCTGAATTTGCTTCTAGGGCCGTCTTTAACGTTGGCGTAGTAGTGGAGGTGGGGGAGAAGCATGTCGGCGGAGCGCAAGAACAGAGCTCCGGCAATGAACCCGGTTGTGGCAGGCATCCACGCCAGATTTCCCAGATGTTCCGACATTTGTATGGCTGGCGCCAGCAGTGACCAATAGCTTGCCGCCAGCATCACTCCGGCTGCGAAGCCCAACATGAGGTTGGCTCCTAGTTTGGTTACATTTTGGGTGCTGAAGAAAACTGTGGCCGCCCCCAGCGCGGTCATCAGCCAGGTGAAGGTGGTTGCTGTCAGCGCTTGCAGCACTGCGTGTTCAGGAAGAGGAATGCTTAAATCCATCAGTTGTCTGCTTTTTAAAAAGGCTGTTTAAGCGCGCTGGGTACCAGCGGCCAAGATCTGCCAGGTTGAAGTTGCGATTTCTTTTTCTTCATTAGTTGGAACTACGAGCACTTTTACCGGGCTTGCAATCATGCTTATGATTCCACAGCTTCCGTCGGCCGCCAGGTTCCGCTTGCGGTTGAGAACTATCCCCATGCCTTCCAGCCCTCTGCAAATCTGTTTTCGGCACATGGGGTCATTTTCGCCGATGCCCGCAGTAAAAATAACGGCATCCACCCGGCCCAAGGCCGCAACATATGCTCCTATATACTTTTTAACGCTGTAGCAAAAGATTTCAAAGGCAAGCTGGGCCAGCCTGTCCCCATTTTTCCGGGCCTCGTGAATGTCCCTCATGTCGTTCCTGCCGCAAATACCGATCAGGCCGCTTTTCCGGTTGAACATGTCTTCCAGTTCTTCGTTGCTCATGCCGGTGTGGCGCATCAGGAATCCATGGATGGACGGGTCGATGTCGCCGCTTCTGGATCCCATCACCAGCCCGGCCATGGGGGTCAGCCCCATGCTGGTATCAATGCATTTGCCGCTGGCGATGGCGGCTATAGATGCTCCGCTCCCCAAGTGACATGAAATCAGTTTTAATGTCTCTATTGGCTGGTTAAGCATTTCTGCTGCCTGACGCGCTACATAGCGGTGGGAAATGCCATGAAACCCATAGCGGCGCAGGCGCAGGCTTTCATAATATTTATATGGCAGCGGGTAGGTATACGCCACCGGGAGCAGGGTCTGGTGGAATTCGGTGTCGAACACGGCGACTGAAGGAACGCCGGGGAACATTTCGAGAGCGACCTTTATGCCTTGCAGGTTGGCTGGGTTGTGCAGCGGCGCAAGCGGTATCATGCTCTCAATTCCTTTGCACACTTCCTCATTTATGATGAGGGAAGACTTGTAAAGCTCGCCTCCTTGAACCACACGGTGTCCCACCCCTTCAATCTCGCCGAGACTGGAGATGGCCCCCCAGTCCTCACTTGTCAGTATTTCCGTTATTTTTCTAAGTGCGCTGGCATGATTCGGGAAATCATGTTCAAATACTGTTTTTCTTTCTTCCGGGCTGTCCGGTGCAAGTTTGTGTTTGATAAAACCGGTCCCAGGCTCTCCTATGCGTTCGGCCTTGCCCATGCAAAGGGAAAGGCCTTCGGGCATAAGAAACAGCTGGTATTTTACTGAAGAGCTGCCCGCGTTGATTACCAGAATTTTCATGCGTTCTCCATTCATGGGCGTTATTTGTTTGACTGGGCCTGGATGGCGGTAATTGCAATGGTATTCACAATGTCGGCAACTGTTGCCCCGCGGGAAAGGTCGTTTACAGGCAGTTTCAGCCCCTGCAAAATTGGCCCGATAGCCACGGCTCCCGCCGCCCTTTGAACGGCTTTGTAAGTGTTGTTCCCGGTGTTCAGGTCAGGAAAGATGAATACCGTTGCCTTGCCCGCCACAGGACTGCCGGGAAGTTTTACTTTCGCGGTTTCAGGGTCGATGGCCGCATCATATTGAATGGGGCCTTCCAAAGGCAGTTTCGGCATGCGTTTTCTCACAATCTCGGTAGCTTTCGCCACTTTGTCCACATCCGCGCCCTTGGCGGAAGTTCCGGTGGAGTAGGAGAGCATGGCTACCCTGGGAGGAATGCTGAACATTTCGGCTGTTTTTACAGAATTTATGGCTATGTCCGCCAGTTCTTCCGGGGTAGGGTCCACCGCCACGGCGCAGTCGCCAAATATGAACACATGATTTTGCATGCACATTAAAAAGACTGATGAAGCCAGTCTCACGTTCGGATTGGTCTTAATTATTTCAAAGGCGGGGCGGATGGTATTGGCGGTGGTATGCACCGCTCCGGAAACCAGTCCGTCCGCTTCCCGCTTGTAAAGCATCATTGTTCCGTAATATGCGGGGTCGAGCATGGTTTCCATTGCCTGTTCCGGGGTGGTTCCCTTGTGCTTGCGCAGCTCGTGGTATGTTGCGGCGTATTCTTCAATGTTTGAGGCGGTCTGCGGGTCTGTTATCCTGGCCCCGTCAATGTTCACGTCCAGCTGGCTTGCCTTGCTCCGGATTTTTTGCTCATTGCCCAGCAAGGTTATATTGACGGCGTTTCTGGCCAGCAGAAGTTCCACCGCCTGCAATGTGCGCTCTTCATCGCCTTCGGGCAGGACTATATGCATTTTTTTGCGGCGGGCATAGTCAATCAGCCTGAGTTCAAGCATTTTAGGGCTGATTTTATTTGATTTGGCTTTGACAATGGCTTTAGACAAACGGCTCACCTTTACATGCTGCTCGAACAGATTCAGCGCTGCTGCGATTTTCCTGCCGTCTTTAAGGGAAAGCTTGCTGTGCAGGGAGGTAAGCCTCAAGAGCGCTTCCTTGGTGCTCGCCGCAGTGTAAAGCATGGGTAAAGGCGGGCTGCCGAGTCCTTTGATGAGATTGCTGATTTCCTTTGAGGGTTTCTGTTTGCCGCAAACAAGCAGGCCTGCTACGTCCGGACAGGCGGTGGAACCGCGTGAGGCGAGAGCTGCCAGCATAATGTCTTCCCGGTCAGATTGCACCAGGGCCAAAGAACCGTTTTTTATGTCCTTGATGAAACTGCCGACTCCGCCTGCGGCCAGCATTATTTCTTCAACCATGATTTCAACCCGGTCATGCCCTGAAAGCATGATTGCGTCCATATGCTGCAAAACATCGCCAAGATGGGGTTTCGCCAGCATCTTGTTTTCCGGAAGCGCAAAAACCAGGGAGGTTTCGTCATTTTGATCCCGGATAATTTTTTCAATGACTTCCTTGCGTTTTTTGGCAGAAAGGGCGCAGCGGTTTATGACCAGCGCGTAGTTGTCCAGGCTTTTGGCTTTAAGCGAATTCAGGGTGAGTTTTGAAAAATCTGCTATATTGTCGGGCGAGCGGTTTTTTCCGCTTACAACGGTAAGGACGGCTCCGCCGAGATTGGTTGCTATCTCAGTGTTGAGGTCAAACTCAAAAGCCGCATCACGGCCTAAAAAATCCGTTCCTTCACACAAAATGAAGTCGTGGCTGGACTCAAGTTTTTTGTATTTATAGAGAATTTCTTCAACAAGTTTGTTCTGCTGCCCCGAGTTTAAAAGGGTGGCGGCCCTGCTTGCGCTTATCCCGTAAGCATCCTCATAGTTCATATTCAGTTCAAAGTAGGAGAGGATGAGGTTGATGTCGTTGTCCAGAAAACTGCCGTCGGAATTTTGGAGAATGGGGCGGAAGAAAGCCACCTTGCGGGCGGTTTGTAAAAGGGCTTGCATCATGCCCAGAGCGATAATTGATTTGCCTGTGTACGGTTCGGCTGCGGTTATATAGATATTCTTCATCCAGTCTCGCTTACGGTTTTATGTCGGCTAAAATGATATCACATTTTTATTTAACGTATTCAGGGCGCCTTGGTCAAAGGCAAAAGCGGGCTCTTTTGAAATGTTCAGGATTTTGTCTTCCGGGATAAGGCTTTTTTCCAGAATAGGCCATACAGCTTCATGGTGGTCCGGCTGTGCAGGGTCTGAATCCGGAGGGCAAGTCAGCCAGAGGCAAGGGGGGCGGCCATGTTCGGAGCGATGCAAGCAGGGGGAGTGCGGGGGAATTGCATGCAAAAGGTTGAACAGGGCTCAAATGCTTGAATGCATAAACATGATGAAATGCGACTTCGCCTGATTAAGCCCCAGCTTCCTGGCTTTTGCATATCCAAGACTACTGGGGCTTTTTATTCCGTTTATTTCTGGAAGGGCGGATGTTTCTAGCGGAAATCTTCAGGCCGGCGCATCGCCCAGGCATAATGACTTTTCTTGGGGTGACACTTCCGTTTGAAATTTCTATGAGCCCTTCTCTGGGCAACTTCTTGCCCGCGGGTAATGTGTTAACGTTGATCAAGCCAGGCTGGCCCTGCCTTGCACGTAGCGAAACTCATTGAGGGTTATTGGCCGTCCTGCAACGAAACGTTTTTTATAATTACATCCTCAACCGGAACATCCATCTGGAAGCCCTTGCTGTCTGTGGGAACAGAGGCGATTTTGTCCACCACTTCCATGCCGTCGGCAACTTCTCCGAAAACGGCGTAGCCTTCTCCCATATAGGCTCCCGGAGTGCAATCGAGGAAGTCGTTGTCCACCAGATTTACAAAAAATTGGCAGGTGGCGCTGTCCGGGTTCTGGGTGCGGGCCATGGCCACAGTCCCTCTTGAATTTTTAAGCCCGTTGGCCGCTTCGTTAACCACCGGTTCGTAAGTGGGCGGTTTATTTTGAAAATCAGATGTCATCCCTCCCCCCTGGATCATAAATCCCGAAATGACGCGGTGAAACAGGGTGTCCGTATAAAAACCGTCCGCTACATAACGCAGGAAGTTGGCTACGGTTTTGGGGGATTCTTCTTCGTAGAGTTCTATCTTAAAATTTCCAAAATTGGTTTCAACAAGAACGACAGGGTTTGCCATAATTTACTCCATGAATTTATTTCTCGTTCAACAGGGCAATGCCGCCGGCGAGCAGGCGGAGGTTCTTTTGCCCGTGGGCCTTAAGAAGGCTGGCCGCTATGGCCGATCTGTACCCGGAGTGGCAGACTACAGCTTTGTCCGCATCCGGGTTTAGAGCATTTTACACTTAAAACACTCTGCAAGGATTTGTCTTCAAATCCTTGCCGCCAAATGATTGCAGGGCGGCCTTGCCGACTGTTAAGCAATCATTTGAGGCGTTAAGCTGCTCTAGAGATTGCCCGCCTTTTATTATTTGGTCAAACGATAAATATGTCGAGTTCAGGAGGTGTTTGGCCTCTGAGCGCACAGCTGCAATCAGGGGCGGCTTGGCGGACGAAATTTTCTATTTCAGGCTGTTATAAGGCTACGGTCAGGTTCTGCACGGGTGTTCTTTACCATTTACAGTCAGTGTGTTTTTCATAAGCAGCCTCCTAAAACAAAATAAAAATCCACTGCCTAGCGGGAGTGGGCTATGCACAAAAAAAGCCCCTGATTTTGTCAGGGGCTTTACTGCATCTTTAATATCTGTCGCGTCCGCCGCGCTCACGTCCGCCTCTGTTGCCGCGGTCGCCACGGTCTCTGTCGCGTCCGCCGCGTTCATTTCTATCGCCGCGGGGCGCGGGGCGGGCGGTATCAGCCGGGTTCCACGGAATGCCGTCTTCTTCCAAAAGAATGGCTTTACGGCTGGCCCGGATGCGGTCTCCATTAATTTCAATGACCTTTACGTTCATTTCATCGCCTATTTTGCAAACATCTTCCGTTTGGACCACTCTTTCTATATCAAGCTGGGAGATGTGCACAAGGGCTTCAAGGTTTGGCAGTATTTCCACAATGGCACCAATTTCCATTACCTTAACAACCTTGCCCATGTAGTTCTGGCCCAATTCGGCATGCTGGTCGTAGAACAGGATCATCTTTTTGGTTTCTTCAAGAGACTCTGTGTCTGGTGCGAAAACGGAGATTTTTCCGCTGTCGTCAATGTCTATGCTTGCTCCGGTGGCAGTGGTAATTGCTTTGATGTTTTTTCCGCCAGGCCCGATAATCAGACGGATTACATCGGGATTGACCTCAATTTCTTCGTGCTGGGGAGCGTAGCTGGAAAGCTCGCCGCGCGGGCGGTCAAGCACTTTTTCCATTTCCCCAAGAATATGCAGGCGGGCTTCTTTTGCCTGTTGCATGGCTCTGGCCATAACTTCAGTAGGAATGCCCGAAATCTTAATGTCCATCTGAACAGCCGTTACGCCCTCGCTGGTTCCCGCAATTTTGAAATCCATGTCGCCAAGGGCGTCTTCATCGCCAAGAATGTCGGTAAGAACGATAAATTGGTCGTCTTCCTTGATCAGCCCCATGGCTACGCCTGCTACCGGGGCTTTGATTGGAACGCCTGCATCCATGAGGGAAAGAACGCCGCCGCAAATGGCAGCCATGCTGGAAGAGCCGTTTGATTCCATTGTTTCGGCCACAACCCTCAAGGTGAAGGGAAAGTTGTCAGCTTCTGGCAGAATGGGGGCAATGGCCTTTTCCGCCAAGGCTCCGTGGCCGATTTCGCGGCGGGATACGCGCGGCATGCGAACTTCTCCAACCGAGAAAGGCGGGAAATTGTAATGGAGCATAAAGCGTTTGCTTACATCTCCCAGCAATGAATCCATGCGCTGTTCATCTGTCGAACTGCCCAGGGTGGTCACCACCAGGGATTTTGTTTCGCCGCGGCCAAACAGGGCGGAACCATGGGTGCGCGGGAGAAGGCCTACTTCGATTTTAATGGGCCGGACGGTTTTAGTGTCGCGCCCGTCAATACGCACGCCTTCTTTTACGATGCGCTGGCGCACAATGCTCTTTTCCATAGCGGAAAGAATTTCAGCGGCCTGAGCCTTTATTTTGGCAAGCAGTTCCGCATTTGAGGCGTATTCTTCCTTTTCTGCAAGCGCGACCATCACTGTTTCGCGCACCTGATCACGGGCGTCACGCCGTTCCATCTTTTCAGGAATGGTCAGGGCCTTTTCCAAAGATTCTTTGGCCAAGCTGCTAACCATCTGTTCCAGTTCCGGGCAGACTTCAGGAGCAAGAAACTCCATGTTTTTTTTGCCGGCAACTTTTACCAGCTCTTCCTGGGCATCAAGCAAAGGAATAATCTGGTCCTGGCCCCAGTTCAGCGCATCAATAATATCTTGCTCGGAAGCGAATTTGGCTTCGCCTTCAACCATGACAACCGCATCGCGGCTGGCTGCGAAAACCAGGTTGAGATCGCTTTCTTCCTGCTGTTTGGTTGTGGGGTTAAGTATTAGTTGCCCATCAACTCTTCCTATGCGCGCCCCGGCAATGGGGCCGTTGAATGGCAGCGATGAAAGCATCAAAGCGGCGGAGGCTCCGGTGAGGGCGAGCGTGTCCGGGTCATTTATCTGGTCGGCTGAAATTACGTTTGCAAGAACCTGCACTTCGGCGGAGAGCCCTTTAGGGAACATGGGGCGTATGGGGCGGTCGATCAGGCGTGAAACAAGCGTTTCGCGCTCCGACGGACGGCCAATCTCGCGACGGAAAAAAGAACCGGGAATGCGTCCTGCCGCATACATTTTTTCCCCGTACTCTACAGTCAGCGGGAAAAAATCGGTTTCCCGCTCCAGCGGGGCGTGACACGCCGTTACCAGCACAACTGTGCCGCCGCATTGAATCCATACGGAACCATCGGCCTGATTGGCAAGGCGTCCGGTTTCAATAATCACCTCAGTGCCGGTTATTTGGGCGGTAACTCTCTTAGCGTTAAAAATATTGTCCATATACAATCCTTAATGAAGTTCGCTGAAGGGGATACCGAAAATAGGGTTAATTGCTGATTAACGCTATGTCCGGGGCCCCCTTCCTTCAGATTAAAATGTTAAAGGTGGAAGATAGGTAAGGGGAGCTTTGGTTAACCTGCAAGCTCCCCTTACTTGTAATTACTTTCTGAGATTGAGTCTTTCAATCAGATCACGGTAGCGCTGAATGTCTATTTTTTTGAGATAAGACAGCAGTTTGCGCCTGTGACCAACCATGCGCAGAAGGCCTGTCCGGGAGTGGAAGTCTTTCGCATGGGTCTTGAAGTGACCGGTTAAAGAGTTGATGCGTGAAGTTAGAAGGGCGATCTGCACTTCAGGAGAGCCGGTGTCGCCTTCAGACTGGGCGAAGTTGCCCATAATTTCTTTTTTTTCCTCGGTTGTCATTGCCACAGCTGGTTCCTCCATTGAGATTGACAAATGTTAGCGCCAAAGCCCTCTGAGTATTTTCAGGCTGCTTCCATCCTCTTTTTCAACCTTCTCTGCAATAGCCAGAGGCACGTTGTCTTCATTCACAAGCAACACATGGCTGCCCTGAACGATATGCAAGGGGCATGGAATCAATTTGCCGTCTTTAACAGCAAGTTCTAAATCCCGGTCAAGAACCGCTTTGGGCCAGTCGGGCAGGGCGTCAACAAGTCCAATTGTTTTGTCAAGCGCCAAGTCCGGTCTGGCTACAAGTTCTTCAACCGAAACAGCCTGTTCAATGCTGAAAGGATGGCTGTATTCCCGGGTCAGCTCCGTTAAGGTGGCACCTTTGCCTAAGCGAATCCCCAAGCTGTGGGCCAGGGACCGGATGTAGGTGCCGGAGCTGCATTCAACCCGAAATTTAATATAGGGCGGCTCAAAATCGAGCATTTCAGCCCTGAAAATTTTTATTGCCTTTGTTTTTTTAGGGGTAGGCAACCCTTGGCGGCTTAATTTATAAAGCGGCTGGCCTTGGTGTTTTGCCGCTGAATAGGGGGGAACGTCCTGATCTGTTTGATCAAGCCATTCCTCAACTGCTTGTTTTACCTTCAAAAGGGCAATGTTGTCAATCTCTTTAGTTTCAAGAGTTTCGCCTTCCGCATCCCATGTGTCTGTTGTGCGCCCAAGTTCAATTGTTCCGCTGTATATTTTTCTGCCCATCAAGTATGACGAAAGTTTTGTCGCTTGGCCCAGCAGCAGCAGAAGCACTCCGCTTGCCATGGGGTCGAGAGTGCCCGCGTGCCCGGCCTTTTTTATGCCGAGTGCGCGTTTTACCTGGTTAAGACAGCCCGCGGAGGAGGGGCCTTTGGGTTTGTTGACTACTAATACCCCATCCGGAAAAATATTGCTAGCGCTACTCATGAAATTCAGCTGCAGGCGGCTTCGTTTCCCGCCAGATCAATTTCTTTTGACAGCAGGGGCAGCACAGAGTCCACCGCGTTTTTTACCGTGCCGTCCATTTCCATGGCGGCGGCGTTTATATGGCCGCCTCCTCCAAAATGAACTGCCACCTTTTGTACATTCACGTTCAGAGATGAGCGGAGGCTGACCTTTACCCGGCCCGGTCCATTTTCACGAATTAACGCACACGCCCTTGTGCCTTTTATGCGACGCATCCAGGAAGCGAAATCACTCAAATCCACCACGTTTAGCCCTGCTTCATCCAGCATGGCCTGTGTAACGCAAACATAGGCTATGGTCTTGTTGTGGGCAAGCTGAATATCATTTGAAAGCCTGCCCCAGAAGCGCAACCTTTCCATGCTCCAGATATGCTCGCGGCAGGTGTTGAATTGTCCTACATTAAGCCCAAGCCCTACAATTTCCGATGCCAGGGCAAGGGTTCTTGCGTCTGTGTTGCCGTAGCTGAATGAACCGGTGTCTTCCACCAGGCCAAGGTAGATAAATCTTCCAAGCGGGCCTTCCAGCGGAATTTTAAGATTTTGGGCTATTTTCGCCACCATGTAGGCTGTGGAAGATGCTGTGGGGTCAACCCAGTTTACTGTAGCAAATTCCGGATTCTCACGGTGATGGTCAATGCAGAGGCTTGTGGGGAAAGCTCTGCTTTCAAGCATGGCGCGAATCTCTTGTCCTGCTCTGGAGCTGTCACCGCAATCTACGAAAATACAGATGTCTGTTTTGAATTCGCCAAGTTCATAAAGGTTTTCCAGAACTTCAAAGCCTGTGTTTACCCAGCTTAATGTGGCGGGGATACCCGACAGGTTATAAAGGCGGAAATTTTTGTTCAGCGCCTTTAAAATACAGGCCATGCCTAGTTGGGAGCCAATTGCGTCGCCATCGGGCGTGGCATGGCTGACAACTAGGAAATTGTCCCGTTCTTTAAGTGTGTTGCATACTTCCTGAAGGATTTCGGGCATAAATTATTCAACCCCGTAAAATTCCATATCGCTATAAACCATTTCTTCGGGGCAGCAGGCTTCAAGATGCGACAGGCACTTGGTCAGCCTGCTGGTCAAATGGCGCTCGCTGTTGCTTACCGACACAATCGCCAGTTTCAGCCTGGTCAGAGAATCCTCTGTTTCAACTTCAGCTATGGCCACGTTAAAAGTGTTTCTGGTCTTTTGTTTCACACTGTTGGCCACACGCCGTTTGCCTTTAAGCGAGTCGTTGCCGTGCAGAGCATATTCAACTGTAAGTACGCCTATCACCATTGGAATATTCGCCCCGGAAACAAAATTGCCGCCGGGGCCGTTTTTAACTTAAAGTGGCTGCCTGCTCCTGCCTTTCAAAGGCTTCAACAATGTCGCCCACTTTGATGTCGTTGTAGTTTTCAAGGGACAAGCCGCACTCATAACCCTTAACCACGTCCTTTACATCGTCTTTGAAGCGTTTAAGGGAATTTACCTTTCCTGTGTAAATTACAACGCCTTCACGCAATAGGCGGACTTCGGCCGTTCTGGTAATTTTACCGTCCACCACAAAGCAGCCCGCGATGGTGCCCATCTTGGGAACGCTGAAGGTTTCGCGCACTTCCACCTGACCCAGATAGACTTCGGTAACTACAGGGGCGAGCAGGCCTTCCATGGCCTTCTTGATATCGTCGGCCAGATTGTAAATAATGTCGTAGAAACGGATCTCCACTTTCTCCTGCTCGGCCAGTTCCTTAACTTTGGAGGTGGGGCGCACGTTAAACCCGATGATGATTGCATTGGAAGCGGAGGCCAGAAGAACATCCGATTCTGTGATTGAACCGGCGGCTCCATGCACCAGGTTTACGCGCACTTCTTCCGTGCCAAGCTTCTGCAGCGCCTCGCTGATAGCTTCAAGAGAGCCCTGAACGTCAGTTTTCATCACCAGATTGAGTATAAGGGTTTCCTGATCGGTGGGGCGGCTTGCCAAGAATGTTTCCAAGGTGACCCTGGATTCACGGGCAAGTTCTTTTTCACGCTGGCGGATGGCGCGCTCATCTACAATGCGGCGTGCTATTTTTTCGTCCGCCACGGAAATAAACTCTTCACCCGCTTCAGGAACGCCTTCAAAGCCATGAACTTCAACAGGAATGGAAGGGCCTGCCGATTTGATCTTTCTTCCTTGGTCATCAAGCATTGCCCTGACGCGGCCGGAATAGATACCGCAGACAAACACATCACCTTGATGCAGGGTTCCTTCCTGAATAAGCACTGTGGCCACAGGGCCGCGGCCCTTGTCGAGCTTGGCTTCAACAATATGCCCTCTGGCTGCCTTGTCGGGGTTGGCTTTGAGCTCCAGCACTTCCGCCTGCAGCGCGATCATTTCAAGCAGCTCATCTATTCCCTGACGGGATTTGGCTGAAACTTTCACAAAGATGGTGTCTCCGCCCCAATCTTCAGAAACCAGGCCCAATTCTGAAAGCTCTCTGGTTACTCTTTCCGGATCGGCGCTTTCTTTGTCCATTTTGTTTACGGCCACCATAATAGGCACGCCCGCAGCCTGCGAGTGGTTGACTGCTTCGCGGGTCTGTTCCATAACTCCGTCATCTGCAGCGACCACAAGGACAACCAGATCGGTCACTTGAGCGCCGCGCGCACGCATGGCTGTAAACGCCTCGTGCCCGGGTGTGTCCAGAAAGACGATATCCCCTTTCGGAGTAGTTACATGATAGGCTCCGATGTGCTGGGTAATGCCCCCGGCTTCACCTTGGGCAATGGCTGATTTGCGTATGGCGTCAAGCAGGGAGGTCTTGCCGTGGTCGACATGCCCCATGATGGTAACCACAGGGGGACGCGGCTTAAGATCTTCCGGATTGTTCTCTGCAGTGTCTGTAAGATAGGTGTCTTCCGAAAAACCTGTTTTTTCTATTTCATAGTCGAATTCGGCAGCTACCAGGGTGGCGGTGTCGATGTCGAGCGCCTGGTTAATGGTCGCAAGCGAGCCAAACTGCATAAGGATTTTAATCACCTCGGTGCTTTTGACGCCCATTTCATGGGCCAGATCGCCGACTTTAATAAATTCGTCAATTTTTATTTTTCGCTTGGCCGCCTTAATTGGCTGGGTGTTGGCCTGGTTATCTGCACGGGCTTCTTTGCGTGGTTTATAACGGCGTCTGTTTTGCGGACGTCCGGTGGCCGAGGCGGTGTCTACCCAGTCAGCAGTTATATCTGTCTTGTCCAGATCGAGCAGCGGCTCATCGCCAAAATCGCTGAAATCTACCGTGCGCCTGTTTCCTGAACCGCGTTTTTTCTTGGGGCCGTCGCGTTCGGCTTCATATTTTTTCGTAGTGGGGTCCTGGTGGCGCGGGCCGCCGGAACTCTTGCTCAAAGGCTGTTCTTCCTGCGGTTCAAGCTTCGGCTCCAAAAGATTGGGAACTGGGTCCGGGCGGGAAATAATACGCACATGGGGAGAAGCGTTGGCCTTCTGCTCCCTCTTTTCAGACGGGCCAGACTGCGCTTCTTCCGCGGTTTCCGGCCCTTTGAGGGCACTGGCGACAGCGGCTTTGGAAACTTTTATATCTTCTTCATCAGGCTCAAATGTGGCGTCAGGCCGCGCAATATGGCGGGCAGCTTCTTTTTTGTGCTCGATTTTGTCTTCGGGCTCGTTCTCTTCCTGGGGCGCAGGTTCCGGCTGAGGCTTGCTGATGATTCTTGCGGCGGGGGTTTCCCTGGGCCGGGTTTCTTTTTTTACAGGCTTTTCGGGTTTTTCGTCTTCAACCTTGGCCTCTTTCTGTTCTTTTTCAACGGCAACTGGTTGAGCCTCAAGCCCTTCCGGCTTATCAGGCTCGGCAGCGGCAAGCTCTTTCTCGGTTTTTTCTACGTCCTTCACCCTTCGGCGCCGAATAATCAGCCCCGGCTGGACTTCACGGCGTTCAACCTGAGGTTCTCCGCCGGATTCGTCCTTGTGATTTTCAGGCTCGTCATGAGATGCTGCTTCTTCAGGCACAGCGCCTTTTTCTTCTTTGAAGCGAGCTTTGATCTTTTCGATCTCTGCAACGGGAATGCTGCTTGTAACCATCTTCACCTCAAAGCCCATAGCCTGCAATTCAGTCTTCATTGCGGCTGCTTCCAGCCCAAACATGCCTGCCAGTTCTTTTACACTAATTTTATCGCCGCTCATGCTAATCCTTAATTTCAGCCGCCATGCTTAATCTTTTGCGCCCGCTTTCATTGCAGGCCTTGTCTCGGCACAGATAAATACCCCTGCCTGGGAGTATTTGTTTGCTGTCCTTTAGATATTTGGGGTGCTTACCTCCGTCAGTCTCCTGCTTCGCATAACGGGTCAATTCCCATTTTGGGAAACGCTTTCTGCATATGCAGCAGGATCTCTCCGGAGTATGTCCGCCCATTTTAAGCTTCAGCCTCGGTTTTTTCAGCGGGGGCTTCTTTCGAGCTTCCCTCTTCTTTTTTGCTTTCCAGACCCAGGAAATTTATAGCTGAACGCAGGTTGGCAACCTTGTCGGCATCCAATCCTTCAATTGCATCAAGCAATTCCTGGTCGCTGGCCTCATTAATCAAATCAATAGAAGTAAATCCGGTTTCCAGGAACTGCTCGATAGGCAGTTCCACAACCGAGGAAATCTGCTCAAGGCCTTGCCCGATGTCTTTAATTTCAGCATGCCTGGTTTCAGTGAACACATCTATCTTCCAGCCAAGCAGCTTGGCAGCCAATTTGACGTTCTGCCCCTTGCGCCCGATGGAGTTAGTAAGCTGGTCGTCGGGTACTACAATTTCCAGAAGGTTTTCATCTTCATCTACGGTAATGCGGGAAATAATAGCCGGGGCCAGGGCGTTGCGTGCATATGTGGCGATGTCCGGGCTCCAAACCACAATATCAATGCGTTCCCCTCTGAGCTCTTGCACAATGTTCTGAATGCGGGAACCGCGAATGCCGACACAAGCTCCAACCGGGTCCACATCGCGATCACGCGACATGACAGCCACTTTGGCCCTGCTTCCGGGGTCGCGGGCAATGCCCATAATCTGCACAATTCCCTCATCCACTTCGGGAACTTCGCGTTTGAACAAGGCGCCCATATAATCCCGGTGCGCGCGCGACACAATAACCTGGGGGCCGCGCCCTTCTTTACGCACGTCAACTACAATCGCCTCAACCCGGTCGCTCCGCTTGTAGTGCTCGCGGGGGATTTGTTCTTCTTTGGGCAAAAGGGCTTCGGTGCGGCCAAGGTTCACAACCCATCCCGCCTTGTCCCTGCGCTGCACAATGCCCGACACGATTTCGCCTTTGCGGTCCTTGTATTCTTCAAAAATAATTTCCAGTTCCGCATCGCGCATGCGCTGGATTATAACCTGTTTGGCCGACTGGGCTGCAATACGCCCAAGATCGCCAACATTAAGGCGGAAGCCCATTTCATCGTCTTCCTGCACGCTGGGATCATGAGTGAGAGCTTCTTCCAGGGAAATCTGCGAGGTCGGGTCAGTCACTTCTTTGGTTACTATTTTAAAGTGATAGACTTCTATTTCACCTGTCTCTTCATTAAAAGAAACTTCCAGATCAACATCATCTCCATACTTGCGGTGAACGGAGGTGCGCACCGCGTCTTCAAGAGTATGGACGAGCATGTCGCGGTCAATGCCCTTGTCTTTGCTGATCTGGTCAATGGCTTTCTTAAGTTCCATTTCTAACTCCTTGCCTTGCCAACAGGGTGTTTTACGCCTTTGTTTGCATTGAAATCGTGCACCAGGCGCACACGTTGTATGTTTTGCCAGTTAGTTGCCAGAGGGGGGGCGTCAGCCTCGCTGTCTTCCGGTTGAACGAAGATATCGTCTCCCTCGGTCTTTATCAGTTTGCCCTGAAAACGTTTGCGGCCTGGCCAGTTTTCAACAGGGTCGTATAGTATCAAATTGACAGTTTGATCGATATATTGCTTTAATTGATCCGGTGAAAAAAATACCCGTTCCAGGCCTGGAGAGGAAATTTCGAGCGAATATGCCCCTGACATCACGTCTTCCACATCGAGGGATAAACCCAAAAGCCTGGACAGCTCTGCGCAATGGTCTATGTCGCAGCCATTTTCCCCTTCAACATAAATGCGCAGCACCGGGCGTGCGGTCCCTAAAATTTCAATGCCCCAGATGTTGAGCCCCAAAGATTCGGCGAGCGGAGCGGCCATTGCCTCAACAGTTGTTTTTATTGCGTCGTTCATTCACTTATAGCGGGCTTTCAGAAGATTGAAGAAAAAAAAGGGAGGCCGAAAAAAGGCCACCCTGGCTATAAAAAATAACAGGATGTCTAAAGCCCGATCAAATCGAGATTTAAAAATCTATAATCTGAAATGACTTTTCCGGCTTCAAATATCTCTTTAAAAAGTAATTGTCAACTCTTTTCTAGTATATGTATGGCGGAATTTGTGTGTAGTTGAATGGATTCAGGTTGAAATTGCTCTCCAAACATTATATAGTCGGCTAGAACACTAAATTTAACAGGCAGCGCTTTTAAGGTGTATGAATGAAAAATATAAAAAAAAGTATAGTTGAAACGGCGATATCTGGCAAGACTGTTCTCGACGTTAAAAACAAAAAAGGCAAAACCAAGTTCAAACCGGGTTCTGGGGAAAATCATCCTGAAGCTGGGGAGGCTGGTTTTGAACCGGAACTGGAATTCGGCGCTGAAGACGATGCTGAAGAGGACAGTGGCGGCCCGGATGCAGACGGCGTGTTTATGGAAAAAGACGAAGACCTGGAGCCGGAGTATCTGAAAGGGGATGTTTTTGATTCGGATTTCAGTTTGACGCCGGAGGGCGATGCCGTTTCCCTGGGTGACCCGCAAGAGGAAATAACAACGCCTTCCCTGCCGGCTCCCGCAGAGCGCGGGGTAAAGGACGGCCTTACCATTTACCTTCGTGAAATCAGCAAGTTTCCAATGCTTAAGCCGGAGGAGGAATTGGAGCTTGCGCGCAGGGTGAAAGAGGGCGACAGTGACGCCGCGTTTAGGCTGATCTCTTCCCATCTCCGCCTGGTGGTTCGAATCGCTATGGATTTCCAGCGCCGCTGGATGCAGAATGTTCTCGACCTGATTCAGGAGGGGAATGTGGGGCTTATGCGCGCCGCCAACAAGTTTGACTCCGAAAAGGGAATCAAGTTTTCCTACTACGCCGCATTCTGGATCAAGGCATATATTCTGAAGTTTATTATGGATAACTGGCGGATGGTAAAAATCGGCACCACCCAGACCCAGAGAAAACTTTTTTATAATCTGA
>CAZJFJ010000009.1:29168-34141 GCA_964545305.1 uncultured Desulfovibrionaceae bacterium
AAGGAGCGCCAGCGGCTGCTCGCCCAGGGGTTTGATCCGGACAACAAGACCTTGGCGGAAAACTTGGGAGTAAGTGAGGAAAATATCATCGAAATGACCCAGCGGATGGAGGGAGGCGATGTGTCGCTCGATATGCCGATTAATGATGAGTCCAACGCCAGCCGTATGGATTTTTTGCCCGCGCTTGGCCCGGGAACAGAAGAAAATCTTGCAAATGTTGAACTGGCGGATATTCTTCGGGAAGAATTAATGAAAATCATGCCCATGCTGTCTGACAAGGAACGTGATATTTTGCAGAACAGGCTTTTGTCTGACGAACCAACAACCTTGAGGGAGATCGGAGCCAAATACAAAATCACTCGTGAGCGGGTAAGGCAGATTGAAACAAGGCTTTTGCAGAAGCTGCACAAGCATTTGTCCACAGAAATTGAAGATTTTTCAGAAGACTGGATCCGCCACTAGGGCATTTTAATATTGAAATGTTGTTTTTGATACGATGCCCTGGCGGCGCGAACATCGCCGCCATCCCCAAGGCGCAGGCGGGATTCGCTTCCGCCGTTAAACATTGAATGGGGGTCTCAAAATCAATCTGTTTCAGGGGCGTGTTGTCTTGAGATTCCTTTTGGCACATAAGGCTGTCAGCATCAATCCCGTTTGGGGCTGCAAGGGGATAAGGCCAGAAAATTTTAAATGTACAAGTGTAAAACTAAAGGCTCTGGCCGCAGTTATCTGTGTCACCGTTTTTATTTGCGGAAGTTGGATTATGCGGCCAGACATCTTTGCAATTGTGCGGAAATTCCAAACGTGCTAAAACCAGCGGGCTTTAGCGTTTGCACAAAGGGCTGGAGTGTTAGTCTCATATTCTGGCTGGATAAATATGCGTAATATTTTTAAAAAATGGATTTTTTTTACAGGGCTTGCGGCCATTTTGGCGTTGTTTTTCCTTGTGTGGGGGTGTTTCATCCCTTCAGGGCAGCGCACCCCTGTGGATTGGGAAATGAGTTCCAACGCGGAAAAAATTTATGATTATCTTGTGCTGGAGCAATCTTTGCGCTCTGGCAGCGTTGAAGAGGTAAAGCGTTCCGTCCGGTTTCTTATAGACATGGACCCGTCGGAAGAGACTTATGTTGATGCCATTTCCAGTTTGATGTTCAAGGGAGAAAAAAAAATGGCCCTTGAAATCGCGGAGAAAGGGTATCGGCTTTTTCCCGTCAGCAAACGGATTGTTTTGCTCTATGTTGAAATCTTGATGCAAAGTGCGCAAACGCAACAAGGTGTAGAAGTTTTAAGCGCTTATATTAAAAAGAATCCCGATGAAACCGGCCTCACGATGCGTCTTGCCGAGTTGCTTATCAAGCTCAGAGAGTATGGCAAGGCCAACGAAATATTGAATCTTGTTCCACGGGAGGCAAAACCCACAGATATGGATCCTGCTTTTCCTGAAGAAGACACGCCGGTCAGAAAAACATCATATTATCTTTACACAAAAGGACGCGTGCTGGCCGGCCTTGGAAAAACCAGGGACGCGGAAGCCATGCTCAGGCGCGCAGTTGAAAAGGACCCGGAGTTTATAGAAGCATGGGCTGAACTTGCGCTTCTTTACGAGAAGAACAAACGCCCGGCCGAAGCGCTTGAAATTTACAAAACACTGCTTGAGATGGATCGTGAAAATCCTTCAATCTGGGTGAGAATAGTGCATGCCGAATTGCAGCTCGGGCATGTTGAGAAGGCATATTCCACTGTTGAACTGGGCCCGCCGTCCATTTCATTTTTAATGCAGGCGGCCCAGCTTTTTATGGCCAGCAAACAATGGGATTTTGCAGAGCAGATATACCTTAAAGCGGCTGCTCTTCCCGGGGTGGACGATGAGGTATTTCTCTATTTGTTTCTGATTACTTATGATGGCCGCCATGACGTAGAAAAGGCTCTTCAGTATTTGAACATGGTTCGCCCGGAGAGTCCGATTTATGAGCGTGCGGAGATTTATAAAATTCAGGTGCTCACTGAAAACAAACGGTTTGATGAAGCCGTTGCTGTTGCGGATGACGCCATATCGAAATATCCGGGGCAGCGCAGTTTCTGGCAAAGCAAGGCAGCCCTTTACGCTCTGCAAGGAAAATATGATGAGGCCGATCGCGTTTTGAGCGAGGCGCTCCAGCAGTTCCCGAATGATGCGGAGCTGATGTTCGCCAGAGGCGCTCTTTACGACCAGTCCGGGCGCAAGGAAGAGGCCATGTTGGTGATGGAGGAAATTTTGAAGCAGCATCCGGACGATTCAGCTGCTTTGAATTATATCGGATACACTTTGGCGGACAAGGGCGTGGAGCTTGAACGAGCCCGCAAGCTGATTGTGAAAGCCCTGGAGGGCGATCCGGAAAATGCCCATATTATAGATTCCCTGGCCTGGGTCCAATACCGGCTTGGCGACTTTGAGGAAGCTTACAAGAATATTTTACGGGCGATTGGCTATGAACCGGAAGAGCCTGAAATCTGGGAACACTATGGCGATATCGCAAAAGCCGTAAATAAAAATAAACAGGCTAAGGATGCATATCGCAGGGCTTTGGAGCTTAATCCGGGCAATTCTGAAGAAATACGGAAAAAGATGAATGAAATTTAAGACAGCTGTCATGCTTAGAACCGATTTGAAATTGTTTCTGCTTTTTGGCGTGCTTGTTTTCGCCTTGGCGGGGTGTGTAAAAGACACTTCGTCCTCGCTTGATCTCGTTTCTCCCGGAACCCAGGTTCCGGGCAAGGAGCCCAAGGCGGATAAGTCATCCGAGATATGGGAAAAATACAGCAAAATGGCGTCGGTTGGAACTAGCCGGCCATTCCGGCTTGAAGGAAGCCTTCGCTACACTCCGCCAAAGGGCAACGGAAACCGTCTTTCCTTTTATCTCTGGAGCAATGGGGATGAACCTTTCCGGCTGGACGCCACTGCGGGTTTCGGTTCCACTGTGATTGGCGCGCGTGAAGCTGAAAATGATTTTCTCGCCTATGTGCCGGAAGATAAAAAAGCATATGCCCATAAGGGGGTGGAAACTCCCAGATTTGTGCTGCCCGGGCTTGGCGAGCCGTTACCTTTGTCCATAGGAAATATGGCAAAGCTGCTTGAAGGAAGATTTGACCAGCTTTTTGACCGGGAATACTCTTTGAGCGCTATTGTCGAAGCAGGGTCATATCCTGATTTGGGGCGCAATTTTCAAGGATATTCCTACACTCTTTTGCGCGGCGAGCTTCCCGGCGAACTTATTCTCAATTCCGTAGGGCAGCCTGTTCTATGGAAGGGCGGCGATGGCTGGAGCATGTATATGGAATATGCGGAAACTTCTGACTTGAAGGTACGCAAGCTTACCATTGTTCACGACAGGGGGCACAAGGCAATTATACTGGTGAAAGAGCGGGATTACCCCGGACGTTTCAACGATGCCCAGCTTGCCTTGCTTTTGCCTTCAAATGTGGAAATCTTGCCGATTAAACGTATGGAATAGTTTTTAGCCACTGGAGTTTTATATGCGGATAGCGATCGGTTCAGATCACGCGGGCTTTGAGCTTAAACAGGCTGTAATTTCCTGTTTGGAATCATTAAAGCATGAAGTTAAGGATTTGGGGCCCTTTACGGCAGGGCAAAGTTGTGATTATCCCGACTTTGCAACCGAGGTTTGCAGGGAAGTGCTGGAATCAGGCTGCCTTGGCATTCTTATTTGCGGAACCGGCATTGGAATGTCCATGGCGGCAAATAAGGTTAAAGGCATCAGGGCCGCTCTTTGCACTTCTGAATTTCAGGGCCGCATGACCAGAAAGCACAATGATGCAAATGTGCTTTGCCTTGGAGGAAGAGTTACAGGGCAAGGGGTTGCCTTGGCTATTGTAAAAGAGTTTCTTGAAGCTGAATTTGAAGGCGGAAGGCATCTGACCCGGATTCAGAAATTTGATTTTTAAAGTTATACTTTATGGTTTGGAGGAGCAATGCAGGTTTATAATTCCATAGCCAGACGCAAGGAAGAATTTATCCCCAAAGAAGCAGGCAAGGTGGATATGTATGTTTGCGGGATTACTTCTTATGACTACTGCCATGTAGGCCATGCCCGTTCGGCGATAGTTTTTGATATTCTTTCCCGTTATTTGCGCTTTAAGGGGCTGGATGTCCGTTTTGTGCGCAACTTCACCGATGTAGACGATAAAATTATCAACCGGGCCAATCAGGAAGGGGTGAGCAGCCAGGAAATCGCGGAGAAATACATTGCCGCCTTTCATGAGGACATGGACCGCTTAGGCGTGCGCAGGGCTGATGTTGAGCCAAAGGCCACGGAAAACATACCTGAGATGATTGCGATGTGTGAAACCTTGATTGAAAAGGGCACGGCATATCCCACTCCTTCAGGAGATGTTTACTTTAGGGTGCGTAATTTTCAGGGCTATGGCAAGCTTTCCGGGCGTTCGCTGGATGAAATGCAGGCGGGCGCGCGAATTGCTCCAGGCGAAGAGAAGGAAGACCCCATGGATTTTGCTTTATGGAAAGCCGCCAAACCGGGTGAACCTTGCTGGGACAGCCCTTGGGGCAAGGGGCGTCCAGGCTGGCATATTGAGTGTTCTGTAATGAGCGCCAAGTATCTCACCCTGCCTCTGGATATTCATGGAGGAGGTCAGGACCTTATTTTCCCCCACCACGAGAATGAAGTTGCGCAGACGGAAGCGGCCTGTTCCTGTCAATTTGTGCGTTATTGGATGCATAATGGCTTTGTGCAGATAGATTCTGAAAAGATGTCCAAGTCTTTGGGCAATTTCAAGACAATTCGAGATATTCTTGAAAGCTATTTGCCGGAGACCTTGCGTTATTTTCTTATATCGCGTCAGTATCGCAGCCCGATAGATTTCACTTTCCAGGGCATGGATGATGCGGAAAAAAACCTGAAGCGTATTTACCAGTGCATTGGAGCTGTTGCTGAAGAGCTGACCCGTTCGAAGCGCAG
>CAZJFJ010000010.1:0-12296 GCA_964545305.1 uncultured Desulfovibrionaceae bacterium
AACCGTTTGAATTCTTTGATTGAGTCGGGACGTTCTGTGGGGGTTGATGATGTGCGTAAAGCCCTGCAAGGAATTGATATTGACGGCATTGATACTTCTGTGAGCTTTGATCTGACTGCAAATGAGAAGATTCAGTTTAAAAATTTGCTGGGCAAGCTTGGTTTTTCCGATTCTGAGATCAAGGGAATCATGGATGATTTGGCTGCCGGCGGCGATATTGATGTCTGGAATCTTTTGGATGCGAAAATAGCCTCGCTTCCCTTTGATGAAACATTTGAGGTGACTAAAGAGGAAGTTTCCGCTCTGGCCAGGGCTTTCCGTTTGTCCGACATTCAAAGGACGCAGCTGGAAGGCATTTTCAGTCCGGCATTAACAGTCAATTCTGCCAGGCTTGCGGATGCCCTTACCCTGGTTAATACGGAAATGGCCGCGCGTAAGCAGAGCGACCTTCTGGTGCAGGGAACCGATGTTGTGCAAAGATCTGTTGCTGAAGTTCTTGCCCGCGCCAAAGAACGCAAGGAATTTGAAGACAAATCAGATAACCGTCAAAGCCAGCTTGCCGGCCGAATGAACACGCGCATTCTGGACAAGGTTACTTCGGAAGGAAAAACTTTGCCCCAGACAGCTCCCAACCCTGCAAACGAGGGGAAGGAAAGCCAGCTTTCTTCATTTGCTGAAAAGGCTTCGGACAGCGCTGATGAACATCTTGCCAACAGCGGCGGCAAAGATAAGGCTGGCCAGCAACCGGGAGATTTCAAGGGGCGCGCGTCTGAAAATGGGGCAAGCAGCAGGCAGAATTTGGCAAATGACTCTTTCACAGCCAAGATAGTTAATGCCGACACCTCTTTGATAAGCGGAGCGCAAGCTCAAAGCAGCAACGCTGCCCGCGTCCAGACAGCCGGTTTCAGCAGTCAGGTTTTCGATCAGGTGGCTTCCGGCGTGCTCAAAAATTTGCAAGAAGGTGTAAAGCAGCTCACTCTCCAGCTTGAGCCGGGAAATCTCGGAGCGCTCACACTTGTTGTGTCTGTGCGTGAAAACGAGGTGAGCGCGACTATCCGCCCCGATAATCCGGAAACAGCCAAGCTGATTGAGGAACAACTGTACAAGGTTCGCCAGGCTTTGGAGAGCCATGGCCTGAAGGTGGATAACCTTGAGGTGCAAAGCAACGCTGCCGAAAGGGACAGCTCCCAGCAGTGGCAGGGCGCTTCCAAGCACAATTTCAGCCAGCAGGAGCTGGAATACAGGGAGCGTGTGCGTCTGCTCCACAGGCTGCGCCAGGCAGATTCCGGCGTGGCACACGACATGCAAAATATAGGTGTGAACACTGTAAATGCGGCAAAAAATTCCCAATCAGAGATTTATATAGTCGCTTAATTTTAAAGGTGAATGAAAATGGGAACAGTTAATAGCACCATAATTGGCGCGGCAGAACGTGAATTTGCAAAGCAAACTGCCGTAGGGAATAGCGAGCTGGATAAAATGGCTTTTTTGCAGCTGCTTGTTGCGCAGCTTCAAAACCAGGATCCCTTAAACCCGATGGACGACACCACGTTTGTAACTCAGCTTGCCCAGTTTACCGAACTGGAAACCCTGAATAATATTTCGGAGAACATGGACACCGTAATCGAGGGCATGCAGCGTCAGGAAAACCTGGCGGCCTCCAGCTTCCTTGGCAAGTATGTTGAGTCCTACGGCGACCAGGTGAGCGTGGACGCAAGCGGTAACAGAACCGAGCTTTATTACTATCTGGGAGAAGACGTCACCAGCGGTCAGGTAAATATTATGGATTCAAACGGAGAAATTATCCGCACTTTGACTCTTGGAGCAAAAACTGCTGGCGGCCCCTATGCCTTGGGCTGGGATGGTTATGACTATCAAGGCAATAAGGCGCCTGAGGGCGTGTACCTTATAGGAATGTCCGCTCTGAACTCGGAAGGGACCGCAGTAACCATTGCCAGCCAGGTAAGCGGCAAGGTTGACCGGGTATTTTATGAAGATGGTACGCAGTATCTGGGCCTTGAGGACGGGCGTGTAATCAACCTGGGCTATGTGACCGCCATTCGCGAACCGCTGGCCTCCGATACTGTTGAAAGCACAGAAGAGGGTATCATCAGGCTGACAAAGGAAATTAAGGAACTTGAAAGCTCTATTGAGGAATATGGGCAAACCATAACCGAAAAACAGGCGATAATGGACGACCCCGATTCTACCGCAGATGAAATTACTGCCGCTTTGACAGCCAAAACCCTCGCCGAAGCGCAAAAGTTGGTAGCCGAAACTGAGAAGGAAAAGCTTGAAAAAGAGAAAAAAGAGCTTGAGAGCAAGCTAAGTTAACTTTCTATTTATAAAAGTGAAAAATGAAAATTTTGATAAACAATTGCGCAACTAACAACTCAGGAGGTTCAGCATGAGTGTTACTTCAAGTATGTGGACTGCAGTTTCCGGGCTGCTGGCTCACGGTGAAAAAATGAGCGTGGTAGGCAACAACATCTCAAACGTGAACACCGTTGCCTTTAAATCCCAACGCATGGATTTTGAAGACTTTGTGTACCAGGATACAAGCAGCGCCAACGGTTTCGCGCAAATGGGGCGCGGCACGTCGATAAACGCCATTATGGGCGATTTCAGCCAGGGTTCCCAGGAACAGAGCAACACGGTCACCGACATGTCGATTAACGGCAACGGCTTTTTTAAGGTTCGCAACCCTAATACCATGGATGAAACTTTTTATACCCGGGCGGGCAACTTCCGTTTTAATAAAGACGGCGAGCTCGTAGATCCGCACGGTTATATTCTGCAAGGGTGGGAAATTGAAAAATCGCTCAGTGCCATTGCCACTACCCAGACCGTGACCAGCCCGACTTCAAAAATTAAGGGTTCAGGCGTGCCCAAGGATATCAAGCTCGGCACCTTTACCTGCCAGCCCCAGCATACCAGCAGCATAACCATTCTGGATCGTCTTTCCACCATTCAGGGTGAAAAGACAAGCGATACCACGGATCCTTTCTTCGCCTTGCTGAAGGACTGGAATGCTTCTGACCCGGAAAATTCACCTCCGCTTGGAACCAACGCGTTTACGCACCAAACCACGCTGACCGTGTATGATGAAGGTGGCACAAAACATAATCTGACGGTTTACTTTGACCGTATCAACAAAGATGATGTCACTGACTGGGACAGCTCGCAGGATCAATGGGAGTACATTGTTACTATGGATCCTCTGGAAGATAATAGAACTTTCGGTGCTTCGCCAAGCTCTTTCAGCACCACCGACGCAAGCCGAGGGCTTCTTATGGCGGGCACTTTGACCATGAGCACCAGCGGAATTCTTAAAGACATGACCGCTTTTGTGCCCAAAAACGAAGCCACCGCAGGCGATGTTGACTTGAACGATCTCGGCAACTGGGTTCCGGCTCCTCTTTCCAACAACGGAGTGCCGATGATGGTTGCCAACTTTTCAGGAATAAATAATGTCAGCTCTCCTTGGGCGTATGGTCAGTCCGGCACCGACTTGAATATGGACGCCGTGCCCTATATGATGGAGCTCAGCTTTGGCATCAATTCCAGCAACAAGTCCTGGACCACCTATCCGGCCGGATTCACGGCCGCTAACGTCGGCACCCAGCTCGCCAATCTTGGAGGCATGCAAAATATATTGTCCGATGGCAATACCACTGTTGCTGTAGCTGACACTTCCACCTCGCAAACCAAACAGGACGGTTATGGATTTGGATATTTGCAGAATGTTCAGGTTTCCACGGACGGAGTTGTGTCTGTGCGCTACGACAACGGCGTGACTTTGGATTTGTGGCAGATTACGCTCTATGACTTTATCAACACCCAGGGGCTTTACCGCGAAGGGAGCAACCTCTACAGTGAAACCCGCGATTCGGGTTCTCCCACCGAGGGTGCTGCCGGAACTACCGGTCTTGGGCAGGTAAACTCCAACTCACTGGAAATGTCCAACGTGGACCTGGCCAAAGAGTTCGTATATATGATCTCCACTCAGCGCGGTTTCCAGTCAAACTCAAAAACGATCACCACTGTTGACACCATGCTTGAGCAAGTAATCAACATGAAGCGTTAACTTCCTGATGCCGGACGGCCGCCCGCAAGGCGGCCGCCGGGTCCAGTTAAAGGGGCCGGTGCCGGGAAAAACACTAGCCCTGATAATTTCCACATTCCCTTATGGGGATATGGCAAAGGGGGAAAGAAGAGCTGGCTCTTCTTTCCCCCTTGTATTTTAGAGCAGTTAACGCCTCAAATGATTGCTTAACGGGGGGCAAAGCCTCCCTACAATCATTTGGCGGCAAGGATTTGTCTTCAAATCCTTGCAGAGCATTTCAAGTGTAAAATGCTCTAAAATGCATCTGCTGTGTGAAGCCGCCGCAAAAAGGGCCAGCTCCGGGCCTGCATGGCCGTGGGCAGGGGCGCTTGTCCGGTTACCGTCCGTCTTTCTGCAGAGCCACAAACTGACGCGGGCCGGAAGGGGAAGTGTAGCTCATTTGTCCGGCAATCACCCATCCCGGGGTTGCTTCTGTGAAATTATCTCCTCTCAGGAGTAAGAGAAGTGCTCCTTCCGGAGCCAGATATGGGGCTGTGTACGGTAAAAGTTCATTCCAGGGCATGAAAGCCCGGCTTAAAATTAAATTCGCCGGCCCGTGGAGATGAAGCTGCTTTTCCATGAACTTCCCGGCATCGGCCCGGTGGGCAAAAGTGGCTGGAAGTTTTATAAGGGCCAGCGCCGTTTGCAGGAAAAGCGCGCGTTTTTCCCTGAGCTCTACAAGATGATATGACCCTTTTTGCCACAGGATTCGCAGGGGTATGCCCGGAAGGCCCCCTCCGGCACCAAGGTCCCAGCATTCGGGAGCCTCGTCAAGCTGAAGTTTTTCTATAAATCCGGCCAGGTGGAAGCTGTCGGCAATCAAGCCCCGCATTGCGTCCTTCCAGTTGGAGGCTGCAGTCAGGTTTATTTTGGCGTTCCATTTCAGCAACAGCTCAAGGTAGGAGCGAAGAGAGGTGGCTTGTTCTTCTGTGACGGCAAGGCCCTGTTTTTCACAAAACAGGTTGAATTCGGCTTGCTCAATGATCGGTCTGTCAGATTCCATCCGGTTTAGAACTCCTGCCCGGGAACAATCCGGGTGCGGGGATAAAAAGCGGCCCAGGCAAACCACATGCAGTCCACCCCGGCGAACTGGGTCAGTGTCTTGTCCCGGTGTTTGCCCAGAACGCCCTTTCCTTCATTGCTCCATTCCGTGCGGGTCTGCTCGTCAACCATATATCCGTCCGCCCAGGAAAAGGTGAGGCTCGTATTCTCGCCATCCACTTCAAGCTCGCGCCCGAACACCCTTACGGTATCCAGAAGGGGGTCGTAGGCGGCTACCAGAGGAGTTATTCCCATGGTGAAATTGACCACTCCCAATTTTTTCACTTCTTCTTTGTTTATTGCCACTGCAATGCCGTCAAATTCAAGGCAGTGCACTCTCTGTTTGGGGTGCAGCCGTTTGTCCACATGCAGGAGCGGGTAGATGACGGCCAGATCGTCATAATAACTGCCGGCGAGGGTATATGAGCCATAAGGGTCTTTGCCGTAATTGCGGCGGAATCCGGTGCTGCGCGACAGCACTTTGGCCTCAGAGTAAAGGGCTTTGGCTCTGCCCCAGGTAGTCCAGATCAGCGGCAGACGGGGTAGGACCCGTCCTTTGAAGGTTCCGTCGATACATTGCCCGGTTAGCTGGGGCCAGCTTGAGGCTGAAAAGTGGTCGTAGAGGATCGAGTTGTTGTTGAGCAGTTCTCCGCTTATCCCCAGTGTTATGGGGCGCTTGCCCGTGTGGAGGTTGTAGGCTGCGATGGATCCGGTGATAGGGCAATAGGTGATAGCCACCGGCTGTGAATTGGTTTCATCGAAAAATTCGTTTACCACTTCATGCCAAACCATTATCCGTTGAGGATATATGCGCATTATCCCATCTGGAAAAAAGGGGGCTAGAAAAACAACTTCGTCATCCTCCATGTTCAGGGATGCGTCCGACACGGACAGATAGCCAGGTCTGATCAGGGCGGGGGTGGCATCGCGAACCATGCCGGTGTTGACAATGGCATCGCGCAAAGCCTGAAAGGGGTCGTCTTCCGCTGCGGGAACGGGAGTTTGGGCTGCCGCCATTTCCGGTAAAAAACAAGACAATGCGATAAGAAGGCAGGCAGGCAACAGGATATTTTTCAGCATGTCGATTCTCCGGGAAAACAATTTGCACTAGATTATTTCAGTATTTTTACAATAGGGCAAGCATTAGCTGCGGGTCTCCCCATTCTCTAAATGAATTGCAATTATCCTGTTCAAAATTTATACTGGAAAAGAAATTCCAGGGTTCAACATGGCAGGTGAGTATGAAATCAGTTTTAGTTTGCGGTGGAGCCGGATACATAGGCTCACATATGTTGCGGGCGCTTTTAAAAGCTGGCTTCAAGCCGGTTGTTTTCGACAGCATGGTCAAAGGGCATGTTGAGGCTGTGCCGGAGGAAGTTCCCGCTGTTAAGGGAGATCTTCTGGATATTCAGGCTTTACGCCGGGTTTTCAGTGAACACAGTTTTGATGCGGTGCTTCATTTTGCGGCGCGCATTGAAGTGGGAGAATCTGTAAATAACCCGGGCCTTTATTATCAGAATAACGTGGCGGGTTCGTTAAATTTGTTGATGGCTATGGCGGAATTTAAGGTGGATAAGCTGGTTTTTTCTTCCACCGCCGCCGTTTACGGCAATCCTCAAGAGGAAAGGATAAGGGAAACACATCCGCTTGAGCCCATAAACCCATATGGCCGCACGAAGCTGATGGTGGAACGGATAATTGAAGATTTCAGTGCGGCCTGCGGTTTAAACGCGGTCTGCCTTCGCTATTTTAATGCCGCCGGAGCCGATCCTTCCGGCGAGGTGGGAGAAGCGCACGATCCGGAAAGCCACCTCATTCCAAATATTCTAAAGGCTGCGGCCGGGCAGGACAATGCCCCGGACGGCCCCGCCTTTGAACTGAGAGTTTTCGGCAACGACTATGACACCCCGGACGGGACTTGCGTACGAGACTATATCCACGTTTGCGACCTGTGCGACGCCCATCTTCTGGCCTTAAACTATCTTGACTCATTCAGGGGCAAGGCGGCGTTCAACCTGGGCAGTGGAAACGGCTATTCCATCATGCAGGTTCTGGACGCCTCGGAAAGGGTAAGCGGACGTAAAATCCCGTATGTCATTGCCCCCAGGCGGGCGGGCGACGCCGCCACCCTTGTGGCCGACAGCTCCCTTGCACGTGAGGTGCTTGGCTGGAACCCCAGATATGATGACCTGGACTTTATCGTCAAAACTGCGTGGGCCTGGGAAACCAACCGGAAATTTTAAAGTATTTCACGCTTGGGACGCTCTGTGATTATTTTAATAAAACCCTTGCCATGAAATGGATGCAGCAGGTTTTGCCTGCGGCGAAGCGATCATTTCAGAGGTTAATTGCTTTAACGGCGCGATAGTGAAAAAATACAAAATAGCAGCCTGTATCCTGCATTATGGCGATCCCGCGCTTACCGGACGCCTGTACGGCCAGCTTAAGGCCGAGCCGGATGTTTACGTTCTGGACAATGCCGCGCCCGAGCCTTTTCCGGGCGCATGGAAGCGCCTGGAGGAGAATTTGTTCTGGGCAGGCGCTTTGGCGTGGGCGTTGCGGGAATTTGAAGGCATGGGCTATACTCATTTGTGGTTTTTCAATAATGACGCCTATTTTTTAAGCAGGCCCCCTTATCTTAAAACCTCGGCAGTGCGGCTTGCCCGCATGGAACTGGCGCTTGGCAGGGTGGGCATATATGCCCCCGCCGTCAGCGCCAGCCCTTACCATCCTCAAATGGTGCAGAATGAAAATTCCCAATACAGAAGCGTGGCTGTTCTGGACGGAATTGCGCCGCTTGTCAATTTTAAATGTATAGGGGAAATCGGCGGTCTGGATGCCGCGGACAACCCCTACGGCTACGGGGTGGATTTGTGGATGTCTGTGCGGGCCAGAGAGGCTGGCTGGAGCCTGGTGGTGGATAATCAGGTTTTGCTCAGGCACAGCTACCATGCCACCGCCCGGAAGGTGGACGGTTTTATGGATAAGGCCGCTGAAGCGGAGCGCCGTTTTCTGCAAGCCCGTCTGGGTGTTGATTATAAAAATTTTATTAGAGAGCAGCAGAAACAATGCCGGGAAATAATCAGCCTGTAAGGGCGTACACTCAACCTTTAAGCGCGGCGCAGCTGGATTCCATCTCGCCTGATGAGGCCCGTGCGCGTGTTGCCGAATTGCACCGGGTGCTGAACTATCATGCGTGGCTTTATTACGTTAAGGATAGCCCCGAACTTGACGATGCGGAGTATGACCGCCTTTTTTCGGAATTGAAGCTGCTGGAAGAAAATTTTCCCGAATTGCAAACAGCGGATTCCCCAACCTGGAGGGTTGGGGGGGAGGTGCTCGCCGAGCTTCCCCAGCGCAGGCACGCATTGAAAATGTATAGTCTGGATAACGGCTTTGAGGAAAAAGACTGGTTTTTGTTCGTGGAAAAGCTGGAACGCCTCTTGCCCGCTGCGGCCGGGGGAACTTTCTGGGTGGAGCCGAAAATGGACGGCCTGGCCATGGAGCTGATTTATGTCAACGGCATTTTAGATATGGCGTTGACCCGGGGAGACGGCGAGGTGGGCGAGGATGTGACCGCAAACATGCGTACTGTGCGAAATATTCCTTTGTCTCTGGTTGGGGATCCAGGGCGTGTTCCTGAGCTTCTGGAGGTGAGGGGAGAAGTTGTAATCACCAGGGCGGAGTTTGAAAAGCTGAACAGCCAGCAACTTGAAAAAGGGGGCAAAATTTTCGCCAATCCGCGCAATGCGGCGGCAGGCTCCGTCCGTCAGCTGGATTCCAAAATAACCGCGTCACGCCCTCTTCGTTTTTTCAGCTATGGCATCGGCCGGGCTTCCGGCCCCGGCACGGATTGGCAAACACAGGAGGAAGTGATGCTTGCCTTGCAGGGGTTCGGGTTTGCAATCCCTCCGCAGGCCATGTTGTGTGAAAACGCCCTGGCCGTTGCCGTGCGGTATGGGGAAATGGAGCGCAGACGCCAGGATTTTCCCTTTGAAATAGATGGAATGGTTGCCAAGCTGAATTCGCTTCCGGCCCAGGAAGAGCTGGGGCATACGGCGCGCGCGCCGCGCTGGGCTATGGCCATGAAATTTAAGGCCCTGCAGGAAGTTACCCGGCTGAAGGCCATTGAAATCCAGGTGGGGCGCACGGGCGTGCTTACCCCTGTGGCGCTTCTGGAGCCGGTTAACGTAGGCGGAGTAGTCGTCAGCCGGGCTACGCTGCATAATGAAGATGAGATAAAAATCAAGGATGTGAGGGTAGGGGACCTTGTTGTGGTGCAGAGGGCGGGGGATGTGATTCCCGAAGTGGTTCGCCCTGTGCTGGAATTGCGCCCGGAAGGCATTAAGCCTTATGAGTTTGCGGCCTTGTGCCCCTCCTGCGGTTATCCGGCCAGGCGGCTCCCGGGGGAATCGGCCTGGCGCTGTGTGAACAAATCCTGCCCGGCCCAGGCGCTGGAAGAGCTGGTGCATTTCGTGTCAAAGGCGGGCCTTGATATTGAGGGCTTCGGGCGCCGCACAATGGAACAGCTGTTTCAGGCCGGGCTGGTGAAAAACCCGGCAGACCTGTTTATGCTGTCCCAGAAGGATTTACTCAAGCTTGAGGGCATGGGCGAAAAGTCTGTGGAGAACTTGCTTGGCGCCTTGCAAAATGCTCGTAAAAACGTCATACTGCATAGGTTGATAGCCTCCCTTGGTATTCGCCTGGTTGGGGAGCAAACCAGCCGAACCCTTGCTTCAGAGTTCAGAAATCTTGATGAGATTGCCGGTGCGAGCCTGGAGACGCTGACGGCCCTTCCCGATATCGGCCTCGAAATAGCCGCGTCCATTCGCGCTTTTTTTGACAACAGCGCGAACCGGGAACTCCTGAAGCGCCTTGAAGAGCTCGGCCTGAATCCCCGCAATGAACCGGGCATGTCCAAACGTGAAAATACGCTGTTGACCGGGAAGAGGGTGGTATTTACCGGAAAGCTTTCACGGCTCAACCGTTCTGAAGCGGGCAGCCTGGCCCGTGAGGCCGGGGCCGAGGTGGGGGAAAGCCTTTCCAAAAAAGTGGATTTCCTGGTGGCCGGGGAGGATGCCGGAAGCAAGCTTGCCAAAGCGGAAGCTCTTGGAATCAAAGTGATAACTGAAGACGAATTTTTAAAATTGGCTGCCGGCGGGCGGAAAAACCTGGCCGAAATGTTCAGCGAACAGGAACAGCAATCTTTATTCGGAGTATGAAATGGCTGTTAATATTATAGTTACCGGCGCGGCAGGACGCATGGGCAGCACGATTTGCCGCATGGTCCAGGATGATCCCAATCTTTGTCTGGCTGCAGTGGTTGAACGCCCAGGCCAGGAAAATTCCCTTGGCGTTTGGGAAGTGTTGAAAGGAACGTCTCTTGACGAGATTCTGCCCCACGCGCCTGGAGCGGTGATTATCGATTTTTCCGCTCCGGAAGCGAGTGTCGCCAACGCAAAAATGGCGGCAAAGCATGGCAATCCTCTGGTTGTTGGAACTACGGGGTTCACTTCCGGGCAAAAGGACGAACTGGAGGCAGAGGCGTGTAAAACTCCCGTATTTTGGTCTCCCAACATGAGTATTGGAGTTAACGTGCTTTTGGCTATTCTTCCGAAGCTGGCCCAGGCGCTTGGCGAGGGTTACGATATGGAAATTATGGAAATTCACCACAAGCTCAAGAAGGATTCGCCAAGCGGAACAGCTTTGAGGCTGGGTGAAGCGCTTGCCGAGGCGCGGGGCTGGAACCTTGAAGACACGGCGAATTGTCACAGGGAAGGAATAATCGGCGAACGGCCGCACAAGGAAATAGGTGTTCAGACGCTTCGCGGCGGTGATGTGGTGGGTGTGCACACTGTATATTTTCTGGGACCTGGAGAACGCATAGAGGTCAACCATCAGGCCCATTCCAGAGAAATGTTCGCCAGAGGCGCGATTCGCGCGGCGGTATGGCTTTCTTCGCAAACACCTGGCAAACTTTACGGAATGCCGGATATGCTTGACGTTTAACCCGGACTTTAACAATGAAAATAGCGCTTTTGCAGTCATTTTATAGGAACGGCGATATCGGGTATAACGCCCACAAGCTCTTGACCCTGACCCGTGAGGCGGCAAGAAAAGGGGCCGACCTGTGTGTTGCCCCGGAACTGGCGATTTGCGGCCCCATGCCGAGAGATTTGCTGCTTGGGAGCGACTTCATCCATGCATCGCGGGTTGCGCTTGCCGACATTGCAAAAGAGCTTAAAACTTCCATTCCTCTGCTTCTTGGCAGCCCGATGCTGAACCCTGTGCCCATAGGGCGTCCCGCCCACAATTGCGCGGTGCTTCTGAACAAGGGAGAATTACGCATAATTTCCCGCAAAGTGTTGCTTTCAAGTTCCGATGTTTTTGATGAACACCGTTATTTTGAGCCGGGAATGCAGTCCGGTGTTTTTGACCTGAGCGGATGGCGCATTGCTGTGGTGATGGCGGAAGACACATCCAATGACCCTTCCCTGTTCCAGCGCGCGCCAACCAATGAAGGCGATCCTGTGGCCGAATGCCTGACGGGCGGGGCGGACGCCCTGATCTGCCTTGGAGCCATGCCTTTTGCGGCCCACCACATTGAGCGGCAGGAGAACACCCTTGCCAGCATTGCGGCCCGCTACCGCATTCCTACCGTGTTTGTCAATCATGTTGGCGCTGTGGACGGCAACGTGTTTGCGGGGATGTCCTCCTCGTTTGACCATACGGGAAATATGGTTGGGCTGGGTTCTTTTTTTGAGGAAGAAACCGTGATGCTTGATCTTGCGCTGCAGGAAGGACGCTCGCAAATTCCGTTGAATGATCCGAAGCCATTACTCTGGAAGGCCTTGAAGCTGGGCACGCGCCATTTTGTGCATGACAACGGTTTTGACAAAGTTTTCCTGGGGTTGTCTGGAGGGCTGGATTCCGCCCTGGTTGCCGCAATTGCGCGAGAAGCCCTGGGGCGGGACAATGTGACCGGAGTTTTTATGCCCTCCCCTTACACCAGCAAGGAAAGCATTGCCGATGCCCGGAAGCTTGCGGCCAACCTTGGAATCCGGTTTGTGGAAATGCCGATTCAGGATGTGATGTCGGCCTATGAATTTATTCTGGCCAAGGGCATCGTCGTGCAGGATATCGAGCCGAT
>CAZJFJ010000010.1:12306-15455 GCA_964545305.1 uncultured Desulfovibrionaceae bacterium
GCGGAGCAATTTAAAGGGACACCGGCCGATGTGACCGAAGAGAACATCCAGGCCAGGATAAGGGCGAATATTCTCATGGCTCTCGCCAACAAGGAAAGGGCGTTGCTCCTTAACACCAGCAACAAGTCCGAACTGGCGGTGGGGTACGGAACCATGTATGGAGATTTGGCCGGAGCCTTGTCGGTAATTGGCGATGTTTATAAAACAAAGGTATGTGAGCTTGCCGCCTGGTATAATTCCGAACAACGCAACGAAATGATTCCGGCGTCAGTCATCAATAAAGAGCCCAGCGCGGAACTTAAACCCGGCCAAAAAGATAGCGACAGCCTGCCTCCTTATGAAATTCTCGATGCGATTCTTGAATGCTATATTGAGAAAAATGAGGCGGTAGACGAGATTAGTGTTGCGGGGGCATCTTCCCATCTGGTAGGCAAGATCATTGATATGGTCAGAAAGGCCGAATTCAAACGGACTCAGGCCGCCCCTGTAATCAGGGTAAGCGTGCGGGGATTTGGTTCCGGCTGGCGCATGCCCATTTCCATATAAAGCCTAGAGCCATCAGCGCTTGAAGTTTCTGATTGACGCCGGAAAGCTCGCCCGCGTCTATTCACAGCGAGAGTGTTATCGCAACCCTTGCGCTCATTTCAAGCAAATGCTCAGGAGGGCGGCCAAGGCTTTGCTCTTTTTCAGGCGTTGCGAAGCATTATTTCGCAAAATGCGGAATTTTATCTTGTCTTAATCTTGGGATATTTTGAATTTAAGACGCTCCTCCGGCGTTTCACAAAGAAACACGGCTTCACCCGCGCCTTTGGGACGGGCGGCTTCTCACGCCGCCAAAGCATTTAATTGCTTTTAATAGCGAAGCGCCTCAGGGCGGAAGCGTTTTAAGCCTTTTCAGAGCCTTTCCGTTTGCACCAGATTTGCCATGAGTTGAAAATATTCTGCCAGAAAACATAAGCTGCGGGTGCAACGGAAGCAAGCGGGCTGGTAAAGGTGAGGGCCATCCAGATTGCGAAAACCGTGTTTTTCTGCCCGAAAGACTGCCCGCAGGAAATGGGCTCATGAAAGATTCTCCCCAAAAGCTTTCCTGAAAAAAAGGTCACAATGCATATTGCCAGCGCCGCTGCGGCAAGCGATATCTCAAGCCAATATTCCGGGGTTTTCTGATTCACTATGAAATAAACGGTGTTTCCGGTTACAATGGCAAGTGAACACCCCCATAGATACAGGGAATAGATTGATTTTTCCGTTACCCACGCATGTAATTTAGGCAGGCTCAGGCGTGTGAGCCACGCGCAAATGAGCGGCAGAAGAAGTATGGGGAAAAGCTTGGCTCCGATGAGCAGAGCTGATGATATAAAGGATCCCCCTTCCTCCAGGCCGATTGAAGAAAAAATAACCGGAGCCGCTATAGCTACGGCAATATTGCTGCTGAACAGGAACGAGGTGGAATAGGACAGGTCTCCCCCCAGAATCCCGGTGATTACTGGAGAAGTTGTAGCCGGCGGGGCCAGTATGCAGATCATGGCGCCTTGGGCCAGGATCGGATTAACCGGCTTTAAAAGAAGGTAGACCAGCACACTGGCCGCTATTTGAACACCTATCATAAAAAGGTGGAGCTTGCGAAAATGCAGCTCTCTGGGGGAAATGCGGCAAAAAGTGAAATAAAGCATGACAAAAAGAAGGCCTGGAATCACCGGGCTTAATACGCCGATCCACGGGTGCAGCATGATGCCGGCCAGCATGGCAATGGGCAGAAGCCAGCTTTCCAGGAATTTTGTCATGGTTTTTATATCAGAGGCCCATCCGCGTGGGCTCTCTGTAAAGGTTGCACAACTTAAACGTTGAACAGGAAGTGGACTATATCTCCATCTTTCACTACATATTCCTTGCCCTCAAGGCGAAGCAGCCCCGCTGCGCGGCAGGCCGCTTCAGAGCCGCATTCAATGAAGTGGCTGTATCCGATGACTTCGGATCTGATGAAACCGCGTTCAAAATCCGTATGGATTACCCCTGCCGCCTGAGGGGCTTTCCAGCCCTCTTCAATTGTCCAGGCGCGCACTTCTTTTTCGCCAACAGTGAAATAGCTCTGCAGGCCCAAAGTCTTGTAGCCGGTGTGAATAATCTGCGACAAGCCGTCTTCGGTCGCACCGTAAGAGGCCAGCATTTCCAGCTGCTCTTCTTCCGATAGCCCTTGCAGCTCCTCTTCCAGGCGGGCGCAGATCACTACCACTTCCGAATTTCTTGAGGCTGCGTATTTCTTCACCTTTTCAAGGTATTCGCTAGGCGTAGCGAGGCCTTCTTCGTCCACATTGGCGCAATAGATTATTTTTTTGTCGCTCAGCAGGCCCATTTCATAGCGAATTTGGGCCACGCTCTCATCCTCCGGCCAATCGAAACAGGCGGCTTCTTTGCCTTCATCCAGGTGTGAAAGCAGTTTTTCCAATGTGGAAACCAGAGCGGCGGCTTCCTTGTTTCCTTTGGCCATGCGCGCCGTGCGTTCAATTCGGCGCTCCAGGGTCTGAAGATCGGCGAGCAAAAGTTCTGTTTCGATGGTTTCAATGTCTCGCAGAGGGTCTATAGCCCCGTCCACATGGGTGATATTTTCGTCATCAAAGCAGCGCACAACTTCCACAATGGCGGCGCATTCGCGGATGTTGGCAAGAAACTGGTTGCCTAACCCCTCACCTTTGCTTGCTCCCCGCACAAGGCCGGCAATGTCTATAAAGTCTACAGTGGTGTTGACGACACGCTGAGGTTTGGCGATTTTTTCCAGTTCCTTGAGGCGCGGGTCCGGCACGGGAACAGTTGCCTTGTTCGGCTCGATTGTACAAAACGGAAAATTCGCAGCCTGGGCGTTTTGCGCCTTGGTAAGTGCGTTAAACAGGGTGGATTTGCCCACGTTGGGAAGTCCCACAATGCCTATGCTCAGTGCCATATCGTCTCCTAATCTCTATTCGGGGCGAAGGTCTTGTGCCATCCGCCCCGCAAATATGCGTTTCAGCCGGTTTACGGTTCAATTTTTATAAGGTAGGCCTTGTCCCAAACAAGATATTTCCGGGCCAGTTCCTGTATCTCTTTGGGGGTGGCTTTTCTTGCCGCTTCAATATTTTCAAGGCTGTAGTTCAGCGGATAGCCCAGAATGGCAA
>CAZJFJ010000010.1:15465-22153 GCA_964545305.1 uncultured Desulfovibrionaceae bacterium
CTTGCCGCTTCAGAAGCCCGGCTGCCCAGGCTTTGATGGCTGCGGTAATACTCGCCTTCCATCTGGTTGGCAGCTCCTTCCAGATCTGCCTGCGCCAGAGGCCGGGCTTGAAGTTGATGTATTATTTTTTTAAATCCGTCAAGCGCTATCTCTGTTTTTTCCGGCTCGGTGCCGATATAGAAGGCGATGAAACCGGTTTGTTCGGACTGCCATTTTATGGAGGTTACCGAGTAGCCAAGGCCTTGCTTATCGCGCAATTCTGTGAAAAGCATGCCTCCCATTCCTGAAAGGTAGGTGTTCAGCAGTTCGAGTTTTGGGTTGTCTTCACTTTTGGCCGATGCGGTTTCAAACACCAGCAAGAGGTGCGACTGATTGCGCCCGGGCATGTGCAGCAACAAGTCCTTCTGGGAAGTCCACACTATTTTCTTCATCTGGGCTGCATCAGACTGGGGCAGCGGCAGGCTTTTGGCAAAGGCGACAACCTCGTCTTTGTCAAACTGGCCGGAAACGGCGAGAACCCACGGCTGGGCAATCTGTTTTTCCCAGAATTTCCTGACTTGGCCGGGAGAATAGGTTTTAACCTGGCCGGGTTCTCCCATCCTGTAGTAGCCCTGAACCTGACCGGGGAAAAGGAACGGCATCAATTTACGGAAAGCCAGACCCAGTGGCTGGTCTTCCCTGGCCATGATTGCGGCTATTTGGGTGGCCTTATCCCGCTCCACATCTTCAGGAGCAAATGCAGGGGCGTTTAAAACATTTTTGATCAGCGCGAACATGTCTTCCTTGAATTTTATGGGAAAACTGCTGCTGACGGTAAATATCTTGTTGCTTGCGGAGGCCGAGAGGCCGGCAGCCCGGGCGGAAAGGTAAACTTCCATTTCAGGAGCGGACAATTCGGCTGTGCCCTTGGTCAATGTTGAAGCAGCCAGGTCGTCAAGGCCCTGCTCGTTCTCATCAAGCAGAAGGTCGCCGCCGGTGAAAGCCATGTCCATAGAAATATACGGGAGCGTATTGTCTGGAATCAGAATCAATTTACGAGCGTTACCCAGATCAATCACTTCTCTTTCAGGCGAAGAAACTTTATTTTCCTTTGCCTGGGCGGCAATGGCGCGTGCCGGCCATGCTTTTTCAAGTGTTGCTTTGAGGTCGGGCGGCAGGTCCTTCTCCGGGGTAAGGGCAACTATGGACATGGCCTGAGGGGTCAGCCATTCCTCTATGATCTTTCCCACATCCTTAAGGGTGACTGCCTGCAGACTGTTTAAATAGTCGTGTTCCCCGGTAAGAGAGCCTGTGGTAAAATAAAAGGTGCCTGCCTTGGAAGCGAGGCCGGAAATGGTTTCCTTGCTTCTGAACATATCGTCTTCAATATTCAATTTGGCCCTTGCCAGTTCCTCTTCCGTAAAGCTTGAGGCGTTGAGAGCGGGCAGCTCTTTGGAAAATTCGGCCCAGAACTTTTCAAAATTGTCGGCATCCAGCAGGGCGTCAAAGTAAAGCAGGCCCACGCGTTCAAAAGCGTAATAATAGGCTGAAATATCGTCAACCAGCTGCTTGTCGTATTTATATTTGCGGTAAAGCAGAGATGTTCTGTCTCCCCCCAGCATGTGGGCGAAAAGTTCGATGCCCGGGCCCTGGCTGGAGAGGTAACCGGGCACTGGAATGGCCGCATTGAAATAGATTTTGTTCAGTGGGCGTTTTTCGATTTTTATCTGGGGAACCCAGTCGTGCTTTGCTTGCAGCGGGGCCGGGTCAAGCGCGGCCTGGGCCGCCCAGAGCCTGGTGTTTTTCATCTCGCCGAAAAGTTTTTTGGCTTCAGCCAGAACCGCTTCGGGTTCAATGTTTCCGCAAACCACCAAAAGCATTGACTGGGGCTGATACCATGTTGCTATATAGTCTTTGATGTCTTTGCGGCTGAATGAGGAAACTGTTTCCCTGAATCCGATTATCGGGCGTTCATATGGCGTTCCGGCAAGCGCCTGGCGGACGATTTGCTGGAACATGTAGTTGCCGGGGTCGTCTTCGTTTCGTTCCAGCTCAGCCAGAACGACTTTTTTCTCCGACTTTAATTCTTCGGCGTCAATTTCCGCATTGAACACCATGTCATGCAGAATATCCAGCCCATTGGCGAAATGGTTTGAAGGAACGTCAACAATATACACGGTGTAATCAAAGCTTGTGGCTGCGTTAAGATATCCTCCAAGCTCCTCCACCTCTTTTGATATCTGCCCTTTGGGGCGGGAGGGAGTGCCTTTGAAAACCATGTGTTCAAGCAGATGGCTTATTCCTGCCTGAGCTTCGGTTTCGTAGGCCGAGCCTGCGTGCACGTAAAGGCGAAGCGAAACCAGGGGGAAGCGTTCATCGGGAATTATCAGCACCGGCAGAGCATTGGGCAAGCGGTAGAGCTGCATCTGCTGTTCTTCCGGCTGACGGGCGGAGCCTTTTTCCGTTCCGGCTCCTGCCTGGGCGGGGGCTGCGCTGGAAAATAAAATTAAAGACATGACAAACGCTCCTAAAATCAGATAATTATGTTTAAGCATACTGGTACCTTGAAGGAGAAAGGTCTAGGTTTTGTAGACGGGCGGCTTGCTTGGGATGGTCAGGGTCTGGGCTTTTTTCAGCAGCTTTATGTCCAGAATTCCCGCAGCGCTAGTCACGGCCAGGCACAGGGTCAAAGGAGACACATATTTTTCGCTCCAGTCAAACTCAAGCTCAATCTGCTTTTCAGTTTCCTTTAATAATATCTTACTGAAAAATTTGCGCAAGTCCGCCGTGCGGGGACCTTTTTTAGTCTCCCTCGTCCATGTGCGGGCTTCTTCCTGCTCAAAGAAGCGCCATTCCTGCCAGAACCGGCTCAAATCGGCCTTGTTGTTTTCGGTCGTTTGCAGAACATAGGTTTCCATAATCGCCTGAGGCAGGCTTTTCTGCAAAGGCAACTCTTCAATATATAATATTTCAAGACCTCTGGGCAAGCTTTTGGAAAGCGCCTTTTGCATGGCAAGAACGTCACGCCGCTCGCTTAATGTGATGGCGCACCATTCCGCATCGCTTTCCACCCCCACGGGCAGGGCGCGGCCGAAGGTAAGCAGGGGAAGGGGGTGAAACCCCTGTGAGAAGGATATGGGAAGAGCGGCCCGGCGCAAAGCCCTTTCAAACACAGGCTGGAGCTCCAGCTGGCTGAGGTAGACCGCGGCTTCTTTCTTGCTGTACCAGATGCGGTAGATTGCTTCCTTGTGGGCCAATTTTTCGGCGATTTGGGGCGGATGGTTTTTATCAACTTTTCGAAGCGGCTTTTTGTCCTGAATTGAATCCGGACTGTTTTCGGGTGCACAAGGAGGCTTTGGCGGCAAGGGAGCCAGCTCTGTATACTCGATCTGGTCGCGCTGCTTGAAATTGAGCCTGTTGCAAACTACCTCTTCGGAGTTGTGCCGGGCAAGCGACGTTCTGGCGCTTCCTCTGTCGCAAGCCCCGCAAGCCTGGCATGGCGCATAACGGCAATCCGGGGTTATTTTGACGGCAAAGGCCCTTTCACGCTCCAGCAGCAAGAAGTCACGGGTCACCCCGTTCTGGATATGCTCCCAGGGCAGAGCCGCTTCAATCGGGCGGGGGCCGGTATATTCTTCGGGAATAAGGCCATGTTCTTCCAGGGCCTCCAGCCAGGGGGCAAGTGAAAATTCATCAATCCAGGCAGTGAAGAGATCGCCTTTGCGGTAGGCCGTTTCCACCACATCGGCCATTTTCCTGTCTCCTCTGGATAAAATTCCTTCAAGAAAGCTCATCTCCGGCTCGTGCCAGCGCATTTTAAGATTTTTTTCGGCTTTGAAACGTTCGCGTAAATAGGCGATGCGGCGTTGAATTTCAGCAAGGGGGATCTGCCCCTCCCACTGGAAAGGAGTGTGGGCTTTGGGCACGAAGGTGGAAAAAGCCCCTGTTACTTGCAGGCGGCGCGTTCCCTTTCCGGCAGCGTCTCTGACTTTGCAGCACAGTTCAACCGCCGCCTCAAGGTCTTCATCTGTTTCCGTGGGCAGGCCAATCATGAAATAAAGCTTTATCTGCTGCCATCCATGCTCGAACAGCTTCCGGGAATGCGCCAGTATTGCCTCTTCAGTCACCCCTTTGTTGATCACATCACGCAGACGCTGGCTTCCGGCCTCCGGGGCAAGGGTGGCTCCTGTGCGGCGAATTTCAGCCATTTTGTCCATTATTTCATCGTCAATGGAGCCTACCCTTAGGGAGGGAAGCGAAACCGATACCTGCTCATTGGCGCAGCGGTCGGTAGTTTGCAGGAAAAGGGCTTTCAGCGCGGAAAAATCTCCGGTGCTCAAGGATAAAAACGAAAGATCATCATAGCCGGTGGAGGAAAGGCATCTTTCCGTTAGTGCCGCAAGGTTGTCCACACTGCGCTCTCTTGCCGGGCGGTAAATCATGCCCGCCTGGCAAAAGCGGCAGCCCCTGGTGCAGCCTCTGGCAATTTCCAGAACCAGACGGTTGTGCACTGCCCCAAAAGGAACCGGCTGGCTTTCGGGGTAGGCCGCGTTGTCGAGGTCGGCGACCACTCGGCGGGCCGGAAGTATGCTGTGCCCGCCTTCCGGGTTTTGCAGGCCGGGCACGTACACTCCGGGGATATTAACCGCTTCGGAAAGCAGCCTTCCTCGTTCCCATCCCTGATGTTTGCCTTTTTCCACCAATTGCAGCAACTCGGCCATGCTTTCTTCCCCTTCGCCCAAAAACATCATATCCACAAACGGAGCAAGCGGCTCGCAGGCTACCGTGCAGCCTCCTCCGGCTACAATGAGGGGAAATTCCGGCCCGCGGTCGGATGCTCTGAGCGGAATTCCGGCGAGGTCAAGCATTAGCAGCACGTTGGTGTAGCAAAGCTCGTGAGTGATGCTGAACCCGATAAAATCGAGATCTGCAAGCGGGGTGTCGCTTTCAAGTGTGGCAAGGGAAACTTTGTGCTCTCTTAAAATACCGGCCGCTTCGCGGCAGGGGGCAAACACCCGTTCCGCATACCAGGCGGGGTTCTTGTTAATTATATCGTACAGGATTTTCTGGCCGAGATATGACATGGCCACTTCGTATAAATCTGGAAAAGCCAATGCGATATGGAGCTTAACAAGGGCGGGGTCTTTGTATACAGAGCCTTCCTCAATGCCCAAGTAACGGCTTGGCCGAGGTAAAACGGGAAGTAAATGACGCATCTGAAATATGACTGGCTTGTTGTCTTATGCCAGTTAGGTAAGAAGGCGATTTTCCCGGAGGCTTCAATCGCTTCCGGGAAAATCACGATGGTTTATTGAATTGCCTGTCTACTTTTTGAGCAGGGCGGAAATGTCGGCCATATTGGCCGGGGAGTCGCCCCTAAGATCAAGGCCCAGGTTGCCGCTGGACAGGGTTATGTTCGAGGTTGCTTCAAGGTAGCGGTCCTTGATGTCCTGCGGCAGATTTTTATATTGATATATAACGTGATTGAACGAGATCTCACCGTCAAACTTCTGATCAAACGGATAGCCAAAGGGCAGCAGCAAAATTTGCACTCCCTGCTCTGACGGAATCGTTTGCAAAATGGCGGCGTCGGTCAGAGCGTTCTTCTCTCCGTCATATTTGCCCAGCACCATATCTCCGCTGGTGAGCTTTACCATTCTTATATCGTAAGGCATCTTGTTCTCCTTTTCAGCCTATAGTGCCAAATTTATATTAATCACTGTTCTTCGTTACGCAAATCAAGAATGCGGGTGGCTTTCCCCTCGGAGCGCTTGATGGTTTGCGGTTCAACCAGACGCACCTTGGCCGAAATACCGAGATAGTCTTTAATGCTCTTTTGGATGGCGATTTCGCGGCGTTGCAGCCCTTTGATTTCATCGGTAAACATGTTTTCGGAAACTTCAACCTGCACTTCAAGGGTGTCCAGGTTGCCGTCGCGGCGAACAACCAAAAGATAGTGGGGGGTAAGGCCGTCGGTTTCCAGAAGCAGGGCTTCGATCTGTGATGGGTATACGTTTACGCCGCGGATAATCAGCATGTCGTCCGAGCGCCCGGTGATGCGGGTCATGCGCAGATGGGTTCTGCCGCATGCGCAGGGGGTATCGTCCAGCGAACAGATGTCGCGTGTGCGGTAGCGCAGCAGAGGCACCCCTTCCTTGGTCAGGGTGGTAAGCACCAGTTCACCTTCCTCTCCGTGAGGGAGCGGTTCTCCTGTTGCAGGGTCTATGATTTCCGGCAGGAAGTGGTCTTCAAAAATATGCATGCCCTGTTTGGCCTCGATGCATTCCTGCGAAACTCCCGGGCCCATGATTTCAGAAAGCCCGTAGATATTGAGCGCGTCTATCCCCATTTTGCGTTCAATGTCAAAACGCATTTCTTCCGTCCAGGGTTCCGCGCCGAAAATTCCAATGCGCAGGGGAAGTTCGCGCAGGTTTATTCCTTGTTCTTCCGCCGCTTCGTAAAGGTGCAGCATGTAGCTTGGGGTTGCGCTGACCACTGTGGCGCCGAAATCTTTAAGCAGCTGAATCTGGCGCTTGGTGCTGCCGCCGGACACAGGGACCACAGTAAGGCCCAGCCGTTCGCCGCCGTAGTGCAGGCCCAGCCCTCCGGTAAAAAGACCGTAACCGTAGGCATTGTGCAAAATGTCTTTGGGCGTTACGCGGGCGCAGCAAAGGCAGCGGGCCACAAGCTCCGCCCAGTTGTCGAGGTC
>CAZJFJ010000010.1:22169-28426 GCA_964545305.1 uncultured Desulfovibrionaceae bacterium
GTAGCCAACGACTGTGGGCTTGCCCGTGGTGCCGCTGGAGGCGTGAATGCGCACGATCGAGTCTTTGGGCACAGCAAACATTCCAAAGGGATAATGGTTGCGTAAGTCCTGTTTCTCGGTAAACGGCAGATATTTCAAATCTGCCAGGCTGCGCACGTCAGCGGGAGAAATATTTGCTTCATCAAATTTCTTGCGGTAAAATGGCACATTGGCGTAAACTCTGTGGCAAAGATTTTGGAGGCGCCTTAATTGAAGGGCCTCAAGGTCCTCGCGCGGCAGGCTTTCCATCTCGTAATTGAACATAGTTTGACTCCTAACATATCTAACGGCGTGATTCCTTTCTTTAGCCACAAGCGCGCCTGAGGGTCAAGTGTAAAATGCATTGCCGCCATTGATTAAATAATTTATGATAATCAATCGTTAATAGTAGGATACTCTTATAAATTATGGAGAGCAATTAAGCAAATATGACTGATGCGAAAAAATTTTCCGAAGTGGATGTGGCCAGTAAAATTGAAGCCATCAGCGGGTGGCTCAAGGAAAAAAAGGGTAAAGAGCTGGTGCTGATAGACCTTAGAGGCAAGGAGAGCTATGCCGAAGGCATCATTATAGTAAGCGCCACTTCCGTGCGCCATGCCCAGGGCCTTGCCGAGCACGTGCGCCTGCAGGCGAAAGCCGAGAACTATGAGTTCATGCACTACGAAGGTTTTCAAACGGGGCAGTGGATTCTGCTCGATCTTAATGATGTGCTGGTAAACATTTTTCAACCCCAGGCGCGAGAACTTTACAACCTTGAAGGGCTTTGGGCCGATGCGCCGCGTATTGAGGCCTAGCTGAGATTTTTTTCAGGATGTTTTTATGAATAAGCCTACCATTCTCTTGATCCTTGATGGGTGGGGCGTGGCGGAGCCTGGCCCCGGCAATGCAGTAAGCCTTGCGAAAATGCCTTACACCAACAGTTTGCTGGCGAGGTATCCTTTTGCCCTTTTACGCTGCTCTGGCAGGGATGTGGGGCTGCCCAAAGGGTTTATGGGCAACTCGGAAGTGGGGCACATGAATATCGGGGCGGGCAGAATTGTCTACCAGGACATGACGCGCATAGATCTGGCCATTGAAAAGGGCGAGCTTGGCAAGAACCCGGCAGTGTGTGAATTAATGGAAAAGACCGCCTCAAGCGGGGGGCGGGTCCATTTCATGGGGCTTTTGTCCGACGGCGGGGTGCACAGCCACATTGATCATCTGTTTGCGCTGCTTGAAATCGCAAAAGAAAACGGAGTGCCCGCCATAGTCCATGCGTTTCTTGACGGGCGTGACACTTCTCCCACGTCTGGGGCGGGTTATGTGGAAAGACTGCTCCAGTTCATGCGGGAGATTCAATGGGGCGAGCTTGGTTCCGTGTGCGGGCGTTATTATGCGATGGACCGCGACAAGCGATGGGACAGGGTTAAGGTTGCCTGGGACAGCCTGGTGCACGGCAAGGGGCAGAAAGTCGCCGCTGAAAACCCGGTCACCGTAATTCAGAAGGCGTATCTCGCGGACGAGACTGATGAGTTCATGAAGCCGCGCATTTTTACGCCGCCTGCGTGTGGGCGTGATGAACCCGGTTTGACGGTGCAGGACGGGGACAGCATATTTTTCTTCAATTTCCGCGCCGACCGCGCGCGTGAGCTTACCCGCGCCTTTATCATGCCCGATTTTTCCGATTTTGAGAGGGGCGGCACGCCAAAGCTTTCCTCATTTGTGAGCATGACCCATTATGAGGATGGCTTCAACATTCCCGCAGCTTTTTTGCGTGAAAGCCTGAAAAACGGCTTGGGCGAAATAGTGTCCGCACGCGGGTGGGAGCAGTTGCGTATTGCCGAGACCGAAAAATATGCCCATGTAACATACTTTTTCAACGGCGGCAGGGAAGAACCATTTCCCAATGAGGAGCGTCGCCTTGTTCCCTCGCCCAAAGATGTTCCCACTTATGACCTCAAGCCTGAAATGAGCGCCAGTGAGGTGACAGATATTCTGATAAAGGAATGGGAGAGCGGAAAGTACCGGTTTGTAGTATGCAATCTCGCCAATTTGGACATGGTTGGGCATTCCGGAAACATTCCTGCCACTATCAAGGCATGCGAGGCGGTTGACGCGTGCGTTGCCAGAATAGTTGACACTGTGCTCGCTTCAGGGGGCAGGGTGTTCCTTACCGCCGACCACGGCAATGCGGAGGAACTGCTGGATTCTGAAGGTAATCCGCTGACCGCGCACACCCTCAACCCCGTGCGTTTGCTGTTGATTGAAAATGATTCGCGCTTCTTGCTCAGAGCGGAAGGCAGGCTGGGAGATATCGCGCCCACCATCCTGTCTGCCTGGGAGGAGAAAATACCGGCTGAAATGACGGGCGATAACCTGCTTGTGGAGAAACAATATGCGCCGCAAACCAATTGAGCCGGCGAAGCCGGAAGGTGTTGAACTGATCTTTTTCTATGCCTGCCCTCATTGCGGGCGTAAAAATCCGTTACTGGCCACAGGCAGGCCTTCCATGGCCATGTGTGATTCCTGCTCCAAAAATTTCCCTGTTTTGCCTGTGGATGAACGCTCCGTGCGTTTTGTGAAATTGATGCTGGCAGGGGGAAAAGCCGCCATAGATCCTGATTTTATGTAAACGTTCTTTTGTCCTCCGGCTGGGCGTGATTGATGCCCAGAGGAGGGGCTGATGAACGTTTCAGGCCCCACCAAAGCCGCTAGACGCTGTTTGACTGGGTTGGGGGCGCTCTTGTAAAAGCAGCGAGCGGCCTAGCCAAAACGGAAATTAGAAACGTGGATTCCCCCCATAAAGTCTTTCTGATTGTACGTGTTCAGCCCGTATTGGTCTTCCGCGCAACCGGCCACGACCATAAGCGGAATCAGGTGTTCCTCCCGCGGATGGGCGATGCGGGCCGATGGGGCTTTTTCCCAACTTTCCAGGCGCGTATCGCGCTCTTCGCCGCAAAATTGCGTTACTGTCTGATTCAGCCATGTGTCGAATTCTTCGGAAGGCTGTGCGGCATGCCTGTTGAACAGGCTGAGGTTATGGTAGCTCAGCCCGCTCCCGACAATGAATACCCCTTTGCTGCGCAACGGACGCAGCGCCCTTCCCATGACAATGTGTTCACGGGGGTTCAGGCCGGTTTTCAGTGAAAGCTGAACCACGGGAATATCCGCTTCGGGGCGAATAACCTCCATAGGAGAGAACATGCCGTGGTCATAGCCCCGGCCGGCGTCCAGCCCGGCAGGGATGCCCTGGCTTTGCAGCAACTGCGCTACGTCATGCGCCAGGGCTGGCAACCCCGGAGAAGCATAGCGGACTGCATAGGTGTATTCGGGAAATCCATAGTAGTCATACAACATGCCTGGGTTGGGCGACGACTGAACAGTAAAGGCTCTTTTTTCCCAGTGGGCGGAAATCATCAAAATAGCTTCCGGTTTGTGGGGAAGGGAAGGAATAATTGAGGAAAGGGCTGCCGTCAATTCAGCATAGGCCGTTTCCCGCTCTTTCTGCATCCACGGCCAGGGGCCGCCGCCGTGAGAAATAAAATACGCCGGAAATTCCGAAGTTGTATCTGCCTGCATGGGTGCCCCCTGTGCTGTGTGTTTTAACATATTGCATCAATATCCTACAGTGAAACGTTGGCGAATGTGGGCGGGTTTTTCAAGCTCGTCCGCAAAGGCGATGGCATAGTCTTCAAAAGAAATGCTCGAACCGTTTTCGTTGGACAAGAGAGTGTCTTTTCCCAGGCGGAATTTTCCCGTCCATTCGCCGGGAACGAACATTGCCGAGGGAGAGAGAAATGTCCATTCAAGGTCGGCGGCTGTTTTAAGCTGTTCCAGAAAGATTACGCCCCCGGCAGCTTCAGGCTTGTAGGCTTCCGGGAACTCCGGCTGGTCGATAAGCTTTTTCCCGGGAGCGATTTCGAGGCTTCCCGCCCCGCCTACGACCATGTAGCGTTTTACGCCCGACTGGCGCACCGCGTCAATGAGGATTTTTGGGTCGCTCTTGCTGAAATAGACGGCGCTGGCTACCGCGTCATGGCCTTGCAGGAGCATGGCTAGTTCTTCTTTATTAAAAACATCGCCCTTGATGGCGGTAACCCCGGGCAGACTGGCAATCTTTTCGGGGTGGCGGGCAATGCCCGTAATTGAATGCCCGCGGCGGGAAAGTTCTGCGAGAATGCGTGAACCGGCGTTGCCCGAAGCGCCTATGAGAGCAATTCTAGCCATGTTTCATCTCCTTGGTTTTTATTTTTGACCAGGTATTTATTTTAGACTATTATCTATGACATAAAACGGAATACGGCAAGTAGTCCTTATAAAATGATCAGGTCAGCCGGGAGTGACCACGGCGTGGGATTAAACCCTCCGCAACGGCCCGTAGGAACGCCGCGCTTTCTCCCCCGGCCTCGTCCTGACAGGAAAATTAATGAAACGCGGGTGCCTTGCTTAGGCGCAGGCTCTCGTTTGACATGGAGCAGGCATGAAAGAAAAAACGGATAGCACGGAGCAGGGATTCAAATTTGCCCAGCCTTGCCCGGTGCGGGATGTGCTGGACCGCATTGGGGATCGGTGGAGCCTTTTGGTTCTGGAAGCCCTGGAACAGCGCGCGTGGCGTTTTAATGAACTGTTGCGCGAGATAGGGGACATATCGAAGCAAATGCTTTCCAAAACCCTAAAAAATCTGGAACAGGACGGGTTTGTATGGCGCACGGTTCACGCCGAGGTTCCTCCCAGAGTGGAATATGGTCTGACCGAGCTTGGCCGGTCTTTCCTGGCCCCAATGAAGGTTCTGGTGCAATGGGCCCACGCCAACCATCGGCCCATTGTGGAACACAGGCGGCACTATGCCGCGCGGAACGACCGCATAAAGAGTTTGTAAGCGGTTGTATCCTCCTCCTCTGGAAGGCTGATTAGCTATGGAAATGGGCATTGTCGGCAGGAGCAAACGGCGAGGTGTGCGAACCGAGGGCTGGAATTGTGCGCGGCCTCAGTTGATTTTAGCCTCTAGAGCTGCAATTCGCCGGGCTGTTGGATACGCTCTAAATTTTTTCTGCCCATTTAGTATGAATCTGACTGCCTGTAGAATGTATATGACACTATTCCCAAATGATAAAATCATGTCCATTGCCGCCCCAGCGCCATGGAAGCAGATAAGAACTGCGGGAATCGTTACGTCAGGTGCAAGTAGGGATTATAAATCAAACAGGGACTTCTTTTGAGCTTCCAGTTTGACTTATAAACTTTGTCATTTATTAAAAATATAAAATGATAATGAAACTAACAATGTTGCACTTTCAACTTAAATAAACATACCTATTTTATGCCCTTGAGGTAACCGTAAAACATATCAGCCATTGCTGTGGCATAGCTGGTAATTTCTTCTGGAGTTCTGGGGTTTTTTGAAAAATGCTTACCTACACAATAAAGTGCGGTTGTGTATCACGGATTTGCAAGGATTGGATTTTTCCCAATTTTACTACACAGAAGCGTAGGGTTTTACAAGTTTGAGGTGGACGTCGCTGAAAAGAGAAAGTCCGGAAAGCTACTTTATCGCTTGCTTTCCGGACTTTGTTGGAACGTATAAGAACTAAAGAATGGCGGAGAGGGTGGGATTTGAACCCACGTGCCCTATCTCTAGGACAACCCGATTTCGAGTCGGGCGCGTTACGGCCAGCTTCGCTACCTCTCCGCATTGAATTTATCTATTTAGTTTATTTTAAAACTCCTTTCAAGCAAAATAATTTTCACGGGCTTGAACAGGCTGGCGTTAAAGGGGTGCCCTCTAGCACCGAGAAAAAACTTTACTTTTAGACATTATGCTGTAGTAATTATAGCCGATAATATAGTAACAGTTTTTGTCAGTAAGGCAGGTTGGGGAAATACTTGACTGGGAGGGAAAAGTGACTACAAAAGTCAAAATTATTACTGGATTTGTTGTCATGGTCCTGCTTTTGGGCGGAATCGCCACAATCGGCTATATCAGTACGAATAGGGTGGCGAACGGTTTTGGGGAATATCGGCGTTTTGCCGAGATTAATGTGGGAATCAGCAATGCTCTGGCTGAGGTCAATTATGCCGATGGCTGCCTGTATGCAACTGTGCTTGGCCGTGAAACCAGCTGGATTGACGGGCCGGAAGGATCGATCAAGGCGCTGGAAAATGCGCATAAGCAGGTGAAAACAGCCCGCAGCCAAAGCCAGCTTGAAGAAGTGCAAGCCCTGCTCGACAAAATGGACAAA
>CAZJFJ010000010.1:28436-33900 GCA_964545305.1 uncultured Desulfovibrionaceae bacterium
AGACGTGAGAATTTACACTGGATTCCCACTCTCACAAAATGGACAAATCAATAACGTCATTCATTCCCCAGCATCAAGCTTTGCTGGAAAAACTTCTTGATGAATATAAATACTATGACGAATCGGTGCAGCCTCATTTGGCCAGCAGCATGGAGCACATGAAGGCATTGGGAGACTATGCAGCAAGCGTGGGCAATGTTGCGGCCACGAACAGGCTGAGTGGCGTTTGGAGTAATCTGGCGGACGTAAAGGCCAATATTGGCCGTTATGCGCTATCCATGTCGCCGGAGGAAGGAAAAAGCGTCACAGCAGGCATTTCTCATATTGATGAAAGATTAGCCTCCCTGGAAGCCTTTCTTGCAAGTGCGGAAGAGCAGCGCTTGATGGGCGCGTTCAAAGAATCTTTTCAGAAACTTAAAGACAGTTGCGCAACTTTTGCGCTTAAAACTGAAAGTCTGAACAACCATATCAATTCCATGGCCCAATTTTCAATAGACCTGATTGCGGACGGCAAGGCTGCGGAAAAACTTGTTGAGGGGGCCACACGTTCGGAGGGCGAAAGCATCTCGAGTACGGTTTCTTTTTCAAAAACTACGATGCTTATTGGCAGCCTGGCCGGATTGGTTATAGGCATTGTGCTTGCCCTTTTCATAGTTAGGGGCCTTGTGCGTATTTTGAGTAATCTGTCCCGTTTTGCCAATGCAGTTTCCAAAGGTGATTTCTCGCAAAAAATCATCATCCGCGAAGGCGGCGAGATTGGCAGCATGGTAGCGGCCATGCGGGAGATTCCCGTTGTTCTAGGCAATGTAATCAGAGGAGCCACAGAGCTGTCTGACAATATTCTCGCGGGCCGTTTCCGTGACAGGCTTGATGTAAATTCCTTACACGGGGAATACAAGGTTTTGGCTCAGGCGGTAAACAGCGTTGGAGACGCATATACGGACGCAATTGATTCAATTCCGGTTCCGGTATTTTCATACAACCAAAATATGGAACGCTTGTTCGGCAACAAAATTGGCGAACAAGACCTCGGCGTTTCTTATGTTAACGAGGCTACAGGGAAATTTGACGACAGCTTTGGCCGGAAGGCAAAAGAGAGCAATAATGTTTGCGCTGGCGAAATATCGATTTTGGCCAAAGACAGGCGTTTTGACATGCAGATAGCGGCAATGCCCTTGCACAACATAAAAGAAGAAATTGTCGGGCATATTGAGATATTGAACGACCTGACTGAAGTTAAGGCCCAGCAGCGGACTATTCTTGGCGTTGCCGAGCAGGCTTCCGGAATTTCCGAACGCGTGGCTGCGGCCTCCGAAGAAATAGCCGCTCAGGTTGAACAGATCTCCCGCGGAGCTGAAATACAGCGTTCGCGTGTGGAGTCCACTGCCACAGCCATGACTGAAATGAACTCCACGGTTCTTGAAGTGGCAAGCAATGCGGGTCAGGCTGCTGAACAGAGCGACAACACCCGCAATAAGGCGGAAGACGGGTCCAAACTGGTTAGCAAGGTTGTGGAGTCCATAAACCTTGTGGCGGAGTCTTCCGGAGCAATGCAGAAGAACATGGAAGAACTCGGCCATCAGGCGGAAAGCATTGGCGAGGTGATGACTGTTATTTCAGATATCGCGGATCAGACCAACCTGCTTGCGCTTAATGCCGCAATTGAAGCCGCCAGAGCGGGTGAAGCCGGACGCGGTTTTGCGGTGGTAGCGGACGAAGTGAGAAAATTGGCTGAAAAAACAATGTCTGCAACTCAGGAAGTTGCTTCAAGCATCACTTCAATTCAGCGCTCCACTTCTATCAGCATTGAAGAAATGAACAAGACCGGAAACCGGGTTGTTCAGGCCACTGAGCTGGCCAGCAGTTCAGGGGAGGCTTTGCATGAGATTGTTGAGCTTGCGACTTCCAGTTCAAACGTAGTGGCTTCAATCGCCACGGCGGCAGAAGAGCAAAGCGCGGCCTCTGAGGAAATCAACTGTGCGATTGAGGAAATCAACCGTATTGTGGCGGAAACCTCAGAGGGAATCATGCAGAGCTCAGAAGCGGTGCAGGAACTTTCCCGCATGGCCCAGGAGCTGCGCTCCATGATGGATGAGCTCAGATAGACAGCGGATATTCAACCCATATAAATAAGGCGAACCCCCATGGGAATTTCTCATGGGGGTTCTGTTTTGCAGGTTGTCTTTTGGGCAGGGTTTTTGATACGCCGCATTTCGGACTTGAGCGGTGAGACTAGGGCATTTCACACTTGAAACGCTCGGCAGGCTTTGAAGACAAATCCTTGCTGCCAAATGATTGTAGGGAGGCTTTGCCTCCCGTTAAGCAATCATTTGAGGCGTTAGCTGCTCTACGTTCTGCCGCTGCCGGTGAGCCTGCTGACGCTTCTTGCATTCCTGGCCTTTGAAGCTTTCAGGGGGAAAATCCCCTATCCGAATAAAGCGCCGGGCGGCTCGCCTTTCAAGATTTCATCGGCCCGGTCAAGGGCAAGTTCCAGGTCGTCAAGGATGTTTTCCTTGGGGATATCGTCCAACAGGCCTGCCCGCATCAACGAGGCTCTGGGTTGGTTTTCAAGGCCCACAAAGATGATTTCCACGCCTTTTTTATGACATTTGTAAATTATTTCATCCAGAGTCAGAATTGCGGTGGCATCAAGGCTGATTACCTGGGCCATTTTTATAATCAGAATTTTAGGTTCATGTTTCAGGTAAAGTAAAATGTTTTTAAGCTTGTTGGCCGCTCCAAAAAACATTGCGCCAGTGACCCGCACCACCAGGACATCCTCGGCGGGAGTGCGCCCGCTGACAAGGTCGCCGGGGCGAATATCGCTGAAGCTGCGGGTGAGGTATTGCTGCATTGGATGGATGCCGACGCTGGTTTGGTCGGACATGCGTTTGATGAAGAGCACGCAGGCCACAAACATGCCCACCATCACGGCCTGAGTAAGGCCGAAGATTATGGTCAGCACAAAAGTTAGCAAAAACACTGCCGCATCGCTGCGGGGGTAGCGGGGCAGATGCATAAATTCGCGCCAGTCACCCATATTCAGGGCCACCATTATCAGCACGGCGGAAAGCACCGCCAGTGGAATGAATTTGGCGAGCGGTGCGGCAACCAGCATGATCAGAAGCAGGACAATAGCGTGAACCATGCCTGCGACAGGGGTTTTCCCTCCGCTGCGGATGTTGGCTGCGGTGCGTGCGATTGCTCCGGTAGTGGGAATGCCTCCAAAAAGAGGAACTACAAAGTTCGCGATGCCCTGCGCCATGAGTTCCTGGTCGGGGTCGTGCTCATCGTCAATCATGCCGTCCGCGGCAGTGGCGCAAAGCAATGATTCTATCGCTCCAAGCATGGCGATGGTTACTGCCGGCATGAGCAGTTTTTGGAAAGTGTCCAGATCGAAAACAGGCAAGGCGGGTACAGGCAGCTCGCGGGGAATTCCTCCGAATTTGGATCCGATGGTCGCAACGTCCAGCTCCATAAACAGGCTGATTATGGCAGTGGCGCCCGTAACCAGCAGCAACATGGCTATGGAGCCGGGAACTGTCTTGGAAAGCTTTTTGGGCCACAGGTAAATGCCGGCCAGAGACACGCTTGCTACTATGATTGTGGGCAGGCTGACGTCTTTGATATGAAGCAGCAGGGCGCTGACCGTGCCTATTATGTTTGCCGCGTTGCCCACATCCTCTTTGATGCCCAGGAAGTCTTTAATCTGGCTGACAAGTATTATTACTGCAATCCCGGTGGTGAAGCCCCGGATGAGCGGTGACGGAATATATTTTATCAGCCCCCCAACCCTTGCGAGGCCCATTAAAAAAAGCATGACTCCGGCCATCATGGTGCAGATTAAAAGCCCTGAAAGGCCGTAACTTGTAACAATTCCTGCAACTATGGCAACAAATGCTCCCGTGGGGCCGCCTATGGAGACGCGGGAGCCACCGAAAAATGAGGTTAGAAAGCCGGCGACAACTGCGGTGATGATGCCGGCGGCGGGGGTTACATTCGACCCTATGGCGAAAGCCATTGCCATGGGCAGGGCGATGATACCAACGGTAACGCCTGCCGAAACGTCTGCTTGTAGGGTGGCCACATTATAGTTGCTGAAGCAGTCAAACAATTTTGGCCTGAATTTGAGGGAAAAAGACATGTTGCGCCGCTCCTTGCGGGCGAAGAATAAAGCCCTGAGAATACAGGGGGTGTTAAAAGGAAAGCCGCTAAAAAGATGGTTCACAGACAGCAAGCACGCTATATACCTTAAATTATATTTTTTCAAGTGGCTTTTTAAGAATTTGTGCTTGGGCAAAACGGGCATTGTGTGTTTTGTTGTCATTTTCGCGTGGTTGGAGTAAATAAGGCGGCAGACTGTTTTGCAAGGAAACTGGAATGCGGATTAATTTTGATGAATTGGTTGATTTGAGCCTTGGCGGGTGTGTTCTTCCCGAGGATACTTTGCTGGAACTGCTGCATGGCAATGATGAAAACATGCTTCGCCTGCTTGACGCGGCCTTTCAGGTGCGTCGGGCACACCACGGCAAACGTGTTCAGATCCAAGTTTTATCCAATGCCAAGAGCGGCCTTTGTTCCGAGGACTGTCACTATTGTTCCCAGTCGTGCGTGTCGCAGGCTGATGTGCGGAAGTATCCCTTAAAAGCGGTGGAAATATTGATGGATGAGGCCGGAAAGGCCGCAGCGGCAGGGGCCGTGCGGTTTTGCATGGGGCTTAGTGGGCGTGTGCTTGCAGATGCCGAAATTGACACTCTTTGCTTGTTTTTCAAAAGGGCCAGGGCCGAGTTGAATGTGGATATCTGCTGTTCACTTGGGTTTGTCACCCTTGAACAGGCAAAACGTCTCAAACAGGCCGGGCTGGGCAGGGTGAATCATAATCTGAACACCAGCCGCACCTATTATCCATTTGTTTGCACAACTCATACTTATCAGCAGAGAGTGGATAATATAAAAATTTGCAAACAGGCCGGCCTCGATATCTGCTGCGGCGGAATCATTGGGCAAGGAGAGCGCCCGGAAGACGTTCTGGACATGCTTCTCGCCCTCAGGGAGCTTGAACCTGCTTCCATTCCTCTAAATTTTCTGATGCCTGTGCATGGTACTCCCTTCGGAGGATTGAAAACAGGGCTGACGCCTTCTTATTGCTTGAAAGTTCTGGCGGTTTGCAGGCTTATTCATCCCAAACCAGACATTCGAGTGGCTGGCGGCAGGGAAATGCATTTACGTTCACTGCAGCCCATGGCAATGTTCGCGGCCAACTCGATTTTTGTAAATGGCTATCTTACTGAAGAGGGGCAGTGTTCCGATTCGGCCATCGACATGATAAAAGACCTCGGCTTCACTATTGAGATGGAAGGGGTCGCCTGAAAACCGATTTCGTTCAGGCCGTGCGCCGGGTTATTGCGGCTTGGGGCAAATTTTTTTTAGAGCATTTCACACTTGAAATGCTCTGCAAGGATTT
>CAZJFJ010000011.1:0-30842 GCA_964545305.1 uncultured Desulfovibrionaceae bacterium
TCTTCCCCGTTAATGTAAACAGTGCCGCCGCTGGGCTGCTCAAACCCGGAAATCAAACGCAAAATTGTAGTTTTTCCGCACCCTGAAGGGCCCAGCAGCGTTATGAATTCGCCATTTTTGATGGATAGGTCAATATTTTTAAGCGCGCAGGCATTGCCGAAATATTTGGAAATTCCCTTGAGCTCGATAATATGTTCTGATGCCACGATATCTACCCTTGCAACACGACGTTAAAAAACAAATATGCAGGTTCCGGCCTTTGACCGTTACCTGATATGTGAGCTTGAATGGGAAGATATTGAGTAATCCCGTCAAGCAAACAGGCGCATCCGCGTCCAAAACCGCGCTCCCGCCTGCATGCTTTCCGGTGAAAGAGAAGAAGCTAGCAGGAGAGCGCGCGCATACTGAAAGCAGCTCCACTGTCGCCGCCGGGCTGGACCTCTTGAGGGGACAGTTTGCGTCTGCTGGTGTTTCGCAGCCTGCGCCCGGCTTTTAAAACCAGAGGATGGCGCAAGGGCTTTATGGAAGAATACGTCATAAACGCTTTAAACTCCTTAGTTATACGGCCTGGACAAGGTAGCCCTGTGCCAAGCGGGAGAGGATAATGCCATTTTCCAACTGCCATTGCAAGTGTTTTATTTTACCCGCTTTAAACAGCCCCCCACCAGGAGCATTTCACTAAAAATACCCGCTTCCAATATTTTTACAGGAATGTTAATTTAAAAATGAACCTTAAACCTGCGGGTCTTATGCGGCTTAAAACCCTGATCGTAACCTTCGCCCTGCTGCTTGCGGCAACTCTTTCTCTCGGCCCGGCCTGGTCCGGGCAATATCTCATGTTCTCCGAGCAGTGCAAACAGGGCGACCATGAGGCCAAAAACCTGTTCAAGCAGGCACAGGATTACCGCTTCGGACGCGGAGTCACCCTGAATATGGAATTCGCGATTTCCCGCTATGCGGAAGCGATAATCCACGGCAGCAGCCGGGCGCTATACGACATGGGAACAATCAGCGAGGAAAAACTACGCTGGAATCCGAACAACGAGGGCATCAAAGAAGAGGCCCTCAGCTACTTCCGCCAAGCCGCCGATGGCGGATGCCCTGAAGGGCTTTACAAGCTTTATCTGTGGGATGAATATGGCAAGGAAGGACTCAGCCGGGAATTTCCACCCCCCCTCCTGCTTGAGGCCGCTGAAAAGGGAGCCTTGATCGCAATGTATGACCTGGGAAATCAGTATTTGCAACACAACCAGCGGGAAGAAGGGGAAAAGTGGCTCAAAAAGGCTCTGGAGATTGGCTATGGCGATGCCGCAATTCCGTACTCCCGCATCCTGCTGGACCGGGGAAACACCCGCGGAGCGATGGGCGCATTGTTCAGCGGGGCAAAAGCAGGCAGCTCTCAGGCATTGAAACGGCTGGCCTGGATTTTCTCACGTGGAATATACAAGCAGATGCACGACCCCGTTTATGCGGACTGCCTGCTTGGCGTGGCCAACAAAATACTCCCCGAAGCTCCTCCCGAACCCGTCACCGAGCTGGACAAACTTTGCCCGCCCCCCAGAATAATGGAATATTAGCGCAGCCCTGCCTTAAAATTGCATCTTCAGTGTTCAGCCAAAATCCCCCGGCGTTGCAAGTGGCTGTTTGTCAAGCCCCATCAGCGCATTTCATGTTTGAAATTTTCTGTAAGGACTTTTATTAAGTCGTTTCCGCCGAATGAAAGGTTGAATCTGATTTACGCAGGAAAACCATTCCGCCATTTTCAAAATGGGAACTGCCCCGCCGGCAGCCGCTCTGACTTTGCTGCCATGCCCTATGGGCAGCGCAGGAAATGTTCGGAACTTTTGCTGCTCTGGCTCCACCGCCCCGCAGCCCAAAAAGATACGACGCCCTACTTATGAGATACGCATCCAGGTAAGTTCGTGCTTGTTGTGCGAAAGATGAAGAATACGCCCTCCGGGAATGCCCTGGAACTGCCTGATGGCCTCAAAATCCGTGGCTCCCTGAAATTTGAGGGTGCAAATGATATTTCCCCCGAAACCGGCTTCCAGCCACTGCATAATCAACTGATACAGCTTGCCGGGGTAACAGATTACATCCGAGCAAAGCCAGCCGGCTTCCAGAAAATCAGAGGGCTTCAGTGCAAACGCGCTGCCCCGGACAAAGTGCACTCCGTCCATTTTCGCCACGTTTTCGGCCAGCGGGGCTTTATCCACACTAATCACCTTTGCGCCAAGGCTGGCCAGAACCCAGCTCCAGCCTCCGGGCGAGCTTCCCAGATCAAGGCACACATCATTTCCCCCTGGAAATTTTCCAGCCAGGGTAAGCGCCTCCCAAAGCTTCAGATACGCCCGGCCGGGCGGGTCATTTTTGTTTTCCTCAAAACAAATCTCGCCATCCGCAAACGGACTGCTGCACGAAGAAGCGGCCAAAAGCATGTCTTCCTGCCACAAAGTCCACGCGCCCAACGGAGCTTTGGGCGGAGCGCTTCCAAAACACAGAGGCTTTGCCGAAACTTTCGGCAGTTTTTCCTGAATCAGGGTGCTTCGCCTGAAATGTACAGTGGGATGGCAAGCCCAATTTCTTTGAATGGCCTTCAAACTTCGGGCGGCCTGGCTGATGGACACAATGGGAACAAGTTCCGGGTTCAACCAGATGTTCTGGGCCCAAACCGGAGGCGAAGCCTGCGGGCACGTTTCGCATAAAAACAGCCGCCCCCTCTGCTCGTATACGTTTACACCCAGCAGGGACAGCTCAGAAACAAGCTCGTTTTCATACCCGCGCGGGGCGATATAGACCACCGGCTTTTCCGGAAACATCAATTTCTCGCCTCCCTAGAGCATTTCACACTTGAAACGCTCCAGGACAGCCCGACCCAAGAAGGGCTGTCCGTGCACGAGGCGTAGGCGGAATTTACTTCCGCCGACAACGCCGAGTGCAGCGTCTTAAAGTTAATCCGCTCTGAGCAGTTAACGCCTCAAATGCTTGCTTAACGGGAGGCTTTGCCGCCCTGCAATCATCTGGCGGCAATGATTTGAAGACACTTGCAGAGCATTTCAAGAGTAAAATGCTCTAAAATTCCAAGCCCCTGAAAGCCAGAAATCTTTGAAGGCGCTTTTTAAATGCCGGCAAACTTGCTTTCAGGCCATCGCCGGGCAACAGACATAGAAAAAGCATGCCCGCAGTTGAACGATTGTTTCAAGCGTTACTGTTTTAACCTTGAAAACAATCCAACGGCAGGCAACGCAAACAGCGCCAGCACTGAAGAAAAAACAGAGTTCGCCACTGCCGCCGCTTCGCATCCGGCCTCTCAAAACCACTCGGCCCGGAAACAGATGCAAAGCTTGCCGCAACATGGGCACAGGCGGCTTTTTCCTGCCGTAAAACGGCTATTTCAAGCCTTGGCGCCCTTGGGCCCGCTTACCCCTTTCGGCGAGCTCATTCTTCCACCAGAACTCTGATGCTGCCCTTGGAATAAAGGGTTCTGCGCGCTGAAATGGACATTTTCCCGGTATGGGAATACATGCACATCACGCCGCTTTCAAATATTACCTGAACGGGAAAAGCCGCACCCTTTTCATTAAAAATATGCACCACTTTGCCGTTGCCGAAAGCTACGCATTCAACTTCCTGCCCAAGATAAAAATTGGGCAGAATCTTAATGCTCCCTCTTGCGTACAAAGTGCGCCCTGCAGAAAAAGAAGCTTCACCGGCAGCGGAATACATGCAGAGGCCGCCTTTTTCAAAATGCACGTAAATCGGGCATTTGGTGTCTTTTTTTGTGGAAATATCAAAAATTTTTCCGTTTCCATGCACCAGGCATTCTACCTCCTGGCCCACATAAAATTCAGGTTTGCTCATAAATAACCACCTTACTTGTTTACTCCCTATTCCCGCCGGGAAAACGGCAAGCTCCAGAACAACAGCCAAGCCTGGATTCCGGCCAAAACGTAAGAACTCAATTGCCGTTCTGCGCCTGGCTGCACAGCCTGGCTTGCGCCTCACCCGGCAGATAAAACCAACATACCAACATACGGTCCCCGTAAAAACTTGCAAACAGCGCCAATATGTTTATAGACGCGGCCAGTTTTTCTATCCCATTTTTTTTGATATTGCTAGGCCTCTTGACCGCAACATCCCGCCCCAGGCACAAAAATTTTCCGCCCCGCCAGAGAACAGAACCCATGCCATTTTAAGAGCAAGTTGATGAACATAATCTCCTCCCCTCAAATTCATGCTTGTATTTTATGGCGCTTTGGTTAAACTTTCCAACGATATTGATCCTGGACGGAATGCCGTTTTAACGGCTTATGTATGCCCGTCTGCGGCAATTGCGCGGGCGTTGAAAGAAATTTCACACCGCAGAAACCTTTTACGGAATGCATCATTTCAAAGTAAAAATATTTCAACTTGGCACTTAACGTTCCAGATGGCGCAGTTCTCAATATGCTTGCATTCTTGTTGCATTACGTTGGATTCAGTCAACTTTTTTTACTTCCAGCCAGTATATAAATACATCAAAGAGCGGAACAACCGCCACAACACTCAACCCACACAAAAAACCGGCGGCTGACCAGCAAATGAACATAATCATCCTGAGTTCCACCAATTCAACGTCGGGCGGTTTCCGGCAAGCTGCATATCTGGCAAGCGGGCTGCAGGCGGAGGGGAATAACGTCTATTTTGTATGCCCTTCGGGAGGTGAGGCGGAAGCTTTGCTTAAAGAAATGAACCTGCGCCATGTCCCCCTTCCCAGCACCCTGCGGAAAGCAGATAAAACACTGCGCTCCCTGATGCCTGGAAACCAGCCGGTAGTCGTGCATGCCTTTCACAATCGGGGGGTAAAGCTGGCGGCCTATCTCGGCACATACTGGCGCATGCTTGGGCTGCCGGCAGTCTGCCTGGCCCACCGGGGAGTAACTTCCAGGCCGGGTAATCCGCTTCCCTATCTGTTGCCCGGCATCAGGGCATATCTGGTTAATTCAAAGGCATGCGCAGACACCTTGCCTTTATTGTGGCGCAAAAACCGCTGCCATGTTGTCAACAATTCCATTCCGGAGCAGCGCATCATACCCGCCCGCCCCGCGCAGGAAGTTCGGGATTGCTTGAAAATACCAAAGGAATGCAAAATCATAGGCAATGTGTGCAACGACAACCCCCAAAAAGGCGCAGGCCAAGCCATACAAGCCTTTGCCCTGGCCCTGAAATGCCTCCAGCCGGCAAAACTTCTTGTGGTGGGGGTTTCCCCGGAAAAATGGCTCCCCCTGTGCGAAGAACTGGGTATTGCAAAGGACGTGGTGCTCATTCCAAAAACGAAAAATGTGGCTGACTATATGCAAATAATGGATATCATGCTGTTTCCCTCTATGTTCATCGAGTCCCAGCCAAATGTGATAATTGAAGCGATGTCCATGGGTTTGCCGGTGATTGCCGGAGATGTGGGGGGCGTGAACGAACTGTTGCCCCGGCAGTGCATTTTTGACCCCAAAAATGAAGCTGAGATCAGTTCAAAGCTGACCCTGTTCATGAATAACCCGGAATTGCTGCAACAGCTTGGGAAGCAGAATGCAGCTCAAAAATATAAATTCTCAATGGAGTTCCGGCTCAAGACCGTCAAGGAGCACTACCGGCGGGCCTTGGCCGAACTGCGCAGCCAGGTTCACTAAAACCCTTGCCGTAAAACAGACCCAGGCAGGCTTTACCTGCCGCGGTGCGGCTGTTGCAAATGTTAACCGTTCTAAAAAATCATGAAAACCAGCCCGCCTCAAGAGGCCAAATCCGGAACTTCAGCCCCGAAACCAGCCCAAGCCAAATGCCGTCAGGCAAAACTCCGTTCTTTTGGAGGCTGAAAGCCTCTGGGGTTGTGCAGCCCCTGGACAGCCCTTAGAGCATTTCACACTTGAAATGCTCTGCAAGTGTCTTCAAATCCTTGCCGCCAAACAGTTGCAGGTGGCTTTGCCTACCGTTAAGCAAGCATTTGGGGCGTTCACTGCTCTAGCAAGAGCAGGCAAATAACCTGTCACTCTTTTTACAGGCTCCATCGCACGATTCAACCCCAGCGCCCTGTTCTTATTCAAAGCTGCCGGATGGCTGGCGTGTGAGAATCAGGGTCAGTCCATTTCGAGGCGATCCCATTGGCGGGGAGGCATTGCCCGCTGGCTCCATCTGGCCCGGATCCCGTTTTTCCTTCTGACTGTTCGCATACTGCAAATTGTTGGAGTATGCCTGGACGGCCGCCTCTTTCATCTGTTTTTCCACAAACAAGTCATACGCGCATTGGTATGAGGCCACCGCTCTGTCCACCAAAAAACCATCCTCCCCGGAAACGCCGGAAGAGAAGGACGAAGAGCCGGTCTGCGGCAGGATGTCCGTAACCTTCGCCAGGCCGTCCGGCCCCAGCACAACCAGCCGGTTGTTTGTTCTAAACCCAAGAAGCTGGTATGTTGAAATCCAGGCCCGGCCGCTTTCTTGCGGCAGGCTGCGGGCATCCGTGCCAAAAAACTGGGATGTATAGCCCCACCCCAGGCTGGCTAGAAGGGTTGGCGCCACATCAATTTGGCTGCATAGCGTGTCTATGCGCTCCGGCTTAAAAAATCGCGGCCCGTACATAATGCAGGCTATTCCATAGGCATCGGCGGGCACCTCGGTTTTTCCGGCAATGGAAGAGGGGTGGTCTCCCACAAAAACGAACACCGTATTGTCGAACCAGGGCTTTTTTCCAGCCTGTTTCATAAATTGGCCTATGGCATAGTCCGAATACTGGATGGCGCCTTTGCGCCCCGAACCGGGGCTTAGGGCCACCTTGCCCTCCGGGTAGGTAAATGGACGGTGGTTTGAGGTGGTCAGCAGCACCTGCTGGAACGGCCTTCCGGCCGCATGGCTCTTGTCCGCCTGGGCCAGGCTTTGCGAATACAGGTCTTCATCACACTGCCCCCAGGCATTTGAGAACGTTCTGTTCTCAGGGAAAAAATCCGCCTTGTCAGTAACGCCGTATCCGTTGTCTGCAAAAAAGCTGTTCATATTGTCGAAAAAACCAATTCCCCCATAGATAAATGAAAGATCGTAGCCCCTGTTTCGGAACATTGTCCCCAAATTAAACAAACGGTCGTTGCCCGGCCTGCGGACAATAGAATTGCCGGGAGTGGGGGGAACGCTGAGCATAACCGCCTCAATCCCTCTTACCGTTCTGGTTCCAGTAGACAGCATGTTGGTGAAAGAAAGGCCTCCGGCGGCGAGGGAATTCAAGTTGGGAGTATATTCACCCAGCAATTTGCTGCCCATGCTTTCCATAATCACCACAATTACATTGGGTTTTTTTTCAGGGCCGTGCGAATCCAGCATCCTTACCAGATTTTCCCCTTGCGGCGTTTCAAATCTTTCTCCGGCGTCTTTTATTTCATCCCGCATGACGGAAAAGGCCGCTGCCCTGTCCATGGTTTTATAAAATGCGCGGTAGTCGAGCTGGTTATGCAGGTATGCGGAAAAAATTTCATAAACTCCGTTTTTAGCATACTCATTCCAGAACCTGCTTTCGCCGCCCGCAAACGGGGTAAAAAACACAAACAACAGCAAAGAACCCAGGTACAGCCCGCCTAAAACCGCAAGCCTCGCTCCAAAGCCCGCTTTCCTGCTTCCCGGCGCAGCCGGCTCCGCCAATTTGCCTTGAAAGCCCCGCAGCAGCTTCATCATGCCCAAAGTGGATCCCACAGCCAGAATGAACACCGCCAGCAGCAGCCAGGGCAATGGATACGACTCCACTATATTCTGAACCAGTTCTGTGGTGTAAATAAGATAGTCCACCGCGATGAAGTTGAACCGGGAGCTGAATTCTTCCCAGAAAAAATATTCCGCAAACGCGGTGAACACAAAAATTGATGAAAAAATGAAAAAGACTGCCGCTGCATATATTCTGCCCGCCCTTTTCGCCATAAATGTATCTTTGGGCAAAAGCAGCAGGCTGGCCGGAAAAAGCAGTACAAAAAACAGAGTTGCAGTATCGTTGAGAAACCCTTTTGCCAGGCCGGGAAACATGTCGCCGGAAAAGGGTGTCATATCTGGAAACGACACTTGCAAAACAACCCTGGTGATGAGATTGACCGTCAGGAACAGGGCTGAAAGCAGCCCGATATATTGCATGCGCGTTTTTGAGACAAAACGGACAAAAGAGTTACCCATATCTGCTCCAAATTGTCAGGTTCACAGGCGCTTCATAATGAATGCGCCCATGCGGGAACAGATACTTCTTTATGGGTAATCTTAGGTTGAACGAATGTAACTAATTGTAGCGTCGGGCCGCCCCGCCGCGATTATGGCAGCCGAAGCCTTCTTGCCAGCCAGGTTATCAGCGTTAAGGCGATAAACATGGTCGTCAGGGTGTGGGACAGAAAATGTTCTCCCCTGCCCATCTGGTAAAGGCCCATCAGCCAGCCCGCGGCAAGGCCGGATGCGAACAGCATTTTCTTACAAATTTTGCTCACAGGCAGGTAATACAGAGCGCACAGGGCAAAGCCCCCGCTGGCATGCCCGGCGGGAAAACTTCTGCCTCCCCCCGGATGACCGTGAAGCCACAACTGCTCCAACAAACCCGTGTGCGGAAATTTCCCTCCATAGGGCAACAGGTCTATCGGGCCATAAACTCCGGTAGTGGCCTTCAATGCGGCAACAAACAGCGGAACAATGGCCAGGCTGAGCGCGACAAGCAGAGCCGGTTTTCTCCAGGAGGCAAGGAAAGCGGATTTTTCCCTGCAAAAAAACAGAGCCGCCCAGAAAAGAAAAAACCCGCCGCCGATTATGCCTATTATAATCTTCGGCCCTGTGTAGAGAATTGGCTTCCAGGCAGCATGAAATGCCTTGGAAATAAACCATGAGCCGTCATGAAAAAACGGTGTTTGAAAAAAACGGTCAAACCCCGGCACGCTTTCCAGCAAAACACACAAGACAGCGGCTGCCATATAAACGGCAGGTTTTTCCAGGCATCCGCCTGCCCGTATGCCAGAAGGGAAAAGAGGTTTCATTCCGCCGGGCTGTCATTTAGTTGTTTTGTTTTGCATGCAGGCAAGGTCACCGTAACCAGAAGCCCGGGGCCGGCGTTTTTCGCTTCCACCGAGCCGTTGTGAGCGATTGCCGCCTCCCGCACCAGGGCCAGCCCAAGCCCAACCCCGCCGCTGGCGCGAGAGCGGGAGTTGTCTACCCGGTAAAAGGCCCGAAAAATATCCTCAAGCTGCTCTTCAGCAACACCCGGCCCATAATCTCTTATGGCGACCATGATCTTGCCGTCCGCCACGGCGCCCGTTATTTTAATTTTATTATTCGCTGGCGTGTAAAATATTGCGTTTGAAAGAATGTTGCCGAACATACGCCGCAAAAGCAAGGGATTGCCCGTGGTTACAAGACAGCCCTGGAACTCGGTTTCCACACGCTTATTTTGCGATTCTCCCTGAAAAGCGAAGTCGTCCGCAAGTTCCGTTAAAATTTCTTCCAGATCAACAGGCTGATATGTGCCGGACGCCAAGAACCTGTCCCTGCCCTGGATAAGCAGCAAAGACACAAGCTCGTTCATGCGCTCAATTTCTCTGTTCAACCTGAGCGTAATATCGGCTCTTTCTTCCAAGCCATTTCTGCGAGGCAGCAATTCAGCGGCAATGGTCATCCGGGCAAGCGGCGAGCGCAGCTCATGCGAGATATCGGCAAGAAGCCTCCGTTCATTATTCCTTTGCTTTTCAATTGCTTCCGCCATTTTATTAAAGCTTTGCGCAAGAACATCAAATGCATCTTTATCGTTGCCGGAAACCGAAAAACGCACATGAAGGTTCCCCTGCGCAAGCGCCCTGGATATCCGCGCCATTCTTCCCAATTTTGAGGAAAGCATTCGCGAAAGAATATAGCTGCACGCCAAAGCCGGGATGACTATGCTCACCCCCCAAAGAACAGCTTCATGCCAGGGCTGGAAACTGCCATACAGACCCGTCAGCATATTGACCGCCAACGGCTCCAAAATGATTTCCGTAAGACCTACAACAAAAATCAGCAACGCCGTTACAAAAACATTTATCCTCCAGTATAGGGGCCTTGTTCTTATAAAATCACGAAGATTCATGGCTGCCGCCCGACAAAAGATACATATAACCCTCACCGCGCACCGCCTTGATGCGCTCTCCACCATCGGTCCTGGGGCCAAGTTTTTTTCTGAGCCGGCTCACCAGCATATCCAAGCTGCGGTCCATTGGATACGCCTGATGCCCAAAAATCGATTTATAGAGGAAATCTCTGGTAACCACCCGCCCGATATTTTCCATGAGGTGATTGAGCAGGCGCAGCTCGGACACGCTCAGCTCATGCTGAACATTCCTCACAGTCACGCAAAGTGAGGAAGGGTTGATTGAAATATCCTCCACCTGCTGCATAACCGCCGCTGCCCCGCCCGCTTTTGCGGGAACGCTTCGGCGCAGTATCGCCTTTATTCGGGCCGCCAACTCCCTGGGGCTGAAAGGCTTGCCCAAATAATCATCCGCACCCATCTCAAGGCCAACCACCCGGTCAATTTCCTCACCCCTGGCAGTAAGCATAAGCACAGGCAATGCCGCGTGCTTTTCATCCGCGCGAATGCGGCGCAACACCTCAAACCCGTTTATTCCAGGCAGCATTATATCCAAAATCAGAGCATCATAATCGCCTTTGGATATCTTTCGCAAACCGGCTTCCGGTTCAGCCGCATAAGCGCATGAAAAGCCCTCGTCCTTCAGGTAGTCTTCCAAAAGGGCGAAAAGTTCCTCGTCATCGTCAATAATCAGGATATTCGGCATCGCTCCACGTCCATTTGCAAGTTACTTTTGTAGTCATACGGATGAAGACAGCAACGCTAAACGCCGAAGGGGGCGTCCCAAAATCAATCGGCTCTAAAGCCCCGGCTACTGACGTTCGGCCATCTTCTTATACTTGGTCAGAATACGGCGCCCTTCAACAGAAGAAAGCATCTTCTCAGGCCGGCATTTATACGGGCATTTCATTTCCGGCACAGTGCCATACAGCCTGCACATCAAGGGCCGGTTTTCATAAATCAGGCATCCGGTTTCTCCCAGATAGGGGCAGGGGCGCCCCTGCCTGCCGGGCTCAACCTTGACCTGCGCCTGCTCCCAGGCGGAAAAAGGAACCGGGCCGCAACATTCGGTGCAGCCTTCCTTGCACTTGAAAGACGGAATCATGGCATAAAGCGCCTTATGTACTTTAGCAGACATTTAAGCTCCTTGAATAGATATCAGATCAGCATTCATACCTGTTCTCCAGCCCTTTGTAAGCCAGGAGACAGGCGAGGACAGCAATTCCACCGCCTATATAAAATACGGCCTGAAGGCTTATACCCGTGTATATAAAGCCGAACAGCAAAGGCCCCAGACTTTGGGCGAGCCTGACCAATGTGCCGTTTGCCGCCAGCACTCCGCTTCTTTGCTCGTATGGAGCGCGGGAAATCAGGCACCCCATGTTGATGGGCGCGAAAATCCCCTGCCCGATCCCCATTACAAAGAGAGGGATGATGGCGAGCAAAAGGTTGCCGGCAAAGGGCAGCACAATCAGGCCAGCCCCCACGGTGGCGAATCCGATGATTATCCCGGAACGGGTGGTTATGCGGCGCGAAATTTTTGATATTTGCCATGCCACCAGCATGGTGCCCACCGACATTGAGGACATTACCATGCCTATCTCAAACGGGGTAGCATGAAATTTGCTGTCGGCAAGTTCGGGATAAAAAGTCACGAGCGGCCCGAAAATGACCATGAAATTAATCACCGTGAACAGCAGCAGGATACGTACTTCCCGGTGCGCAATGGCCTTTCCCGTAGCCCGGAGATAGGCTTTCAGGCCTAGATAAGGCTCTGCGCTTTTATATGGCGGGGTTTTCATGCCCAGCCAAACCAGGAAAGCGAGCGGCAGGGCCGTGCCCGAAAGCAGCAGCGGAAGCTCCCAGGAAATTTCCGCCAGCACGCCGGACAGCAAGGGAATGCTGGCGGCCCCAACGCTCATGACGCTGTTGTTGTAACCCAGGGCCTTGATCCGCAGCCCGGAATCTTCCACCGTATCGCTGATGATGGTAAGACTGAGCACACCGAACGCACCTGAGCCTGCGCCCTGTAAAAAACGGCAGAAAAGAAAGCTTTCAAAATCCGGCATAAAAGCGCTTCCCACACCACCAAGGCCAAACAGCAGCAACGAGGGAACCAGAACTTTTTTCGCCCCCCAACGGTCGGCAATTATGCCCGCAAGCGGGGTGACTATCAGCCCCGGCACTGTGAAAAACACGATAATCAGGTTGGCGTCGGCTGTGGGAACTCCAAAATGTCTGGCAAGCGTCGGCAGAATGGGCGTAACCGAGGCCACTCCCATAATCATCATCACTGTAACTATGAAGCAATAAATTATGGTTTTGCTTCTTAACACCGATTGAGGCTGGTTCATAAAAAATTCCCAGATTAGGTCTTAAATTTGAAAATACCCTGAAAACACCCGGCCATCCCAGAAAACCAGGGCGGCACTTTCACGCCTATTCCCCATAAACAAATTTATTTTGGCATTGTGCAATGTTGCCTCGCTGCTTCCGCGCAAACCGCCCGGCGCGCAACACCTGGCAAAGGCAAATTCCCCTTTTGCCCCTAAATGAATACTTGCGCCGCCGCCCAGCAACGCATTTTCAGGCTGAAAACACCCTAATCCGAAGACTGCTCCGAACGCAACACAAACAATGTAATTTCAGAACGCACCCCAAGCCGAAGCGGAACCCGCCCCCACAGGCTGGAACCAGGATTCACATACAGGGCCATGCCGTCAACCTCATACAACCCAGAGGCATATCCGCTCTGAACTGCCGCCAGCAAATTGCCGGGGAAAAACTGCCCTCCGTGCGTATGCCCGGCGAGCATCAGGTCAAACCCGGCCTCAGCCGCCAGTTTCGCTTCCTTGGGCCGATGCCAGAGCAAAATTTTATAATCCGCTTCTTTAACCGCTTCATAAGCTTTTTTAAGGTCAGGCCCTTCCCATTCCTGCTCGCCCTCAAGGTCCGTAACCCCGGCGACACCAAGCCCAGCCTCTCCAATCCGCAAGATTTCCCCTTCATTGCGCAGAAGCGTGTGCCCGCTCACTGTATTCATATACTCGAGCCAGCTCTCGTAACTGCCAAAATATTCGTGATTCCCGTCAACCACATACACGCCTTGCGGGGCTTCAAGCTCGCCGAGCGGAGCAAGCTCACCCTGCATCCGCATGGCCCGGCCATCCAGCGTGTCTCCGGTAATCACAATCATATCCGGATCCAGCGCGCCAACCAGTCCCACAATTTCGCGAAGCCAGGAGGCATCAAATCCGGACCATACATGCAGGTCGGACAATTGCGCTATTTTAAAACCGTCAAGGCTTGGGGGTATGCGCGGCGAATGAATTTCCACCTCCACCACCCTGGGCGCTTGCACGGCATTATGCACCCCCTTTGCAGTAATCAGCACCGCAGCTATGCAAAGAGCCACGCTCAGTTTCTGCATCCAGCCCAGCCACAAATTCCTGGCTTTTTCCGGATCGCGCAAAACAGGATGGAAGAAAGGACGCCCAAAGGTGAACCAGATTATCAAAACTGCTTCCCGGGCCAACGAAAGCAAGGCAAGAACGATACAACAGGCCTGAGCTGCGGAAAGCCCCAGGGAAAGCCATTTGGGAATCTGCTCCAAAACTCCGGCCTTATCCGCCAGCTGGTGAATCAGAAAAGTTTCTGAACAAAAAAGATAAACAAAAAACAAAACCCACTTCAAGCTCGGCCTTATCGGCAGATACTGAAAAACCCGCAGCCCTACATAACAGGCAAGCAGAAAAAACAGAGAGCTGACTATCAACTGATGGTTCATAACTTAAAGCGCATGTCTGGATTATTCCGCTCTACCTGAATCCTCAGGCATAAAAAGTTTAACTGCCCGCATTATGGGTAAAGGAATATAAAAACCGGCTCACCTTTAAAAGCATTTCTAAAAGAAAAGCATTCCGGCGGCAGGCAATGCAAAAGCCGGCCGGCTCACGGCAATCAGGTAAAATACGCTTTTCCCGCGCCCCCGGTGTGACGCATCAAAGCTGACTGCCCCACCGGAACCTCAGGAGGCGATTATTTGCTACGATCCAAAAACAACAAGTCACAATAGAGCAGTTAACGCCTCAAATGATTGCTTAACGGGAGGCAAAGCCTCCCTGCAATCATTTGGCGGCAAGGATTCGAAGACAACTCCTTGCAAAGCATTTCACACTTGAAATGCTCCAGCCAGGCAAGAGGCAATTCTTCCGCCTTTAGCCAAACAGCTTGTTGTTTCCCAATTTCCCATGCAATTCCAGGGAAAAACCTGAAAGCCGGCAACCTCCTCATTATTCACTTTAAAGCCCCGGAACTAGACAATATGCATATCCAAGGGCTTCCGCCAGGGAAGCCTGGGATAGGGGTATGCCGGATAGCCGAGCATCTGGCCCCCATGCACATGCGCGTCATCGGGGATGCCGAGCAACTCTTTCAAAGGAGGGTGCGCGGCCGCCGCATAGGTAAAAAACCCGGCCCAACAGGCGCCAATTCCCAGGGCGTGAGCCGCAAGCTCTACATACGTGAGGGCTATTGCGGCATCAACCCCGTACCAGTGAGAGTCCGTGTCGGTGTATGCCACCGCAAGATGAGGCGCCCCGCGCAAAATCATGTCATGCCCCCTGCGCCATCCGGCGATCAGCCCCGCCATTTTATATGCCCGGGCTTTCTCAGGCTGCTCCTTGCGCACAGAGGCCATCCACTCTATAACCATTTCCGCTACCCGGCGGGTTTTCACAGAGTCTTTCACCAGCACCCATCTGGTTGCCTGCCTATGGCTGGCCGTGGGAGCAAAACGCGCGGCATCCATAATTTTATGCAACTCGCCGTCCGGCACTTCCTTGTTCTTGAAGGCGCGAATCGAACGTCTGCTCTTCAAAAGCTGGTCGGCCTGCTCAAACGGCATGTTAATGGCCTTGTTTACGGGGACAAATCCGTCTTCGGGCAGCGGAGCCAGGTTAAGAGCGTAAAAAGGGCACGCCGCCACACAGTGGCCGCACAGGATACAGTCTTCCTCGCCATTGATTCTGAGCTTCGGCAGCCCGGTTTCATCATCCGCAAGTATGAGCCTGTTCGGGCATTCCGCTATGCAAATGCCGCAACGTCTGCACCTTGCTTCAAGGACACTGAAAAAAGACATATCCACCTCAGCTTTGTTCTGCTGTTTCACTTTTTGCTTTAAACAATTATAATAATGGAGTAGACTTCGTCTACAATAAAAGTCTTACGCCTGAAAAACACATCAACTATATGATATCCCCAAGAGTTGCAACCATGTTTATACCACGTTTTTTAAAAGCGGTCATTGTCACAATTCTATGCGCCCCAATCTTAGCCTGCAGCATGCCAGGTTCAGCCTCCGAACCGGGCGAGGGCGCGGTTCCGCGGGCCGATCCGGGCCAGGCCCAGTGGCTTGAGAAACAATCCATGCTCAATAACTCTATGGAGCTGGCCAAGGTTGTTTCAGCCAGCAGCATCTCCTGGCAGCTTTCCCCGGTGGAAGAATCGCACCATGAATTGTACAAACATGCCAACACCTGGCTTTATGTCAACCCCACCACTCTGATTACATCGGGCGAGCAAAGCGCCTTTTCCTACCTGCGCTCGTCCTCCCTCTGGAGGGCGTTGCAGCAGAACAACATACGCGGGCTTTACATAACGCCGGCCTTTGCCTCCGGCTCTGTATGGTCCGGCTCTTACTATGTTATGGACGACTATGACGACCCGGTGTCGTTCAGCTTTTCCGATGCCGCAGGCAACGACAAAGAATATTTCGCCCTCCTGGAAGAAGCAAACCGCAACAGCGCAATCCTGGGGCTTCAGTTGATTCCATCCGCAACAGGAATAGGGCCGGATTTTTTCCTGGCGGCACGGAACATGCGCAACTATCCGGGCATGTACTGCATGGTTGAAATCCCGAAAGACTTTTGGGGCAAACTTCCGGAAACCAAAAGCGAATGGGATGTGCAGGTCATCGGAACGGAACAGGTAAAGGAACTTGGCAGCGCAGGCCTGTTTGCCCCCGTTTTTACGCAGGAAGCGCAACTGCATCTGCCTGGCGGCTGGGCCGCCACCGGGGAAGTGCGCGGAATAGACGGCCAGTTGCGCCGCTTCGCGTATCGTTATTATAACAACCCTCACCGGGCCGTGCTTAACTGGGCCGACCCCTCCGCTGCGGGGCGCAGGGTAATGAGCGGAAGCATCGTGCGCAGCGTTGGCGAGCTTGGGGCCGCATTTGTCGGAACCAGCTTCCTGCCTCTTACAGGCCTCATGCCTTATCTGCAGCCGGTTCCCGGACAAGCGGCTTTTGAACCGGGGCTTTCCGCGTCTTCTGACGTAGGTCAGGAAGTCCGCCGCTATGGCGGCTGGTCGTGGAATAAAGATCGCATGCCCCTGCCTGCCCTGAAAGCATTCATGGAACAACGGGTCGACTTTGTGAACGACTCCATTCTCACCACCGGCGCAGGGCATGCCCTGGTAAGCGGCAACTCCTCGCTGCTTCGCAGCGGACTTGATCTGGGGCAGGAACAAGGGCTGGACTTCAGCCGCCTGATCCATCTTATGCCGGGAGCTGATGGCCTGTTTTATAAAAACGGCCTGCCGGAAGCGAAAGCCGCTTTCAACGATCTGATAAATTATCCCGGAGTATCAAACCTTCTGAAAGACGGCACCCTGCAGGCGTCAGGAGCGGCCCTTGCCGCAATTTCCCTGGGCTTCAGCGCGGATAAGGATATTGACGAGGATTCAAAACAAAAAATCCAAAAAGGGCATCAGGCCCTTGCCTTTTTTTTGGCAACCCAGCCGGGGCTGTTCATGATTCCCGCGCACGACGCCATGGGAGCCCTGCCTGCAGGGTGGATACCCCGAGAAGTGTATTCGCAGGAAACCGATTCCAATCAAACTCAGGGAGGAGTTAGCCTGCTTGGCGAGCGCAAGCGCATCCTCATCTCAAGCAAAGGGGTTGTTTCCACGCCCACCCTCTACCCCGGCCTCGACATTCAGGCAAACCTTGAAAATTCTTTCCTCAATCATCTTGGAGAGCTGGCCGCCCTGCGCGACCGCACGGAGGTTGGAACAGGAAAATACCTCGGGCGTGCAAAAACCCAGGGGCCCGGTATCATCATCCTGTTTACCGAACTTCCCCAAAACAAAGGAATTTTGATTTCAGCCACCAACTTCAGCAAGAATACGGCAAACGAGACTGTAAAACTTTCTGAAATTCCTTATGCGGGCAAGCTTTCCGGAAGCAGCCTTGTGGATCCGTTTAACGGCAAAAGCATGGGCCGCGCGGAAGAAAGCATTTCCATAAATGTTTCCGGCTGGGGAACCAAGGCAATTGTAATCCAGCCCAAAGGAGCGCACCCCCTTAATCAGGCGGGGCTTGACGCGGCGGCGCAGACCGCAGAAGATAAAGAAGGGCAGAGTAAAGCTGTGGAATCTTCAACGGATTCTAGCATATTCACATGGGATAACTCCAGCGGGGCATGGAATGCCCCCGCAGGGGCACAGGCAAACGCCAGCCAGGCAAATGCCACTGAGGCTGAGCCTTCAGGAAAACCGGAGGAATAAGTCGCTTGCGAAGAGCAAAAAAACCGGTAGGGAGCGGCTCTGGCCAGGGAAAGGACTCCCTGCCGGAAAACAAGCCAGCCAAAACTGACGCGCCACAACATTTGCAATTTTAGCATTTCCGGCGGATGGCGCAGCAAATAACGCCTCTCCCCCGCATCCCTGCATCTTCGCATCAAGGAACAGACAGATTTATTTCTGCCGCAAACTCCAAGGACATTATTTTAAAACCAAACTGTCGATTAAAAACCGGGCGCAGACCGCCGGGCCAGATTCTTGCTAACAAATTGCCATTCGGTTCAGGCAGCCCAGCGGCAATTAAAATCTTCACTTGCCTGATTTCAAAATAACATGTAGAAGGTCTTGCTTTTCAGCCGGATTTAAGGCATTGTTCCTTTTTTTGAAAAACAAATTTATATTTACATATACTCAGGAGTTACCATGAAAAGAACTTACCAACCCAGCAAAATTCGCAGAAAACGCTCTCACGGCTTCCGCCTGCGCATGAGGACCTCTTCAGGCAGGGCTGTGCTTTCCGCTCGCCGGGCCAAGGGCAGAAAGAGATTAACCGTTTAAATTTCAATGTACATAACAGGCTGGTTAAACGCGCGGACTTCACGGTCTGCTACGATCAGGGAAGGCGGTATCATTCAAGACACTTTATCTTGTTTGTCAAAGTTGATGCCGCCCAGCCTGCATGGCAAATGGGGCTGGCCGTCAGCCGCAAATGCGGCAATGCCGTTGCAAGAAACAGGATTAAACGGGTTTTGAGGGAATTTTTCAGGCTTAACCAAAGCCTGATTCCAGAGGCAGTGAAGATAGTAGTTGTGCCGAAACGCCACTTGGACGTAAGCAGGCTAACCATGAAAATGGCTGAAGAGGAATTGCTGCCCGTGCTTGAAGAAATAAGGCGGACGCCTTCTGCCTTCTCTCGACAAACCTGCTCCCAAGGTTTGAAAGCGTGAAGCACTTTTTTAGAAAAATCACCAAACTGCCTCGCAAAGCAGGTGTGGTGCTGGTTAAAATTTACCAGTATTGCATCTCGCCTCTTTATGTGGCCTCATGCCGCTTTCAGCCCACCTGTTCTGAATACGCCAGCCAGGCTCTAAGCCGGAGGGGTCTCATTTACGGCACTTTTTTGACTTTATGGCGCCTGGCGCGCTGCAACCCGCTCTTCAAAGGTGGATGGGACCCCGTTCCCCCCGGGAAACGAGACGAATGTTCTTGTCATAAGGATTGATACAGCATGGAAAACTACAGATATATCATTGCCATCGCACTCACTCTGGGAGTAATTTTGGGCTGGAACCAGCTGCAGGTCGCCCTTGGCATAATGCCGGAAGAGCCCGCCCAGCAAACCAGCGTAGTAGGCAGTTCCGCCAATGAAACCGTCGCAGCTCCAGTGCTTTCTCATGTTGACGACCCTCTGGCAGCACAAAACGGCACACTGCCCGGCCAGCCGCTTGTGCTTGATACCGCCCCTGAGCTTCCAAAGGGAGACAAGCTGCTGGTTGCAACCCCGCTTTATAACGCGGAGTTCAACACCAGCGGCGGAATTCTCACTAGCTTCACTCTCAGCAAATTTACCACAACCTTGGAGAACAGATCCCCTTTCCAGATAATCGCTCCCAATGCGGCGGTTACCGCTCCCTTGGGGTTGCTGCTTAATGAAAGCCCCACCTGGAAAATCGGGGCATGGTCCTCACCCAGCCAAAATCTCAAGCTGAACGGGGAAGAAAAAGGCGAAATTGCTTTTGTCTGGGAATATTCCGGCATCCGCCTGACCAGAGTGCTCACCTTCCACGCCAATTCCTACCTGATCGATGAAAAGGTTCATCTTGAGAACCTGTCCGGTCAGGCTCTTTCCTTCAATCTTGGCTACAGTATGAGCACAGCAAGCATCAGCGGCGGAGACGAAGGGCACAACATCACAAAGATCGGATACCTTACTGCCGAAGACAAATTCAAGTTTGAGGCCGATACCGAAGATCTTGAGCTTGGAGTTCAAGACGACTCCGTGAACTGGGGTAGCATCCAGTCTAACTACTTCCTTGCCGCGGTTGTTCCCCACGGCCCAAGCACGCTCAAGGCCCGTCTGACCGACGGCGTTTTCCGGATTACTCTCAAAGGCCAGCAGATGACCCTGCCCAGCAATTCGCCGCTTGACTCCAGCGCGCAATATTATTTGGGACCCAAACTGCGGGACGAGCTTAAAGCTGCGCCGGCCAACCTTATCGCCTCCATGGACTATGGCTGGTTCGGGCTGATTGCTGAACCCATGATCATGTTCCTTGCCTGGATATACGGATATGTGGGCAACTATGGCATAGCCATTATCATTCTGACCCTGATCATCAAAATCGCCCTCTGGCCGCTGGCCCGCAAGAGCTACAAATCCATGGAAAGAATGCGCCAGTTGCAGCCCATGATAAAAAAAATTCAGGAAAAATATAAGGACGACAAGCAAACGGCCTCGCAGGAGACCATGCGTCTTTATAAAACATACAAAGTCAACCCAGCGGGTGGCTGCATGCCCTTGGTGCTGCAGATTCCAGTGTTCATCGCCCTTTACCAGGGCCTTCTGAACGCAGTGGAACTCCGGCACGCGCCATTTATCACCCACTTGCCTTTTACTGACAAAATCTGGCTGGCTGACCTTTCCGCCCAGGATCCGTTTTACATCACCCCTGTGATCATGGGCATATCAATGTTCATCCAGCAGAAAATGAGCCCGCCCATGGGCGACCCCACTCAGGCAAAAGTGATGATGTTCATGCCGGTAGTGTTCACCGTCCTTTTTGCGAGCTTCCCCTCGGGCCTGGTGCTCTATTGGCTTGTAAACAACCTGTTTTCCTTGGGACAACAGTACCTTACCATGCGCAGCAAAGGCAAACCGGGTTCTGGCGGCAAAAAGAGCAAAGATGTTGAGGCGCCCCAAAAAAGCAAAGCCCCAAAAGCAGAATCACCTGCCTAACCACCTGCTTCATTACGAGGAACACAGATGAAAGGCGCAAAAGAATTCGACGGACGCAGCCTTGATGAGGCCATTGAGTCTGCATGCAACTACTATGAACTTCCACGTGAAAAACTGGAAATTGAAATTGTCAACGATGCCAAAAGCGGAATTTTCGGCCTGGTAGGGGCTAAAAAAGCCAAAATACTAGCCAGGCAGGCTTCCGTTTCCGGGTATGCGGACATGGCCATGCGCGAAGAAGAGACGGACAAATCTCAAAACCGCCAGAGGCCGCCGAAACCGCGACAAACCCGCGAGCACCGCCCTAAAAGTGAAGAAGGAAACGGCCCCAAAGAAAAACCGGACGCCTCTATTAAAAAACCCTCTGGAAAAGAAGCTGATGCAGCCGGATTGCGCAGCGAAGCCACAACCGCTCCCGCCTCCCCTGGAACGGCTGCAAAGAAAAGCCCGGACCGGGAGAAAAGCGGACGTGGCGACTTTCGCCCAGGGCAAGCCGGCTCGCGCAGAAACCCTTCTGACCAAAGAGAAGCAAGAGAAGGCGGAGAAAGTCAACGCACGGGAAGGCCCCCCCAGAGGGAGCAGAAAAGAAATGGACGACGGGCGAGCGGCAAACCGGAGCATGTTCATGCCTTTGAGGCTGAACTTCCTTCAGAACGCCCTTTCCTGCCCGGCGGCAAAACCGAGGAAGAGATCATTGACTTCAACATGGACTTTGAGGCCCAGACCAACCTGAAAACCTTGGATCAAATAGATCAGGACAAAGCGCTTGAGCTTGTCAAGTCTTCACTGGAGCAGCTTCTAAAGCCCATTTGCGATGCCCCCGACATTAACGTTGCCATTGCGGACGGGCGTGTAGAAGCGACCATAAACAACAAGGATGAATCAGGCCTTATTATTGGCCGCGAAGGCCAGACGCTTTCCGCCCTGCAGTACATGGTAAGCCGGATTATCTCCCGTCAAATGGAAGCAGCCGTGCATGTGCATCTGGATACGGGAGACTACAAAGAACGCCAGGACCAGAAACTTGAAGAGCTAGCCTTGCGCTTGGCTGCGCGAGCCAAGGAATCGGGCAGAACACAATACACCCGCCCGCTGTCTTCCTACCACCGCAGAATTGTGCATATGGTGCTGCAGAATGAGGAAGAGATCGAAACCCGCAGCAGGGGCGAGGGCGCCATGAAGCGGGTCTACATATTCATGCGTCAGGGGCGGAATTAGCGCCTTTTAAGCTTGAAATGTTTCAGCTCCTGCAGCACAAAGACCGGCCTTTCCCAAACAACGAAGATGAAATGTCCCTTTGCCGCGCTGTCAGAGCATTTCATCAAAAATTTAATTTGTTGATGTTATAAAGTTTGATTTTATTTGGCTGAAAAGCACACCGGGCCGCCAGACTCATTCTCTGCCCATTACTCCAGAAACACGCATTTTAGCAAAAAAAAGCTCACATAAAAGAAAGCAGGGAATTTCCCTGCTTTCTTTTTCTTAGTGAAGTTAACGCTTGCAATAGGCGTTTAGAACATTTTAACGTTGAAAGGCTATTTCTGGCAAAATGCCCAGAAGGCGCTGCTCGCGCCGCCCGCCCCGCGGGCCCCGGGCGAAGTTCACTTCCGCTGCTGCTTCAGCCCTAGACGAATTTGAGCCGTATGGATGAAGACCGCAACGCTAAGCGCCGGAGAGGGCATCTCAAAATTAATCTGCCCCAGGGCCTGTCAACGCCTCAAATGATTGCTTAACGGCTGGCAAATCCGTGTTTCAGCACCTCAAATCAGAAGCACCTGACATCAGGCAAAGCCCGCCTGCATATCTTCCATAGCAAAAACTTATTAAAAAATTTTCCGGGCTACGGGTTAACCACATTGCACGGGTTCCCCGCCAGAAAACCTTTGATGTTGCGCACAACCTCTTGAAGCAAGCGCTCCCTCGCTTCCACTGTAGCCCAGGCAATGTGCGGCGTAATCAGGCAGTTTGGGGCGCCGAACAACGGGCTGCTTCTGGGCATAGGCTCTTCAACAGTAACATCCAGTCCGGCCCCGGCAATCAGGCCTTCATCCAGGGCCGAACGCAAATCCGCCTCATTCACCAGCCCACCCCGCGAACAGTTGATAAGGTATGCGCTCCGCTTCATTTGAGACAGCCTGGCATGGTTTATCATCCCAAAATTTTCAGGGGTAAGCGGGCAGTTCAGGCTGATGAAGTCCGACTCACGAAAAAGTTCGTCAAGGTCCGCAAACCTGAACTGACTGAAACCGGGCGCAGGTTTCGGACGGGGGGCATAGGCGAGGACTTTCATCCCAAAAGCGTTGGCCACTCTGCCCACCCCCGAGCCGATATTGCCGAAACCCACAATCCCCATAGTTTTTCCGGCGATCTCGACAGTGGGCTTTTTCCAGAAACTGAACGTGGGGGAGTCGGCCCATTCTCCTTCCCGCACAGCTCTGCCGTGGCAGCAAATACCGCCAGCCAGGGCCAGTAGCAGGCCAAACACATGCTGAATCACCGAATCGGTTGAATATCCGGCCACATTGCAAACCACTATGCCGCGCCGCCTAGCGGCATCAACATCTATATTGTTATATCCGGTTGCGAAAACCCCGATCATTCCGAGGCTTGCCGCAGCCTCCATTTCGGCTGCGGCTATCCGCACCTTGTTTGTGAGCACGATATCGGCGCCCTTGATTCTTTCACCAGCTTCGTCCGGAGAGGTAAGCGGATATTCAATCAGTTCACCCAGCCCGGCAAGGGAAGAAAGATCCATGCCCAAAGTCTGGCTGTCCAGCACAACAATCCTTGGGGCTACTAATTTATTCTGGTTCATGCTAATAACCTCGACAACAGATAAAAGGATGAGAAATGGACAAGATAATTCTGGCCACTAGAAATATAGGCAAGATTAAAGAGCTATCAGATATGCTTTCCAAGTTCAACCTGACGGTATCAGGCCTTGACGAGTTTCCCGAACTTGAAGAGGTGGAGGAAGACGGCTCAACCTTTATTGAAAATGCACTTAAAAAGGCCAGATACGCCGCCCGAAGGACTGGGCTTTATGCCGTTGCGGACGATTCGGGGCTTGTGGCAGATGCGCTGGATGGAGCGCCAGGGGTGTTTTCAGCGCGCTTCAGCGACCGGATTGAAAAAGGAATCCTGATTCCTGGCAATGATGAAACCAATATAATCAAACTCCTTGCGGAACTTAGCAATGTCCCCCCGGCCCGGCGCACAGCCAGGTTTTGCTGCGCCATGGCCGCAGTAAGCCCGGACGGGCGGGAAATTTGCGCAGAAGGCAAATGGGAAGGGCTGATCGCCGAAAAAACAGCAGGCCAGAACGGATTTGGCTATGACCCTGTTTTTCTGGATCCGGAAACCGGGAAACATGCCGCCGAGCTTTCCTTTGAACAAAAAAATGCCCGCAGCCACAGAGGAAAGGCCTTGAACACCTTATTGAAGCAATGGCCAAGCTTCTGGCGCTGACAAGTTCAGGCTTCAGCCGGGCCATGCCTTTTTGCTTGCAAATTCCAACCTCTTCGGGCTAATATTAAAAATTCTATTCAGCAAGGAGTTGAAATGTCTGAAACCGGTGCTGATTCAGCAAAAAAAAAATATCCCAACCATCTCATCAAAGAAATTCTTGAACAGCCCCAAGTGCTGGCAGCATGCATGAATGACCGGCTGGACCTGGCGAAAAAACAGATTGTTTTCCCGGAACTCAAAGGCTTCCCCATCCCCGAGGTAATCAGGATAGTAGGCTGCGGCAGCTCTGCCAATGCAGGAATGTGGGGAGCGAACATGTTTGAAGCCATCTCCGAAATCCCGGTGCTCATTGACGTGGCCAGCGAGGCCCGCTTTCAATCTCCTGCCTTTCTTCCCAATGAGATTGTGCTGGCCATAAGCCAGTCGGGAGAAAGCGCCGACACCTTAAGCGTGATCAGAGACTGCAAGAAGGCAGGGCTTAAGGTAATTGTGTTGACCAACACTCCCAGCTCAACCCTTGCCAAGCTGGCCAATGTTTTGCTGTTTACCAATGCGGGGGAGGAAATCGCCATTCCCGCAACCAAAAGCCTGAGCGCCCAGATGATTTACCTGCTGCTGCTCGCTATTTACTGGGCTGAAAAAAAAGGCGTGCTGGCAACGGCCAGCCGCGACTTTTTCTTTGAAGATCTGCCTGAGCTTCCAGAAAATGTTGCCCTCACTCTGCCCGCTATTCAAAGCACAAGCCGGGCGCTTGCAGCCAAATACCGTAAATTCCGCCACTTCTTTTTCCTGGGGCGGGGCACAAATTACCCTCTCGCATTGGAAGGGGCGTTGAAGTTCAAGGAAATCACTTACATTCACGCGGAAGGCATCTCGCTGGGAGCGATCCCGCACGGCGCCCGCGCCCTGCTTGATGAAAGCGTTCCGGTTTTCGCGCTGGCGCTTTCAGACCAGTATCTGGCCCGCACCATTCAAGATTTGATGGAGCTGAAAAAACAGGGCTGCAAAATGATCGCCCTCTGCAATCCGGGGCAAACACCAAGAGTTGACGACCTCTGGCCTCTGCCATTGATGTATGGCCCGTTGTCGTCATTTCTGGCGCTGCCAGCCATGCAACTTTTCGCATATGAAATAGGAATTGCGCTCAACCGCACTGTGGATACCCCGCGCACTCTGATGAAATCGGTCACAGAGCACGACTAGAGCATTTTAACATTGAAAGACTATTTCTGGCAAAATGCTCTGGCGGCGCGAGCCGCGCCGCCAACCCCGCAGAGGCGGGCGGAATTCACTTCCGCCGTTGCTTCAGCCGCAGACGAATTTGAGTTGTACGGATGAAGACAGCAACGCTAAGCGCCGGAAAGGGCGTCTCAAAATTAATTTTCTAGGATTCGCCATGTCTGTTGTTTCCCGATCAGGCCTTGAAGGAACCCCCATATACTTGATGGATGGCACCGCATTTTTGTTCCGCAGCTTTTACGCAAGCGGAAACATGCAGAGCGCTGGCGGGCATCCCACAGGAGCAATTTACATTCTGGCCAGGCTTTTGCTGAAAATCCTCAAATCCGAGCAGCCTGCCTACTTCGCGTTCATTCTCGACGGCAAAGGGCCGCATTTCCGGCACGACATTTACAAAGAATATAAGGCCCAGCGCAGCGCCACTCCGGAAGATCTGATCGCCCAGATCGACCCGGTCAAAGAAATGGTGGAAAGCATGGGCCTGCATTTGCTTGTCTCGGAAAACTGCGAGGCTGACGACTGCATAGCCAGCCTGGCCAAACGGTTTCAGGACCGGCATCCGGTAGTCATCATCGGAGCGGACAAAGACCTAAAACAGTGCCTGGCCCCAAATGTTGTGCTTTGGGACCCGGCTTCAAAGGACGAAAAAATCACTACTCTTGAGCTGTTTGAGAAAGAAACCGGCCTGACCCCGGGCCAATGGCCCGATTTTCAGGCCGTTACCGGAGACTCCAGCGACAATATTCCCGGAGTGCCCGGAGTGGGCCCCAAAACCGCGTCCAAAGTGTTTTCCGAATTCCCCACTTTGGAGCAAATAGAATTGAATCTGGACAAGTTGCCAGGCAAACTTCGGGAAAAATTCGAAAACTCAATGCAAGCCGCTTTCACTTTCCGAGAACTTACCCGGCTATATACGGACTGCTGCGACAGCCTTGCCCTGGAAGACCTGTCACGAGATTCCCCAGACCTGAACCGTCTGGCGGAGCTGTTTGAAAAATTCGAACTGTTTTCCCTTATGGGCCCGGTCAAACAGCTCGCAGCGGGAATGAAAGGGAACTCGAGCCCCATACAGGCAAAAACGGACAGGAAAGGAGAATCCCCGGCAGGTGATAACGGGCCAAGGCAAAAAAGCGGGCCAACAGAACAAATGAGTCTGTTCGGAGCGGAAACGCCAATGCCCGCCTCTCTTTCCGATCCGTTCGCACACCTTCCGGCAACGCCCGCCCGCCCGGCAAACCTTGAAGACATCCCCGACCTGAAAGGCAAACAGGCCGCCATTGTTCTGGAAAACGGCAACTGGCATCTGGGAGTTGAACAAAAAGCGTATCTGCTGGAAGCCAGCCCTTCCGGCGCGGAGCTGCCGGCCCTGATTACCCGCCTGAACGAAGCGGAATGCGTCATTGCCCCTAACGTGAAAGACCTTCTTCTTTCGTCCAACGCATGGCAGCTGATCGAGCACTGGTTTGACCTTGGCCTTGCAGCTTACCTGCTCAACCCCGAAGAACGCGACTATTCATGGCCACACCTGGCATCCCGCCACGCCCATAATGCGGGGGTTTCACCAAAGGCCCCGGCCATACTCGCCCTTTCCATGAAAGAGCTGTTCATGCCGGAACTTGAAAAGGCGGGGCTTGTTTCCCTGATGCAGCATCTTGAACTGCCTCTGATTCCGGTGCTCGCCCAAATGCAGAAGCGCGGCATCGGCCTTGACTTGAACGCCTTTGAAGTATTCCTGAAAGAAGTGCTGGCGGAGCTGGAAAACCTCACCGCAGAAATTTACCTCCAGGCCGGGGAAGAATTCAACATCCGCTCGTCACAACAGTTGCAGCACATATTGTTTGACAGGCTGGAGCTGCCAAAAGCCGGCAAGACCAAAGGCGGAGCCTTGTCCACTTCACAGGAGGCGCTTGAAAAGCTTGCGGGAAAACATGAGATCATCGACACGATTCTGGAATTCCGCAAACTTGAAAAAATACGCTCCACCTACCTGGAACCGTTCCCCCAGCTGGTGGATGACACGGGACGGATTCACACATCTTTCAATCAAATGGCCACCGCCACCGGACGCCTTTCCTCAAGCAGCCCGAACCTGCAAAACATACCTGTGCGCGGCCAGCTCGGCAGCCGGATGCGCTCCTGCTTTGTGGCCTCGCCGGGGAAACTGCTTATTTCCGCCGACTATTCCCAGATAGAATTGCGCGTGCTGGCCCATCTTTCCCAGGATCCGGCTCTCCTGAACGCCTTCCGGCATGGGGAAGACATTCACAGAAGCACGGCCAGTCTTCTGTTTGAAAAACCCCAGGAAGAAATTACAGCGGAGGAACGCCGCAACGCCAAAACCATAAATTTCGGCATAATCTACGGCATGGGCGCGCAAAAACTGGCCAGAGAACTGAAAATTTCCATGAACGAGGCAAAAGAATTCATAACCCGCTATTACAACAAACTCTCCACCCTGAAACAATATTATGACGCCATTATCCAGCAAGCCACCCAAGACGGGTTTGTGACAACCATGGCCGGACGCCGCCGCTTTATTGCCGACATCAATTCCGCTAACGCCCAGGCCCTTTCCCAGGCCAGACGCCAGGCTGTCAACACCGTTATTCAGGGCAGCGCCGCCGACATCATAAAAATTGCAATGCTGAATGTAAGCAACGACACCAGACTCACCAGCCTTGGCGCCAGGCTTATCTTGCAGGTGCACGATGAACTGGTGCTTGAAGCGCCCTCCTCCACCGCAAGAGGGATTGGGGAACGGCTGGCCGAAATTATGAGCAAGGTTGATGTGAACGGTGAAATTCTGAGCGTGCCTCTTCTGATAGACTGGGGAATGGCGGAAAACTGGGATGCCGCCCATTAGAGCAGGTTAGTTTTGAGACGCTCCCTTCCGTGCTTAGGGTTGCTGTCTTCATCCGTACGGCTCAAATCCCCCGGCGGTTTGATTTTTGCGGGCAACCATGTATATTGCTTTAAAACTGATAATCCTAAACTGGCGGTGCGATATGCCGAAGCGACTCGGTCTGGGCTTTCTGGTTCTATCTGTATCAATAAACATGCTGTTCGCTGGTTGCTCATCGCGCACCCAGACAATTGAAAATCTGGAAACGCGTATTACCGTGCTGGAAGATGATCTGCACAATTTTCAGGCCCGCCAGGAAAGCGTCAATCAGTGGGAGTCCACCCGCCTGAAGGCGCTGGAAGCAAAACATCCAGAAATCAAAGTTCCCAGCCAGCCGCCGTTTATAACTCGTGAAACCATGCGCCCCAGTCCCTCGGAACAGGAAAAAATCCAGGCGCAACCAGAAGCGGCCACCCCCAAACCCGGTGAAATGGTCGTTGCGCCAAGCGCTCTCCCACAGCCGGTTGCCGCAGCTTCCGGCCAGAGTGGCGTGGTAATTTACCAGTCCCCCGCCAATATCGCCCTGCAACCGCCTCGTAGCGGAACAAACGGCACGGCGCAAACAACTGCACCCAAGCAGCCCACCCTTGCGGCCGCCAGCCAGCCTCGGGCAGAAATTTCCGGCGGGCGGCCGATCAACCCGGCCTCTTCCCCCGCCCCCCTGAAAAAGGGAGAGCAAAAACAGGCTCCAAAAGCGGAAACCCCGCCCAAAATCCCAGCCTCATCCGGAGGCGAAAAGGGAGAGTATGCTTCAGCCCTGAGCCAGATAGAGCGGGGGAAATTTTCACAGGGCCGGGCCGCCATGGACGCCTTCATGGCCAAATATCCTTCAAGCGGCCTTGTGCCAAACGCGCTTTACTGGAAAGGCGAGGCATATTACAGCGAAAAAAAATACGATGAAGCGATTCTCTGCTTCAAGGAAATTGTTTCCCATTTCCCCAAAAGCGGAAAGGCTCCCGATGCGATGCTGAAAACAGGCATGTCCTATCAAAAAATGGGAGACGGCCAGAACGCAAAATTCTACCTTCAGCTTCTGCTGGGCGATTACCCCTCGTCCCGCTCGGCCGCTATCGCCAAAAAACAGATGACCGGCCTGCCGAATTAACTTCTTTGGGGTGTTGTAAAAACATGAGTACGACACTTGCATTCCCATGCCGGGAAAATAAAGATGATCCGCTTTTGGAGGCCGTGACCGATTTTGCCCGGATGGGCGAGGCCCAACGCAAAGAATTTTGGGCGGCTCTCGCCCTGAAACACACCGAAGGACTGGGCCCCAAGGGAGCCGCCAATCTGCTCAAGGCGTACGGCTCCGCCTATGCGGCCATCCAGGCTCCGGGCCAGTGGAAACGGCATAACATATCGGAATCTGCAATCGGGGCCTTCAAATCCGACAACTGGCGCGGCCCGGCCGGCAAGGAATGGGGGCTGGCCAAGCTGCCGCACACGAATATCCTTCTTTGGACAAATCCGCATTACCCGCAAGCGCTCAAAGAAATCCCTACTCCTCCCATTTTTTTGTATACCAAGGGAAACATAGAACTTTTAGGCTACCCCGGAGTGGGGGTGGTGGGGGCAAGACGCGCCTCGCCGGATGCGCTTGCAGCCAGTCAAAGGGTGGCGTCCGAACTTTCAAAAGCGGGAGTAACCGTAGTTTCCGGCCTGGCCAGAGGAGTGGACAGCAACGCCCATAAAGCAGCCCTTGACGGCCCCGGCGGAACAGTGGCCGTTCTGGGGTGCGGGCTGGATGTATACTACCCTCCGGAAAACAAAAACCTGCAAGAGAAGATAGCCGGCTCCGGCCTGCTGCTTTCCGAATACCCTGCGGGCACAAAGCCGGAAGCCTTCCATTTTCCAATCCGCAACCGCATTATCAGCGCCCTTTCGCTTGGCATTCTGGTAGTTGAGGCCGCCGGACGCAGCGGAAGCCTGATTACAGCCAGCCTTGCGCTTGAATATGGCCGCGAAGTCTTCGCCATGCCCGGCAAATTTGCGGCATCAAAGGCACAAGGCTCTCACGACCTGATCCGGCGGGGGGCCAAGCCGGTACTGGACCTGGAAGATGTGCTGATTGAGCTTTTGCCCCGGCTGAAGGGCTTCTCTGAGTTTGGAAAACAGGCGTTGGCAGTGGGCGGCATTCTCGCGTCAGCAGATGCAGAAAAGGAACACGCGAATGAACGCCAAGAAAAAAAAGCTGCAAAAGAAACAATAAAACCGCCTCCAGGAAAAAACAAAGAGAACCCGGCCCCGGCAACCTACCTGCCGGTGAGGGAAAATGACGGCAGCCTGGCGGCGGGCATCGTGGAGTTGCTCAAAACCGAAGGCCCTTTGCAGGCGGACAGCATCTGCGCCCTGTTGAACCTCCCGGCGGCAAAGGTAAGCGGCAAACTCCTGCTGCTTGAGCTGGAAGGAGAAATCAAACGCTATCCCGGTATGATTTATGCTTTATCATAAACCGAAGGCAGCAATTGCCTAAGCGCGCAAAAAAGGATAGATGATATAACAGTTCTGCTGAAAAATATTCTTGTACGCACCTAGAGCAAACTAACTTTAAGACGCTGCACTCGGCGTTGCCGGCGGAAGTAAATTCCGCCTACGCC
>CAZJFJ010000012.1:0-538 GCA_964545305.1 uncultured Desulfovibrionaceae bacterium
CGGTAATCAGGCGGCCGTCATCATCGTAGGCCGGAACAAAAATACTGTGAGGCATGGTGTGCTCCTGTTGTGATAATTAATTATTGGTTGCGGCCGGCCGGGCATGCCTCAAACGGTCAGGCTCAAGGCATGCGGCGGCAGGCGTTTTTTGGAATTTTGATTGGATTTGTTTTGAACCGCTTAACCGAAGGGGTCAAACCGGCTTATAGCCCTGAACTTTTCTTGGTGAAAACCGGATGGGGCGGGGGACGCCACAGGCATGGCAAAGGTCAGAGCCAGCGCATCGGCCATATCCGGGCTGCGCCCCAGACGTTCGCGCATTTTATCTTTGCTTTCCAGCACCATTCGCCCGGCGGCGTCAAAGGCATAGGTAGGCGTGGACAAATCCGCCTTAAGCTCCAGACGGTTCGGTATGGTTCCGCCCGCCTTGAGCCATGCCGCGAGTTCCGCCCACATCTCGGTTCGTTTGTTGGCGTATCGCTCCGGGCGCATGGCCTGCCCGCCAAAGTTGATTTCCACAACACTGTGCCCAAGCTGG
>CAZJFJ010000012.1:548-28647 GCA_964545305.1 uncultured Desulfovibrionaceae bacterium
AGACGGTCAATAACGCCTTCGCCGCGCCCCGCGTCAACAAACACGGCCTGAGGGCTGTGTTCCGCAATTTGCACCGCCACCCTGGCGGCCAGCTCCATGTTGTCCATGCCTCTAAATTCCAACGGCGGGTGCGCCAAAAGACCCTGCCTGCGGAAAATGACGCTGGAGTCATCGCCAAACCGGGCCACGTCCACGCCCAAAATAACCGGCATGCCGTAAATCTCCCGTTCGGTGCGCACCCTTTCGCCAGCTTCGGCGGCCAGGTCGATGGGGATCAACAAATCATCGCTGGCGGCCGAAAAGTCGCAGAGGTATTCCTGACGGAAGGCGTTGGGGCTCATGTCGGCTTTCAGCGCATTAAGCTCTTTGTCCGGCAGCACCCCGGTTTCGTCGGCCCGGCAGAGAGTGGCGTGCCAGTCGTTCTGCCCCTGATTCATATTCCTGCAAGCGAGCGTGTAAAGTTCGTAAAACAGGTTTATGCCCCGCGGAGTGCCGATGAACACCGCGAACCCCTGGCGGTCGGAAAGAGCGGGGCGGATTACTTCCCACCACACGTACGGCTGCATCTGGGCCACCTCGTCCAGCACAACGCCGTCAAAGTAAAGCCCTCTGAGCGCATCCGCATTGTCCGCCCCGAACAGGCGGATTCTGGCCTTGTTGGGAAGCTGCACAAACAGCTCGGATTCGTTGACCACGCACCCCGGCAAGGGAGAGGTGAACTTTTTAAGATACTGCCACGCTATGTTTTTTGCCTGGTTTTTAAACGGGGCCACATACGCGAAAACCCCATTTTCCCGCTCGCATAACAGGGCTTTTTTTATCAGATGGTTTACCACCATTACCGTTTTGCCCATGCGGCGATGGGCCACAAGCACCACAAAGCGGTGCATTTCCAGTATTTTATGGATTTTGTCCTGAGGAAAACGCGGTTTGTATGGAATGATTATTTCTGCCATTGGATTATCAGGTCGCCGCCCGTGTCAGTCCTGGACTGCAGAGCCAGCAGTTTAATATATAGTTGATAGAATTCCTTGGGGTTGGCCTCCGCCCATCTGGTCATGGCCTCGACCCCTCCCATGCCCTCGAAAGCCGACTGAAGAGCATTTCTCACCATCAGGCCCGGCTCCTCCGCGGATTCCAGGCTGATATTCGAGGAAAATACCGGTTTTCTGTCCTGGTTTGTTTTCGAAACGCCAGCTTTGGCGAGGGGAAGAATTTTTGTGTTTTTGGGCTGTTTTGTATTCTGTTCATTGGGGTTGATATCTTTTTCTGCCATGCCCTATTTCCCTTCCTTTCCCATAAGCGGCTGCGAGAGCTTGCCTTCAAGCCGCGAAATGCGGTTTCTGAGCTCGGCTTCACCTGCCTCCAGGATGTCTATCTTTCTGTGCAACCGGGAAACAGACTCGCGGCAATCGCTGCGGCTGACCAGCCCCATCCTCCCTTCAATCAGACGTTCTATTTTCTCGCTCAGGTCATCCAGGCGGTCATCCAGGCCGTCCAGGCTGCGCTTGGCGAAATAACCAAGCAGCATCAACCCTGCCCCATTAAACAAGAATGCGCTGATGCCCACTTCCACAAGCTTGGTGTCCATCATTTTCCCACGTCCTTGCTGAATAAACGGTCGCCGAACCAGCTGGACACAATCAGGCACATGGTGGCTCTGGTTCCCTGGTCAAGGCCCAGAGAGGCGAAGGGAAAGGCCTCGATGACAAGCGCGCACACAGAAAGCAGGGTGACGCTGGGGCGGATGGCTCCGCGCAGGTCTATAACCCAGGTGGACGGAGTGCCGGCAATGTCCCGGTTGAAAAATCTGGCCTCGGCGTCGTAAAGCTCGGCTTTGGCCCGCACATACCCCGCCATGACCTCCGGATTGCTGCGGGCCAGCGCGGAAAGAGTTCCTTCGTTTGAATCGTCCGGAACCCCCAGCACCTTGCGCTTGATTACATCAAACACCGGAGGAATGACCAAGCCGCCAAGAGCGGTTGCCGCTTCAAGAAGACCGGGAATCATTTGAACACCCCCTGCCATTTTCCTGTGCGCATCTGCTCAGCGAGATCCCAGGCGCGGCCCGGCCGCCCTATCCGCTCCGCCTGCGGAGATCCGGGAGGAAAATCGCCAACCTGAATAGCCCAGCGGGATGCCAGCATGGCTTCGGACGCCCCCTCAAAATCCGAATTTTCAACTTTTTTCAGGGTTGTTCTGAAACCTAACAGGCCGCTTACCCCTAAATTGAACGCCATATTCAGCAGCACCGCCTGGCGTGCCCCGTCAAGTTTTGCAAGCCAGGGCAAACGCTGGTAAAGCGGCTTTTCGTGCTCCTTTATATCCTTGTAAAACAGCTGTCTGGACATTTCCTTGCTGATTTTGTCCCCCGGTTTTTCAATGCCGGGCACGGGCGAGGCTTCACAATTGTGCCCCACACCGACAGTAAGAACCCCCAGGCTGTCTTTGTATGCGGAAAGCCTTTCGCCTTCATGCATTTTGAGCTGCTCCATGAAAATGACTTTGCTGATGATATCCATGTTCATCTCCTTTAGTTTCACCGCGCCTGCGCAAGCGGCAGCTTTGGCAGCCAAAAAACAGCCCTCTAATACAGCAGGGTTTATGAATTTTGGCATAATTGCAGCACGGCAAACTGGTGTTAATAGGTAAGTAACTTAAACAACAGATTGTTTTGTGTGGAATTAGGGCAAAATATTAATTTGCCAAACTTGAAATAGTTCCGGGCAAGCCGGTTTTGAAGAGTAGAATTAGGCGGAAAATGTGATATAGTGAATGAAACCCAGCAAGGACAGCATGGGTTGCAAAGACAATATATGATAATTTGCATTTTATTGCAAGGGATAATTTGATATTCTTCATATGACAAAATTCATATTCTGAGATAATGACTAATTATCAGGAGCAGGAGTGTGTTATGAATGAAAAAACAAAACTGTACAGCCCGAATTTGCTTGGAGAAAGGTTCCGAGAAATAATCCTGAAAGCCATTTCCGACGGCAAATTTAGAAATGCCAGCCATCTGGCAGAGGTGGCCAACGTTGATCAGGGAACATTGTCAAAATACCTGACAGGCAAAAGCAGCGGCATGCATTTGGACAATGTGGGAAGAATTCTGGACGTTCTGGGCGGAGACATATGCTTCCCAGCCTTGGGCGGCGAAATGGCCCGCGAGGTTTGCTTTGTGGACGCCAAAATAGTGAACATCGGCGATGATCTGCCCCTTCCCGATGCCGAGGATTATTTCGCAGTGCCGCTGGTGGAAGAAGTAGGGGCCGGCCCGGGAATAATTCCCCAAGGGGAGCTTTTGTCCTGGCTTCTGGTGTGGCGCTGGCAAAAAAGCATAGCCAACCGCAGCAACAACCTCATCGCCGTGCGCCTGGACAAAGGCGCAGACAGCATGGTTCCGCTGCTTTATCCCGAAGATATCGTGCTTATTGACCGCAATGAACGGCAGGTGGAAGGCAACGGACGCATGTGGCTTGTTCTTGACCCCTTTGACGGATCCGGCAAAATAAAGCGCGTGGCCACCAAAATTTTGCCCGAGGCAAAGGACACCCGCATCACCTATTATTCGGACAATCCGGAATACCCGCCGGAATCCTATTCTTTGCGCAATGATTTTTTTGATGACTGGAATCGGTGCATCGCCGGGCGAGTGATTTGGGCATGGTCTGACATGACCAGCAAATAACTCTTTTATTCAGTAATAACTTCCTGTAAGATTCTTTTTGGCTGATTCCTTTTTTCATAATATGTTGTTTCAAAAATAATTATGAAATAGTTCATTATTCTTCTTGACACTTCATGCAAAAAATCATATTCTGCATTTGCCAGTGAGGGAAGGGCTTTGAAACAAACTAAAGCCAAGGCTTGAAAGCTTTCACAAACAGCCCCCACCAAGCTGGCCTTGCCTGGGCAGCAGCGAGGGCGTGAAACACGGCAGCATAATTGAATGCGCAGAAAACCGGAGCAGTAACGTTTCTAGACCGAAGCCCGAACAGGCTTGCAGTTAGGCGGAAACATCACAGCATCACTTGACCGCCGCAGCCTTGTCTCAAGCCTTCGGGCCGATATTCCTTTGGCCCGCTTGCCTGCGATGCGGTTACCGTCCTGGCCAGGACCCCTTTAAAGATCACAATCCGCTATTTTTATGCCAAGGAATTTCAACTTTGGGAATATTCTGACGGCCTATACACAATCAGCAGTCATTTCCACAACAATCAGGCAAACTTCATTTTGCTTTCCGTTCCGGGTGTGGGCCTCAAGATTGATTTTCCTCGGCCCGTCTGATTTCCAGTCCCCTCTTTTCCCATTATATCCCGATACAAATTGCTTCTTCGCGCAGGGCCGGCTTCCAGCCGTTCCGCGTGTATAGGCCTTTCAAAAAAGGCCTTGGCGCTGAATTCAGTTTTTCATACAGAGCTCTTCTTCTGTCAAGAAAAACGCATTCCAGCCTGTGCAAGGTTCTCTGACAATAATTCTTAAATTTCAGCCGGGAACCATTTTTTGGCGCCCAACTTACTGCTGTTTTTAGCATGTGCGAATAAAAACGTACCCAAACCATTGATTATGCAGGTATTTTCAGCCCGATCAGGATTTACCGGAAAAAATCAGGGCAATTGCCACTGTTTATGGGGGTGGCAATTGGGTTAAAAATAGTTTATACTATTTATAAATAGGATAACATATATTTAGGACGATGGTATTTCTTGTCTGAAGACGAGATTTTCTGGCTCTTTATTTCTTCTTGCGAATTGTTGTTGCTTCTGGAGCTTTTTGTAAAAATTGCCCAAGCGTTTTTTTTATTGATGGAGTTGGAGATGTCTAAAGGTAACCCCAGGTTTTGTGAGAAATGCGGAGTTTTTCTTTTCCCTTTTGAGTCGTCGGAACGGTGTTACGTCTGTGACGGCATAAACCCTTGGGGAAATGCGCGGAAAAGAGAATTGAGCCCCGCAGAAACAGCGGAGGAAGAAGGGCGGAGCCTGGTTTTGGAAAAAATTGACTCCGCTCATGTGACCGTTAGGGCAGAAGGAGGATGTTCCGGGTGATTCAAATGCCTTACACTTGAAATGTTCTGTAGGAATTTGAATAACCCCTTGTAACCAATTGGGCACAGGCTGATTTTGCCAGCCGTTGGCAGGCTGTTTTAAACGCCAATTGCTTTAAAAGTTCCAGGCGGAAAAGGGGTTCAAGCTAAGAGGCTTCCTGTAAAATCCAGCTGAGGGGAAGCCTGGATATGCCCCCAGAAAACGGAATGAACATGCTCGCCGCCAATATGCGGACAAATGCCGGCGAACACCTGCTCTACGCAAAAACGGCTTCCATTAATGCGCTTTGAACATCAATGAAAGCCGTTGAAATTACATCTGGCTCCTCGGCACGGATTTGAACCGCGAACCTAGTGGTTAACAGCCACCCACTCTGCCGATTGAGCTACCGAGGAGCGTAACGCACAGGGTTACCCCCGTTGCAGTGGAATAAATACGCATTCTTGACGTGCCCGTCAAGTTTTTTTTTGTGCTTGCCGCTTTTTTTCAAACGGCCTATGGCTTGAATCTGTCTTCAAGCTCCTTTGCCGCCTTTTCAACGGCTTCAGCATTTGCCGCACGCGCTTTTTCCAGCTTAGCGGCAAGTTCCCGGTTATTCAGGGCCAGAATCTGGGCCGCCAGCCATGCGGCGTTGCGCGCCCCCGCCTTGTCCAGGGCCACAGTAGCCACAGGGTAGCCTGGGGGCATCTGAACTGTGGCCAGCAACGCGTCCATCCCTCCCAAAGCGGAAGCAGTAAGGGGGATGCCAATTACCGGGCGAATGGTGCGCGCGGCTACCGCCCCTGCCAGATGGGCGGCCATGCCCGCGGCGCAAATGAACACCTGACAGCCGTTTTCTTCCAGCTCGTCTATCAGTTTTTCGGTGCGCGCGGCGGTGCGGTGAGCTGAAGTAACCGTGATTTTATATGGAATCTCCAAGTCTTTGAGCACTTTGGCGGCCGGAGCCACCAGTTCCTCATCTGAGGCGCTGCCCATGAAAATGGCGACCATGACGTTATTCGGCATTTTCTCCTCCAGCTTTATTTGCGGTTGAGGCCTTTACTGCCAATGTCCGTGCGATAATGCACATTGTCCATTTTTATCATTTCAACAGCCTTGTACGCCAGCTTCTGGGCCTCTGCCAGATTTCCGGCAAGAGCGGTAACCCCAAGTATCCGGCCACCGGAAGAAACGCTTTTCCCCTGCTCGTCCCTGGTTCCGGCCTGAAACACTTTTATTCTGCCTTCCGGAGCAAGGCCCTCCGCCTCTTTTATTCCAGAAATCTCCATCCCCTTGGAATATGAGCCAGGGTAACCCTTGGCGGCAATCACCACGCAAAGTGCCGTGAGCGGCGAAAGGGGAAGTGCAATCCCCTTGAGCGAGCCTTTGGCGCAGGAAAACATGATCGGCACAAGGTCGGCGTCAAGCCGCATCAGCAGCGGCTGGCATTCGGGGTCTCCAAAGCGGGTGTTGAATTCAAGCACCTTGAGCCCCTTGGGGGTCATCATCAGGCCCGCGTAGAGAATGCCCTTGAAGGGATGGCCCCGCTCGGCCAGAACTTTCAGCACAGGGCGCATTACCTGGTCGATAACCCCGGGGATTTCCGAATCGGGCAGAACCGGGGCGGGGCTGTACGCGCCCATGCCTCCGGTGTTAGGGCCGGTGTCTCCGTCATAAGCCGGTTTGTGGTCCTGGGCCGAGGGCAGGGGCAAAACTTCCTCGCCTGCGCAAAACGCCAGGAAAGAAGCTTCTTCTCCCACCAGGGCCTCTTCAATGACTATGCGGTTTCCCGCCTCGCCAAAAATTTTTTCTGAAAGCATCTGATCAACCGCTTCAAAGGCTTCCGCCTCTGACTTGGCGACCACCACTCCTTTACCCGCGGCCAAACCGTCGGCCTTGACAACAAGAGGAAGCTCCTGCTTTCTTATGTAGTCTTTAGCCTTGTCCGCGTCATCGAATATTTCAAAGGCGGCGGTGGGCACACCGGCCTCGCGCATTACTTCCTTGGCGAAAATCTTGCTTCCCTCAAGCTGGGCCGCATAGGCGGAAGGGCCGAAACAGGGAATGGAGGCCTTTTCCATGAGATCGCAGATGCCCAGCACCAGCGGAAGCTCCGGGCCCGGCACCACAAGGTCTATTTTGCGGTCAATGGCGAATTCGAGCAGGCCGGCGAGGTCGTCGTCCCTGATATTCACGTTCTTGCCGCAAAGCGCAGTGCCGCCGTTGCCGGGGGCGATGAACAGCTCCGTCACCAGTGGGCTTTGGGAAATTTTCCAGGCCAGGGCATGTTCTCGGCCTCCGCCGCCAACCAGTAAAATGCGCACATGTACCTCCAATTTTATACTTTTAAAACAGCAGAAAAAAGACTATAAGAAAAGACCTGCCAAGGAATGCACCTTAACATGGATGTGTGCCCGATACAATTCCCAAGTCAGGCAAATTGAAAATTTCAGGATGACGTATGCCAAGTTACAGATTTATTCCCAACCCCGGCCATGAAGAAATTTCAGCAAATCAGCTTGCCGGTCTGCGCTGGACTGTGGACCATGTGGTGAAAGGCAGCGACTTCTACCGCGAACGCCTGGCCTCCTGCGGGGTGACAGGTAGCGGGGACATCCGGACTCTGGACGACATTCGCAAGCTTCCGCTGACCACCACCGCCGATTTGCGCGACGGCTACCCCTATCCGCTGCTGTCTGTGCCGCTCGACAAAGTTGTGCGCCTGCACGCCTCCTCCGGCACAACGGGTAAACGCAAGGTAATGGCCTATACCCAGAAGGACACGGAAACTTTTTCGCTGCAGATGGCCCGCTGCTTTGAGCTTGCAGGTCTTACCCCCGAAGACAGGGTGCAGGTGGCCGTAGGCTACGGGCTCTGGACCGCCGGAATAGGATTTCAGCTTGGCTGTGAAAAGCTTGGCTGCATGTCCATTCCGATCGGGCCGGGCAATATTGAAATGCATCTCCAGTTCCTGGTGGACGTAGGCTCCACTTGCCTGGGCAGCACCGCGTCCATGGCCCTGCTGCTGAGTGAGGAAGTGGAACGGAACAGCCTCGCGGACAAAATCAGGCTAAAGAAAATTATTTTCGGGGCGGAACCGCACGATGCAAAAATGCGCCGGAATTTTGAACGCAAACTCGGCCTTGAAGACAGCTTCGATATTGCAGGAATGACTGAAATGTTCGGCCCCGGCTCCGCTTTGGATTGCTCCTGCCACACGGGGCTGCACTACTGGGCCGACCTTTTCATCATAGAAATTCTCGACCCTGAAACCCTGCAGCCTGTTCCGGAAGGCGAGGTGGGGGAAATGGTTGTGACCACCCTGACCAAAGAAGCATCTCCGCTGGTGCGCTACCGCACCGGCGACCTTAGCCGCATGATCCCCGGAACCTGCCCTTGCGGCCTGAACATGCCCCGCCACGACAAAATTATGGGCCGCTCCGACGACATGATTATTTTCCGCGGCGTGAATATTTACCCGGGCCAGATTTCCGATGTTCTGCAAACCTTCCCCGAAGCAGCAGGGGAATACAACATGCAGCTCCTGCGGGATGAAGACGGAAGGGATGCCATGCTGCTCAAGGTGGAGCGCAGCCCCAGCGCCGACAAGGGCAATGACCACAACCTGGCCAAAGCCATCTTGCGCACCATGCAGCAGAGGGTTATGGTCAGCCCCAAAATCGAAATCGTTGATCCGGGCGCGCTTCCCCGCTTCATGGGCAAGGCCAAACGCGTGGAAGACAACCGTTTCTAGTATTTTAACGTTAACCCCGACAGCGCCCGGTCAAGGAAGACAATCCCTGGCCGGGCGTTGCGTTTATTCTTAAAATTAAATTTTGCCCAAGCAGCGCATTTCAGAGCATTTTCACATGAAAGAATGCCTTCCTAACAAAATGCCCCGGCCAGAATTACGCTGCCCGCAGCTATCTGCGCCTGGCGGCCCCTGCCCCAGGCCAAAGCGCCTTTTTCCAGGCGCGAACGCGTTTTTGTTTTTATGCCTGGCCGGGCCTTTATAAACAGGCTGGAATGAATTAGGATGGGGGCATGAAACTTTCAGCTCCAACCCGCTATGCAATCCGTATTTTGCACGAGCTAAGCCAGGCCAGCGGCCAGCTCACTCTTGGCGACATTTCCGAGCGCACCGGAATAAATTTTAAAGTTGTGGAAGGCATTGCCTCCACTTTGCGCCAGAACGGAATAACGATAAGCAGCGCCGGGCCCAAAGGCGGAATAAGCCTGCAAAAGGGGCTTGCGGAAATCAGCCTGGGGCATATCATTGAGTTGTTTGACGGCGGGGTGGAAATGGCTGTGTGCTGCGGAGACAAATCCAACGACTGCCCTCAGCAGGAGGCCTGTGAAACCCGGATTATGTGGAAGGGAATTTCAGGCGCCATTTTGGGGGAGCTAAACAAAATCAGCCTGGACAGCCTGGTCAGGCGCCGGCTTGAAATCATAGAATTGCCGAAAAAGGACAAATGAGGCCTGAAAAAAATTGCAAAGAGGCGGACGCTGTTTTCAGCAGTCCGCCTCTTTTTTATGCCTCAGGGTCATCCTGTTCAGAAAACGTTTTGGCGCCCGTATGGAACAGGCGGCGGTCGCGCTTGCGGACAGCGGCTTAAAATTTATTCTTACCGCATATCCGGGGCACAACGCCCAAAGTCGGTTTCATTTAAACCGGTTAACCCTTAAAACAGCCGTCCAGAGCAGATTAATCTTGAAACGCCCCTCCCCCTCTCCTGTGCCCCTCTTCAACCACAAGAGTGTTACGGAGCGCTTCAGGCATTAAACACTCTAAGCAGTTAACTCCTCAAATGATTATTTAACGGCCGGCAAAGCCGCCCTATAATCATTTGGCTGCAAGGACTTGAAGACAAATCCTTGCAGAACATTTCAAGTGTGAAACGCTCTAGCCAAGTATCTGCTTCAGGTCTTCATCCGGAGTTGAAACCGGAGCAAGACCGAATTCTTTTACCAGCACGTCCAGCACCTCTGGCGAAGTAAATGCCGGAAGACTGGGCCCGATGCGGATATTCTTTATTCCCAGGGCAAGCAGGGTAAGCAGAATGGCCACGGCCTTTTGCTCATACCACGACAGAATCAGGGACAGCGGAAGTTCGTTGACCTCACATTCAAACGCATTGGCAAGGGCAAGGGCGATTTGAATGGCGCTGTATGCGTCATTACACTGCCCCACGTCCAGAAGACGGGGAATTCCTCCAATGTCGCCCAGCTGTTTATCGAAAAAGCGGAATTTGCCGCAGGCAAGGGTAAGGATGACGGTATCCGCCGGGGCTTTTTCCACCAGTTCCGTATAATAGTTGCGGCCCGGCTTCGCGCCGTCGCAGCCGCCAACCAGGAAGAAATGGCGTATTTTTCCGGCCTTTACCGCGTCAATTACCTGCCCGGCCACGCTCATCACCGCGTTGCGGGCAAACCCGACCAGCACCCGCTTGTCCGGGAAATGCTCAGCCTCTTCCCTGGTAAACCCGGGCGAGGCGAGCGCGCGCTCGATCACCGGGCCGAAATCGCCGTTCTGAACGTGTTTGATGCCGGGCCAGCCCACCAGCCCTGTGGTGAAGACATTGTCCGCGTAAACGTCGCCTGGTCGCTGAATGCAGTTGGTTGTAAACAGGATGGCCCCTGGGAACAGAGGGAATTCTTTTTGCTGGTTTTGCCAGGCCGTGCCGAAATGTCCGGCCAGATGCGAAAACTTCTTGAGCCCGGGGTAGGCGTGACAGGGCAGCATCTCACCATGAGTATAAATATTGATGCCCTTGCCTTCAGTCTGCACCAGCAGGTTGTATAAATCTTTCAGATCATGCCCGGTGACGAGAATGGCTTTGCCGGGTTTCGGACGCAAGGAAACTTCCGTAGGTTCGGGATGGCCATATGTGCTTGTGTTTGCAGCGTCAAGCAGCTCCATGGCCTTCAGGTTCATGTGGCCGCAGTCCATTGTTTTGCCCAGCCAGCCGGAAAGATCGGTGGGGCGTTCGTCAAAGCCGTAACTCAGGGCATCGAACAGGCTGCGGTAAAGATCTTCGCTTTCATGACCCAGTATGGCCGCGTGATCGGCATAAGCGGAAAGGCCCTTCAGGCCGAAAAGCAGCGTCTGGGCCAGAGAATTGCAGGAAGAATCGGGGTGCAGCCTGGCGATGCAGGCCAGTTCTTCCGCCTGGCTGAACAGGGCGTTTTCGTCTTTGGCGGGGGCAAAGGCGAGAACGGGAAGCCCCCTGCCGTCTTTGGGGAGAGTTTTTAAAATAGCGTCGCGCATTGCAACTACTTCATGAAGCAGCACAATTAGCGGCTCCATGTCAAAATTGACGTTTGTCACGGTAGAGAAAAGGGCGCAGGTGCAAAGTCTTCCGGCCCGCATCGCCTGCTCCTGCCCGGCGGAGCCGGCCGCCACGGCAAGACCGCGCGAGGCGTATACGATTAAATCTTGAATCGCTGCCACTTCGGGTTTTTTGCCACAAACTCCCGATTTGTCACAGCATATGCCACGAGCTGTCTGTTCACATTGATTGCAGAACATAAATCCTCCGTTAAATTAGAAATTCGACTTTACCCTAACATAGAAAATTTATTGAACAACCCCCATGCAACAGGGGGGTTCCGCTATGCGGGCAACCCCTTTGAATAATCATACCCCCAAAATTGGGAAGGAAAGGCACAAGCCAGAGCCATTTCGCTTTTAACTTGACGTTCAACGGCTGCGGACTCCGCCCCTTTAGTTAGAATGAAAATCCTAAAGAAATACGCCCGTTCATGCCCTGCCGGGCGCGCAAAAGAGGAGCTGCGCCAGCGCGGGGGCTTGCAACAAACAGAAACGCATCTCGCCGGAATTGAGCTTTGGTTACGCGAACGGACAAAATCCGATTTTTGCCAAATTGCCAGGGAAATGGTAGAGCAAAAAACATGGAAATCACAAGCGCGAACAACCCCCGGTACAAGTCATGGCTGAAAGCTCTTGAAGGGCGGGGAATAAAAAAACAGGGGCAGGCCGTTCTAGCAGGCAAAAAATTCCTTCAGGAAGTGCTGACCGGGCATAAAGACCGGGTGCTGGCCCTGCTTGCGCGCGAAGGCATGCCCTGCCCCGCGCCGGAAAACGTGCCTGTGTACACCATGCCGGGGGAACTGTTTGAAAATCTGGATATTTACGGCACCGACGCGCCGCTGATGCTCATTTCCGCACCAGAGCCTCCAGCCTGGCCTGGCAGCCTGGAACGGGGAATCACCCTGTTTCTCCCCTTTCAAAACCCCATCAACCTGGGCACAATCATCCGCAGCGCCGCGGCGCTTGGGGCGCAGGTGGTGGTAACCACGGAAGCCGCCAATATTTATCACCCCAAAACCCTGCGCGCGGCCGGGCCCGGCATATTCAAAACCAAAATAATGCAAGGGCCTTCCCTTTCCGAACTGGCAGGCCTGACAAGTCTGCCTCTCTTCGCGCTGGGGCTGAACGGGAACAACCTGTTCCGGTTCAAATTCCCGGCCACCTTCGGCCTGGTGGCCGGCATGGAAGGCCCGGGGCTTGAAGACATCTGGCCGCAAGAGAATATGCTCACCATTCCCATGCAGCCCGGCGTGGAATCCCTGAACGCCGGAGCCGCGGTAGACATGGCGCTGGGCGCGATTCTGGCGGGCGCCGGATAATTTGTTCCTGTTTTCATTATTCTGGCCGGAAAACCGCTTTCTCCCCAAAAAAAATTGCCAACGCTCCCGTAAAAAAGCAAGAGCCGCCCCTCCCTCAAATCAAGCGCCAAGGTGAATTTTTCGCCCGCAGCCGGGCAGCGCCTCCTTCTTTCCGGAATGCCAAAAAACGACTTTTCGCCTGACAGGGCTTGCCTGATTGCCATTCGGCATTAAATCGGTTAAATAAGCAAGTTGTCCGTTGCGTGTGAACAAAACATATTTTATGAGACAAATTTATGATTCTTCCTCTTTTACAATACCCGGATGAGCGGTTGAGACAGATCTCAAAGCCCATTGAAGACATAAACGATGAAATCCGCGAGCTGGCTTCCAGCATGCTGGAAACCATGTACGCCAACGAAGGCATCGGCCTGGCCGCCCCCCAGGTGGGCGAGTTTGTGCGCATGGTGGTGATTGACCTGGCCCTGCCGGAAGACATGACCCCGGAAGAAATAAGGGAAGAAGGCCTGCCGGAAGGCATTGCAATGCCCCTGATCCTGGTCAACCCGGAGCTTACCCTTTCAGGGGGAACCACCAAGTCGGAAGAAGGCTGCCTCTCAGTTCCCAACAGCTACCGGGCATCTGTTCCCCGCCGCACCGCCGCGCGCCTGAAAGCGCTGGACCTGGAGGGCAATGTCATGGAAATGGATACCGATGGGCTGTTCGCCATTTGCCTGCAGCACGAGATAGACCACCTGGACGGCAAGTTGTTTATAGACTATATCAGCCGCCTGAAACTGAACCTGTACAAGGCCTCTCTGCGCAAACAGAGCCAGGCCTGACCGGAAGGGCTCTTGTGTTAAAAATCGTTTATATGGGCACTCCGGGTTTTGCCGCCCAAATTCTTGAACAGCTTGTCCAGTGGCAGGGCTGTGAGATTGCGGCCGTCTACACGCAGCCCGACCGACCGGCCGGGCGCGGGCTGAAGGTGGAGCCCACCGCGGTGAAAAAGATGGCGCTTGAACACAACATTCCCGTGTGCCAGCCCCTGAATTTCAAAGACCGGCAAGACATTGAAGAACTCGCGGCATTTGAGCCCGATCTTCTGCTCGTGGCTGCTTACGGGCTGATTCTTCCGCAGGCGGTGCTGGACATTCCCCGCATCGCGCCCATAAACGTGCATGCCTCGCTTTTGCCCCGCTACCGCGGCGCGGCCCCTATTCAAAGGGCGATTATGGCCGGCGAGCAGGTAACCGGCATTTCGATCATGCACATGGAAAAAAGCCTGGACACCGGGCCGGTTTATTTGCAACGGGCTCTCGCCATAGGAATTGACGACACTGCGGCGACCTTGCACGATGAATTGGCCAATCTCGGCGGCAGGCTTTTGATTGAAGTGTTGCCCAGGTTTGAGGCGGGCACAGTCAAATCTGTGGAGCAGGACAACGAACTTGCCACCTACGCGGAAAAACTTTCCAAAGATGACGCTCAAATCGATTTCAGCCGCACCGCATGGGAGGTGCACGCCCAGATCCGCGGCACAACCCCCTCTCCCGGCGCATGGTTCAACATTGCCCGCAAGGACAGCCGCACCATGCGCATACTGGTCGAGCCGGGGCTGATGGGCCCAGTTCCCGACAGCCCCCTGCCCCCCGGAACAGTGGCAGGCCTTGTGGACGACTGCCTCGCCATCAGCTGCTCGGACCGGCTGTATCTTTTCCCCAGGCTGCGCCCCTCCACCCGCCACCGCATAAGCGCCTCATCTTTTGTAAACGGGTATGTCAATCAGAAAGACGACAGAGGAAAACCCGACTTCAGCCTGCTGAAAATTGTGGAATAGGCTACAACTCCATTTCCGGCAGATCCTTCCCCAACGCTCCGGCATATTTATGAAAAGCAGGACATAGATGCGCGAACGATTAACCTTTGCCCAAAAACGCTGCATAGCGCTCACCGGCAAGCTGATGCAAAACACCGCCATGATCGGCCCGGGCGCACGCATCGGAGTAGCCGTGTCCGGCGGAGTGGACAGCTGGGTGCTGTTGAATGTGCTGCATTTACGGCGGCGCATTGTTCCGTTTAAATTTGAAATAATGGCCCTGCACGTGAACCCGGGCTTCGACCCGGAAAACCATGCCCCGCTTCTGGAATGGCTGGAGCGCGAAGGTGTGCCCGGGCATGTGGAAACCACCGAGCACGGAACCCTGGCGCACAGCGAGGTGAACAGGAAACGGTCGGCCTGTTTTTTCTGCGCCATGCTCAGGCGCAAACGCCTGTTTGACCTGTGCGCCAAATACAAGCTGAGCCATCTGGCTTTCGGGCACAACGCCGACGACCTCGCCTCCACGTTTCTGATGAATCTGGTGCAAAACGGCAGGGTGGACGGCCTTAAAATAAAAGACGACTTTTTCGGGGGCGCGCTTTCGGTAATCAGGCCCATGCTTCTGGTGGACAAAAGCCTGATTATCCGGGCGGCAAAAACCTGGAATCTTCCGGTTTGGAAAAACGACTGCCCTTCGGCGGGAAACACGCGCCGCTCGGACATGGAAGAACAGCTGGCAGCCCTTTACGCCATTCACCCCAAGGCGAAAACCAATATTCTGGCTGGCTTGTGCCGCTGGGAATTTGACTTGACAGTGAAGGGCGACAAAGTTTAAAGAGTAATCTTTATAAAAATTAATTATGGAAACTTTGTAGAGTCCGCCAGGGGCGGGCCGGCATATCTGCCAAGACAGGCCTTGCGGGAAGGAACCTGAACAGATGCTTTTTCGTAAATACCACATAGTCATCTTCAAGGAAGGGCAGGGAGACTGCCGCAACATACTGCTGCGCGGCTGGTTTGGGGCCGGGCTGTTTCTGCTTCTCGCCGCCCTGGCTGGGGGCAATATCTATTTCTTCAAATATTTCGCAAAGAGTCAATCTTTGGAAAGCCAGCTCTCCCGGTCCGAAAAAATCATCGAAGAGCAGAATACCCAGCTTGTAAACCTCACAAGCAAGCTCAACAGCGTTCAGGCAGACATGGCCAGGGTGCAGCAGTTCAACTCCAAACTGAGGGCCATGATGGATCTGGACCGCAGTGATGAGCCCAACACGGGCGTTGGCGGCCCAGGAACCGAAAATTTCACCAGGGGCTATCTGCCGCTGCTGCGCCAGGAGCTTCTGGCCCGCAAAATGAACGCATTCCTCAAGCAGCTTTCCAGCGACGCGCAGCTTGAAGAGGTGCGCCAGCAGGAACTGCTTCTGGTTTTGCGCAAAAAAAGCGAAATGCTGGCGGCCACTCCGTCCATCTGGCCCACGGAAGGATGGGTTTCCTCTCCTTTCGGCTCGCGCAGCTCTCCCTTCTCCCGCAAGCGCGAATTCCACAAGGGGCTGGACATAAAAGCAAGAGCCGGGGCAGCCATCCAGGCGCCGGCCAAAGGCGTGGTCATCTTCGCGGGCTGGCACGGCGCATACGGGAAGACTATAATTATCAACCACGGCAACGGCATCACCACCCGCTACGCCCACATGCAGAGATTTGTGCTGGAAGAAGGCGATACCATAATGCGCGGAGACCTGATCGGCTATGTGGGCAGCACCGGCCGCTCAACCGGAACTCACCTGCATTATGAAGTCATGCTCAACGGCGTGTGCGTGAACCCCATGCAGTATATCCTCAACTAACGGCATCAGGAGGCTGGCTTTAAGCCTGTATCCATTGTGGCAAAACAAATTTTCATAATCGCCGAAGCCGGCGTGAATCATAACGGCAAGCTCGACCTGGCCTTGGAACTGGTTGAAAAAGCGGCCCTGGCAGGAGCGGACGCAGTCAAGTTCCAGACCTTCAAGGCGGAAAAACTGGTCAGCGTACACGCCCCCAAGGCGGAGTATCAAAAAAAATCCGGCAACGCAGAGGAAAACCAGTTCGAGATGCTCAAAAAGCTGGAACTCGGCATTTCCGAGCATAAGGCAATCATCGCCCGTTGCGAGGAAATCGGCATTGCTTTTTTATCCACGCCGTTCGACCCGGAAAGCATGGAAATGCTGAAAACCCTAGGGCTTTCCACCTTTAAAATAGGCTCGGGCGAAATTACCAACCTGCCGTATCTGCGGAAAATAGCCTCGTACAACCTGCCAACCATCCTTTCCACCGGCATGTCCACTCTTGAGGATGTGGAGGCCGCAGTGAACGCGCTGACCGCCTCCGGGCTTTCCCTCTCCAAGCTTACCCTGCTGCACTGCAACACCCAGTACCCCACTCCGGATGAAGACGTTAACCTGAAGGCAATGCTTACTTTGCAAAAAACCTTTCCCGGCATTGCGGGTGTGGGGTATTCCGATCATTCGGAAGGCTTTGAGGCGTGCTTCGCGGCGGCGGCCCTGGGGGCCACTGTGCTTGAAAAACACTTCACCCTGGACCGGTCGCTGCCCGGCCCCGACCATAAAAGCTCGCTTGAGCCGGGGAAGCTCAAGGCCATGGTAGAAGGAGTGCGCAGAATAGAAAAAATGCTTGGCACTGGAATAAAAGCGCCCTCAACATCGGAACTCCCTAATATGCTCCCGGCCCGCAAAAGCCTTGTGGCCGCATGCCGGATAGCCAAGGGCGAGCCCTTTACCGCGGCCAACCTCTCTGTGAAGCGGCCGGGCAACGGCATTTCTCCGATGCTATGGGACTGCGTGCTGGGCAAAACCGCCAGACGCGCCTTTGAGCCGGATGATCTTATCGAACTTTAACCCGCCTGCGCCCATTTCACGGCAAAAATTCCAACAGAAGTCCTTGAAGAACGCTTCAAGTATGAAATGCTCTAAAAAACATCCGGAGAATTCCTCATGTTTAATATTCCAAAACTGTACGCCTTTTCCGCCTTTCTATGCCTGATGCTGCTTGCTGCGGGAGCGGGACACGCGGCGGGCAGCGGCGAAGAATACAAAATTGAAGGTTTTCTGCGCCCGCCAGGGCTTTCGTTTCCAATTGTTTTCTACCTGAGCATGGATCACCCCGGCCCGCAAAAGGCCATGTTTGAAAGCAAGGCCCACACCATGGCCCCGGGGCTTGACCCGGATGAAAAAATAGACCTGCCCATTTATATGGGCTACCTGGTGGTGGACAACGTCAACCGGTCCACTTTCGTTTCCAAAAACAGCAAATATCCGGCCGCCAACAATATGGTTGATGCCGTCCTGTTCGCGCACAATCAGCAGCAAGAAATGCAGGGGGGCGAAATATGCTCCAAAGAAGCCCCTGCTTTCTGCGCGGATCAGGGCACATGGAATGCGGTGTGGGTGCTGCTGAACGATTTATGGAGAAAGGGAGTGTTTGTTTCGGCTTACACTATGGGAGTTCCCCCCGACCAGTACTTCGTTCCCAACTATAAAACCCTGCGCACTGAAAATCAGCGGCTTGCGTCGCCCCTATACCCTGAAGAATGGCCCGAATTCAGCAACAACACATACTACATGAAAAACTTCCAACAGGCCTGGGATTTGCCCATTTTTGCCGACAACTGGAAAATTATGGGAGAAACTATTGAAGTTCCCGCGCAAGCGCCTGGAAATATAAAATTCCCGTTGGTTTTTTATTTCAACCTCACCGCCCGGGGGGTACTCCGCAACGCCCCGCAGGACGAAGAATATAAAAATATCAAAACGCCCCTTTACGCGGGCTATCTGGTGGTCGATGAAACCTATACATACAGGTTCACCCGGAAAAGCCCCTTTAATATTTCTTTAAGCGCCATGACCAACCGAGAAAACAGCCTGAACGCAATGGCCGCTTATGAGAATGCGGGACTTTACGGCTCCCGTTTCACGGCTTCGCCCTTCTCCTGGGGCGGGCTGGGTTTGTTCCTGTCGAAAATAGTTTCCAGCGGAGACTATGAAATTTTCGCTTACACCGGCGGCAAATCACCCAGCTATAATTTTTCCCCGGCGCCCCCAAACCAGAAACCGGCCCGCAAAAAAGACAATATAGCCTACTCCCGGCGCCTGTATGACAATGGCGAAATGCTTTCAAATGAAGACTTCCCCGGTCTGTCCAAATTCAACTCGATCATGTTTTTCGAACCGGATTGGCCCGATCGATGGGGAAAGGGCGAATTCAAGCCCAGGCATGAGCTGGAATGGCCGGAGGAATAGAACGGAAAGCAGCAGCAAGCCGCAAGAGCTTGATGCGGCCCTGAAACCATGCTCAGAACTCATTAATTGCCATATTCCCTACTTACACTTACCTGTCAGGAAAGAGGCAACCAAGAGCACGCGGTTTATCCCTCTGCCGAGCAACTTGAACGCATCAAACCCTATTTCCCTTTATCCCCGGCATACCAAGGGTACATTACTTGCGCGTCAGCAACGGAATGATTTATGGCCTCAGCCAGGGCAGTTAACGCCTCAAATGTGAAATGCCCTAATGCCGCAATGAAAAGATGCTCCGCGCACAAGGGCATCAACTCCTGCCGTTAACCGGCTGCGGCGCATATATATGCAACTCTCCCGCCCCATGCGCAAGCAGGCTGCCCGCAGAATGCTCCACCGGCACAGCCCGCTCCGGCTCTATACGCCGGCCGAGCACAGCGCTTTTTTCCGCCCCGGCCGATTCTTCCACACGGAAAAGCTGGGTATGGCTGCCCACCCCATTCCGGGCGTCCTCCAGCAAATAATCGCCGTCGCAATTGAACACGTAACCGCCCGCCCGCGCCGACACAGAACCCGGTGTGATTTCCACTCCACAGGAAGGCACAATCTGCAAATCCACTTGGGCTTTGGAGCGGACAAGGCGGCGGCGAATATGATCCAGGCATATTTCCACTCCTATTTTAAGCCCGCCTTCGCTGAACACGCAATAGGGGTCGCCGTCCTCAAGTTTCCGCTCGCCGGGGCTGGCGAAAATTTCCGGGTAGCGCACAATGGTCTGCAAAAAAGCTCCTGCATTATTTTTTTCCCGTCCGGTTCCGGAATAATGGTTCAAAATAAAATCCACCTTGGATTTATACTGTTTTTGCACAGCCAGCCTGCGCCCGCTGCCGCAGGATATGTGCGACACATTGCGAACGGAGATTTCAGCTGAAGAATCACAGCTTGCAAGCAGTTCCTTGACCACCGAGGCCAGAGGGTCGAGCTCCTGCGCGGCCTGCCCGTTTTCCATGCCTTCAAGCTCGTCCAGATGAAAAAGAATCCCGGCCAAATCGGGGGTTGGCATGCCCATTTTGTCCCGCAGCTCTTTGCAAGCCTGGTAAACCGCCAAAAAGTCGTCACCCAGGAATATTTTAGAGCGAATTGACGCTTTTTCCATATTCAAGGCCTGATCAGCAAAAAGTCCGGTTCCCCAGACAGCCAGATCCACTTTGCCGCCGCAGCGGGCCAAAATTTCATCCAGGGCGTTTCCGAGAAAAACTTCCATGCCGGGGCCGGCATAGGCCCCGCAAGCCCCCCGGAAAAAGAATTCCGGGGCTACAAACACACGGTATACATCCTCATCTTCCGAAAAAAAGTTCCCGGCAAGCAAAACGGCTCTTTCCAGCAGCGCCAGCCTGGCTTCAAGGTCCGCCCGATCATCCGCCAAGCCGGGATAGAATTTGTACAAGGATTTGTCCTCATAAATTCCGGGGTGGGTGGATACCGAGTAGCCCACAAACTGCACATTTGTATATTTCATGGCAAAATTTTTCCTCTTTCGGCTGAAGTCCATGCGGACAGATTTACAAATTCCGGCACAACACCTGCGCCCACCCCGCAAAACAGGATGAAAACGCAACCCATTCCCGGCCTTAAAAACCTATTCTGCCTGAAAATGGCAACAAACCGGCCCCATGTCAACACGCCTCTGCCAAACCCGTTCCCGGCGCTTGCCCAAGTCCTCAAATATATGTATTTACCAGAATATCGCAGTCCGTTTCGAGGTCATTATGAGCGCAAACTACCTTTTCCTTTACACCATACTTCTTCTGGATATTGTCTGCATTATCGCGGTGATTTTTTTTGAGCGCAAAAACCCGGCCTCCACCATAGCCTGGGTGCTTGTCCTCATTCTCGCCCCGATAGTGGGAATAATCGCCTACATGCTTTTTGGAAACGGCTTCCCGGTCAGGAAAAAAAAGAAGAAGTATTCTCTCAAAGCGGCCAGAGACTCCATCTATGACGAGGAACTGACCCAGTACCTCAAAATTTCCAATGACGATCCCGTGTACAACAATATTCTCTACGTCCGCATGATCGACTATTTAAAAACGGATGGAGACGGAATATACACAGACAAAAATCAGGTTCAGCTTTTTCTGGATGGGAAAAACAAGTTTGAATCGTTGCTGAAGGACATCCGGTCGGCAAAAGACCATATCCACCTCTTCTATTATATTTTTAAAAACGACCACATAGGCAAAGAAGTCCTCGCCGCCCTGGAAGAAAAAGCCAAAGAGGGCCTGAGGGTCAAGGTCATGTACGACGGGCTCGGCACAATGCTCGGGTTCAGCCAAATGTTCAAGCCCCTGATCGCGGCAGGCGGCAAGGTTCTCCCTTTCTCGCCGTTGCTGTTCAACCTGAGCCCGGACATCCGGGTAAACTACCGCAATCACCGCAAGATTGTGGTTATAGACGGGCAGATAGGCTACATGGGCGGCATGAATATTGGGGACGAGTATCTGGGGCGCGACAAGAAACTGTCGCCCTGGCGCGATACCCACCTGCGCCTGACCGGGCCGGTCGTATGGTTTTTGCAGGAAAGATTTTTCATGGACTGGCTCTATGCTCTTTCCGAAGACCCGGAGCCGCGCAACCTTGAAAAATATTTCCCGGAACCGCTTCCCGGCGGCGACACCGGAGTGCAGGTGGTTTCCAGCGGCCCCGACCGGGCCGACAATATGCCGATTAAAAGCGGATTTCTGCAAATGATTTATGATGCCTGCAAGACCATACTCATCCAGACGCCCTACTTCATACCCGACGACAGCTTCATTGAGGCCATGCGGATAGCCGCCCGCTCCGGCGTAAACGTGCGGCTGATGATCCCTGGAAAAACCGACAACATTCTGGTGCAACAGGTAAATATGGCCTATGCCCAGCATATTGCGGACTGCGGGGTGAAAGTCTATTTGTACAACGGCTTCCTGCACGCCAAAACAATCACCTGCGATGGCAAAATAACCAGCATAGGCACCACCAACATGGATGTCCGCAGCTTCAGCCTCAACTTCGAGGTAAACGCATTCATCTACGATAAAGATTTTTCAGAGGAATACGCCCGGCACTTTGAAGACGACATAAAAGAATGCAGGGAAGTCAACTCCGCCTGGTTCAAAGAACACAGTGTGTTCACCCGTGCCGCCTGGAAAGCGGCACGCCTGCTTGCGCCGCTGATGTAGGCGGCCGGAATTGAAAACCATACTTTCAGCCCCTTCCAAAAAAAACTTGTGCATCTTCATAAATAGGAGTATACACGCTTTGGAGTCCGGGCAATGCGCCAGCGCCCTCCCGGCTTTTGGCCGGAGCGGTTCAAAGCCCGGCCCGTGCCCGGAAAAATTTTCCGGGCATCGCTCATCAACCCTTTTATTAAGGAGACACGTAGTGGAACCGAGCGGTAGTAGTATAAGTACTCACGATACTGCACACTCACTTTAAGTCCGCCCTTCCCAGGCTGTTTGCCCCGGAAGGAGCATTTCCGGAGGCAATCATGCTGCGTATTTTCAAAACCGTTAATGACCTGCTTGTGCCGCAGGACCAGCCAGGCAAAGACTGCTGGATCAATCTATATATGCCCACTGAGGCCGAACTCACAAAAGTAAGCGAGGCCACTGGAATTCCGTGGGATTTTCTGTCCGACCCCCTGGATGCCGACGAGCGCGCCCGCATAGAATCGGACGACGACTATCTGCTGATTGTCATTCAGGCTCCTATTCAAAACGACTCCGACGACAAAGGCCCATACCTCACCGTGCCCATTGGGATTATCATCACCCCCGAAGCGGTGGTGACCGTTTGCCGTTCGTCCCAAGACCTGGTTTCGCAACTGCTTACCATCAGGCCCAAAAACATTTCCACTTCCGAGCGCATGGGTTTTGCGCTCAACATCCTGATGCGCGCAGCCACGCACTACCTTCTGGCCCTTAAAGAGCTGAACCGCATGACCAGCGAGGCAGAAGAAAATCTGTACAAAGCCATGCGCAACAAAGAACTCATCCACCTGCTCACAATCAACAAAAGCCTGGTTTATTTCGTAACCTCGCTGGAAGCCAACGAGATGACGCTTAACCGGCTGCTCCACTCCCGGCTCATTTCCCTTAGCGAAGAGGAAGCGGACATACTGGAAGACGCGATTACCGAAAACCGCCAGGCCATCGGCATGGCAAGCGTATATTCGAGCATCCTCTCCGGAATGAGCGACGCCTTCGCGTCAATCATCTCCAACAACATGAACACAGTCATGAAAATGCTCACCGGCGTGACTATCATTCTGATGATTCCAAACATCATAACCTCAACCTACGGAATGAACATCTCGCTTCCGTTCTCAGATTCTCCGCTGGCTTTCGGCGGGATTGTCGGCTGCACGCTCATTCTGTCGGTGCTGGTCTGGACCCTGTTTGTTAAAAAACGCTGGATGTGATTTCACCGCCTCGCTTGCAGCCGTTTGCGCTGCACAGAATCCCCCCCAGGCTGCAACCTCGCAGTGCGGGGGGATTTTTATTTTGCAAGCAAAAATTCTGAAAACAATGACCCCGGCATATGCGCGGCAGACCAAAACCCCTCAGCGCGAAAATTTGAGCTTTTAGAGCAGTTAACGCCCAAAAGGATTGCTTAACGGGGGGCTTTGCCGCCCTACAATCATTTGGCGGCAAGGATTTGTCTTCAAAACCCTTGCAGAGCATTTCAAGTCTGAAACGCTCTAATGTTCGCCCGGGCGTGAGCACCCCCCGGAAATTAAAGCTTGCCGCAAGCCGCAACTGTTTCTGCAAGAAACAAGAAAGCCGCGAGAAAAACCTTTTTCATAATTTGCGGGGAATTGACTTTCAGGAATATCCCCACAATTATGCCCCACCCCCAGCCTGCTTCCAAAAAAACAAAAAATGGGCATCGAAATTTTGTTTTTTCGAAAAAACAAGATAGCACATTGACATTCCAGAAAGAAAATGCGACCTTTCAAATATGCAGCCCGTACCTGCGGGCCCCAAATTCAAAAACAGGAACAGGCCAAATGAGCGATTCTTCCACCAACAAACTCAGGCAAACATCTCTTTTCAGCACCCATGTGGCTCTTGGCGGCAACATGGTCGATTTTGGCGGATGGGAAATGCCGCTATGGTACAGCACGGGAGCGATCAAAGAGCATATGGCGGTTATTCGGGCGGCAGGGCTGTTCGACACCAGCCATATGTCGGTGGTGCTGGCCAAAGGTGAAACCGCCCGCGGCTTTTTAAATTACGCCCTCACCCGCGACATCTCAGGGCAGCGCCTTGAGCGCTGCGGGTACAGCGCCATCCTGACGGAAGAGGGATTCTGCCTGGACGACACCATCATCTATCCCCTGGCGGAAGATTTTTTCGCCCTCGTAGTCAATGCGGGCATGGGCGCGAAAGTGATCGCGCACATGCGGTCTCTGCCCGGAGGGGATGATGTCCAATGGCAGGACCTTACCGGACAAGTGGCCAAGCTCGACATCCAGGGCCCGCTTGCCTACAAAATATTCCGCCCCCTGGTGAAAAACCCCGAACAGGTGTTTGAAAGCTTCCCCTACTTCAGCTTCAAGGGAACATTCAACTTTCCCGCCAGCCGGATTGCCCTGGCCGACGGCACCCCTGTTCTGCTTTCCCGCACCGGATACACCGGTGAGGCCGGCTTTGAAATCTACCTTTCCCCCTCGCATGCGCAAAAGGTGTGGGAAGCACTGCTTGAAGCGGGAACGCCGCACGGCCTGATTCCCTGTGGGCTGGCGGCACGCGACTCTCTGCGGGCCGGAGCGGTGCTCGCCCTCAGCCATCAGGACATCGGCAACTGGCCTTTTATCAACCATCCCTGGCCCTGGGCTTTGCCCTTTGCCGAAGACGGCAGTTTCAGCAAAGACTTTTATGGGCGGAAAGCGCTTGAATCGGCCAAAACCCAGCACACCCTTCCCTACGCCGGGTTCGACCCCCGCAAAGTGGACACCCACGGCGCGCGCGCGATTTGCAACGGCAAGGATGTGGGCTCGGTGTTAACCTGCGTTGCAGATATGGCCATAGGCCGGGTGGACGGCAAAATCATGAGCGCGGCCTGCCCCCTTGAGGCGGGCAGACCAGAGAACTTCTCCCCCAGGGGCCTGGTCTGCGGTTTCGTGAAAGTGGAAGAAAAACTTGAGCCGGGCGCGGAATTGATACTAAAAGACGGGCGGCGCGAAATCAGGGTGGAAATAACCGAAGACATCCGGCCCTGCCGCACTGCGCGCAAAAAGCTCGACAGCATGATTTAGAGCATTCCACACTTGAAATGCCCTGCAAGGATTTGAAGATAAATCCTTGCCGTCAAACGATTGTAGGGCGGCAAAGCCTCCCGTTAAGCACTCATTTGAGGCGTTAACTGCTCTAGCGGGGAGAGCAGCGTTCACACCGCACCCGGCAGCCGAAAAAATTTCTGCCCGTATTGAAATGGAAAGCAGCAGGGTTTTATCCCCTGAAAAAACTTGAATCTTAACCAAGACATTACAAAGCGATCAGGAGCAGCCATGAAAGACCTTAAGGACTTGAATTTCCCCGATGATATAAAGTTTGCGGAAGACCATGAATGGATATCCATTGAAGCCCCTTTCCGCATCGGGGTTTCGGATTTCGCGCAGGACGCGCTGGGCGACCTCACCTATGTGGAGCTTCCCGACGTGGGCATGGAGCTTAAAAAAGGCGACGAATTCGGAACTCTCGAATCAACCAAGTCTGTAAGTTCCCTCTACCTCCCCGTTTCCGGGCGGGTAACCGCGGTAAACGAAGCGCTTGCGGACGACCCCGGCCTGGTTAACAGCGACCCTTACGGCGAAGGGTGGATTATTGAAATTTCCCCTGAAAACCAGGCTGAGCTTGACGAACTGATGGACGCCACGGCATACATAGAGCATCTTGAACAAGAGGGCCATTAATATGCGTTATCTTCCCCACACCGAGGCGGACATTGAAGAAATGCTCGAGGCCGTGGGGGCGGACAGCCTGGACGCCCTTTTCGCCCAAATACCCGAAAATTCCCGCCGCGAACGCCCCCTTGATCTTCCTGAGCCGCGCACCGAGTGGGAGCTTCGCGCCCATTTGCAAGGGCTTGCCGGAAAAGGCGGAGGGGACTGGAAAGTCTTCGCGCACGCCGGATCTCAGCCTCACCACATTCCGGCGATAGTCCCGTATCTCGCGTCGCGCTCCGAGTTCCTCACCTCCTACACCCCATACCAGCCGGAAATGACCCAGGGCACGCTTCAGGCCATTTTTGAATTCCAGACTCTGATTTCCCGCCTTGTAGGCTTGGAAGTGACCAACGCCAGCATGTATGACGGCTCCACCGCAATGGCCGAGGCAGCCCTGATGGGCATGCGCATCACCAGGCGAAAGAAAGTGGTTGTCAGCGAACTGGTGCACCCGCACTGGCGCGAGGTGCTCGCCACCTATCTGGCCCCTTTGCCGGAAGTTGAGCTGGAAACCCTGCCCGCGGGAAAAGACGGGAAAACCTTGATTAGCAGCCTTGCCGGGGAACCCGCAGTCCTGATCATGCAGTCCCCCAACTTTCTGGGAATTATTGAAGACGTCGCCCATGCCGCCAATGCAGTTCATGCCGCCGGAGGGCTTCTCGCATCCGGGTTCAGCGAACCGTTCGCTCTGGGGCTGATTAAAAACCCCGGAGAACAGGGCGCGGACATTGCCTTTGGCGAAGGGCAAAGCCTGGGCCTTGCCCAAGGCTTCGGAGGGCCCACCCTGGGCCTGCTTTCCTGCAAAGAGGAATATGTGCGCCAAATTCCCGGCCGCCTGGCGGGCAGAACAAAAGACCTGGACGGCAAAGAGGGCTTTGTGCTTACCCTGTCCACCCGCGAGCAGCATATCCGCCGTTCGCGCGCGGTCAGCAACATCTGCTCCAACGCGGGGCATTGCGCGCTCACCTGTGCAATGTTCATGGCCTCAATAGGCGGAACCGGATTCCGGCAAACCGCCCAGGCCAATCTCGACCTGGCCGCCTATTTAAAAAAAGGCCTTGAACAAGCAGGATTTTCCCCGCTTGCCTCTTCGGCCACCTTCAATGAATTTGCCATGTATGCGCCGGAAGGATTTGACGCAATCCATCAAAAGCTGCAAAGCAAAAAAATACTGGCCGGGCTTCCCCTGGCGCGCTGGAGGAAATCATTGCCCGGCATTGAAAACATAGACCGGGCCTGGCTGTTCGGGGCCACCGAAACCAGCAGCACAGAAGACATTGACGCCCTGCTTCAAGAAATCAAGGGAGGGGCTTAAGTTATGACCGAACAGAAATTCACCCCGGCCGGAACCAGCGGCCTTATTTTAAATGAAAAACTGCTTTGGGAAAAAGGGCGCAAAGGGCGCGAGGCAATGAGCCTTGTAAAAAGCAAAGCCCCAAAGGCCTCCCTGCCCGCCGAAATTGCCGGAAACGGCCCGGACTGGCCCGATCTCTCCGAGCTGGAGGTTGTCCGCCATTACACCAGACTTTCCTCCTGGAACTTCGGCATAGACACCGGCATGTATCCGCTAGGCTCCTGCACGATGAAATACAACCCGGTCATCAACGAATGCCTGGCCTCTCTGCCCGGGTTCGCCAATTCACACCCGCTGCTTCCGGCGGAAGCTTCCCAGGGCACCATGCGGCTTATTTACGAATTGGAAAAACATCTCGCGGAAATAGTGGGGCTTAAGGAAGCCTCCATGCAGCCGGCAGCCGGCGCACATGGGGAACTTTGCGGCATGCTGATGATCGCCGCCTATCACCGCGAGAATGAAAAATCAGGCGCGCCCAGAAAAACCAAAGTGCTGATGCCCGACACCTCCCACGGCACCAATCCGGCCACCGCCAGCATGTGCGGGTTTACGGAAATAAAAGTTCCGCTCGGCCCGAAAGGCTACATAGAGCTTGAGGAAATAGAGAAGCTGATGGCCGATGACGTGGCCGGGCTGATGATTACAAACCCCAACACGCTGGGCCTGTTCGAGTGCAACCTCGCCGAAATCATCGCGCTGGTCCATGAACGCGGAGGCCTGGTCTACGCCGACGGGGCAAACCTGAACGCAGTCATGGGCTACGCCGATCTGGGCCGGATGGGCGTAGATGTTGTTCACTACAATCTGCACAAAACCATGTCCACCCCGCATGGCGGAGGCGGCCCCGGCGCAGGCCCTGTGGCGGTTGGCGACACTTTAAAACCATTTCTGCCCGGCCCCCGGATAGTAAAAAAGGGGGACAAATACGAGTGGAATGCAGACCTGCCGCTGTCCATAGGACGCCTGCACGGCTTTCACGGC
>CAZJFJ010000012.1:28657-30777 GCA_964545305.1 uncultured Desulfovibrionaceae bacterium
CAATTCGGGGTTGGGGTAAAAGCATATTCATATATTCTGAGCATGGGCGAAAACCTGAAAAAAGTCAGTGCCCTGGCCGTGCTCAACGCCAACTATATCAAGGAGAAGCTCAAGGAAGCCTTCGACCTGCCCTTTGACGGGCCATGCATGCACGAATGCGTGTTCACCGACGCAAAGCAACGCGACGGCAAGGTCACTACCCTGGACATAGCCAAGCGCCTTATCGACTTCGGCTACCACCCGCCCACGGTGTTCTTCCCGCTGGTGGTCAATTCCGCCATCATGATCGAGCCCACGGAAACGGAAAGCAAGGAAGAGCTGGACGCGTTTATCGAGGCCATGCTGGAGATTGCCCGCGAGGCCAAGGAAAACCCGGAAGCGCTGCGGGAAGCGCCAACCCGGACCAAGGTGCGCCGCATGGATGAAACCACCGCCGCGCGCAAGCCAATCCTCACCGGAGACATGAAGTGAAACTGGCAATTATCGGTTCCGGCCCAGGCGGATACACCGCCGCCCTGCGCGCCGGCCAACTGGGCGCAGAGGTTACGCTTATCGATAAAAACGAGCCGGGCGGCACCTGTCTTGCCCAGGGCTGCATTCCGTCAAAAATCATGCGCCAGGCCGCGGATCTGGCCGAGGCCTCGAAAAAGGCCGCGGAGTATGGAATCCAGATTACCGCCTCTTCACCGTTTGTGAACATGGAAGTCCTTCGGGGCCGTCAAAACGCCATTGTCCAAGGGATGCAAAAAAGCCTGGAAGGGCTGTTCAAGGCCAAAGGCATAAAATTCATCCGGGGCAACGCCCGGATCATTGCCCCCGGTTTTGTGGAAATAAGCGGCGCGCAGGGAGAGCAAACTTTGCCCTTTGACAACCTGCTCATCGCCACCGGCTCCCGCCCTGCGAATATCCCAGGCGCGCCTCCCGGCCTTTCCATCAATGGCGGCACAATCATTTCAAGTGACGAGGCGCTGGAGCTGACCAGCCTTCCGGCCCGCCTGCTGGTGGTGGGCGGAGGGGTAATCGGTTGCGAGCTGGCTCAAATCTACCATTCCCTGGGAAGCGAAGTCACCCTTGTTGAGGCGATGAACCGGATTCTGCCCCTGCAGGCGCTGGATGAAGAAATCTCCAAAACATATATGCGCAGCCTGAAAAAATCACGCCTGCCCTTTTTCGTCTCCTACAGCCTCACAGAGCTGGAGGAAACGCCTGAGGGCCTGAAAGCGACACTGAAACCTTTCCAGGCCGAAGGACCGGAAAAGGAAGTGCTCTGCGACAAGGTGCTGGTTTGCACCGGGCGCGCGCCGCTGGGCAACGATATCGGGCTTGACGGAGCCGGGGTTTACCGAAACGCGCGCGGCTGGATTGAAGTGGATTCCAGCTTCCGGACCAGCGCCCCGAACATCTGGGCGATTGGCGACTGCCTCGGCCCTGGGCACTACATGCTGGCTCATACAGCCCAGGCCCAGGGCAGGGCCGCGGTAGAAAATATGCTTGGAAAAGCTCCGCGCACAAACCTGTCGGTTGTGCCCGCCACCATTTTCACCCACCCGGAAATCGCCTGCGCGGGCCTCAGCCTGAAAGAAGCCGAGGACAAATTCCCCGGCAACAAAGCCTCGGACTTTCTATTCCGCCAGCTTGGCAAGGCCCAGGCAATGGGCGAGCCGGACGGCCTCGTAAGGATTGTGTGTGATGCGGCAGGCAAGGTTCTTGGAGGGCAAATCGTTGGAGCCCAGGCCAGTTCGCTGATTTCGGAAATAGCCCTGGCGGCCGGAGCGGGCTTGAACGTGGAAGAAATAGCCGCGACCATTCACGCCCACCCCACTTTGGCGGAAGGAGTGTGGGAAGCGGCCCTGGCTGCGTCGGGTCAGCCCCTGCATGGCTGAGCGCTGAGGGACTGAAAAATCCTGAAGGCGCAAAAACAAACACCGGCAACACCTTTTGGAGCTTTTCCCGCTTAAAATGCCCTTGCAATTTCATAGCGCCACCCCACCCACTGGGCGCAGACGGATTTTGCTGGTTGCTAGAGCGGTTAACGCCTCAAATGATTGCTTAACAGGGGGCTTTTCCGCCCTACAATCATTTGGCGGCAAGGATTTGAAGACAAATCCTTGCAGAGCATT
>CAZJFJ010000013.1:0-12212 GCA_964545305.1 uncultured Desulfovibrionaceae bacterium
GCTGCCTGTGCGCATAAAGAACTCGCCCAGGTAAAGCTCGTGTTCGGCCATTGTGCGCCGGGTTTGCTCAAGAAGTTCAGAAGCCCTTTCCGCATACTCAGTGCCGGGGTATGACTCAATCACACGCCGCAGGTAAGCCTCCGCTTCAACAAGAGCAGTTGTGGGCCGGTCTATGGACGTGTAGCTTTTTATGTTCGAGTTGGCAATTTGAAGCAGCACATAAGGAACGGCTTCATCTCTGGGGTGCATCGCCTCAAAGTCTTTATAGGCTTCTGATGCCAAAAGATACTCGCCATCAAGATAATAAGCATCCCCAAGAGAGACTTCAGCTTCCTTTGCATAAGGGCTGAACGGAAACGACTCTTTCAGCTTGCTGTAATAGCCGATTGCGGCCATATAGTCTTTTTCGCGCATGGCGTCATTGCCGTTTTCAAACAGTTCCTGGGGGGTATCCTCCCCCGGTGGCAGATAAAAATAGTCAATTATGCCACAAGCAGAAACATTGCATGCAAAAAGCACAAGCAAAAGAGTAAGTAATAATTTCTTAGGCATTTAAGGATTCCAGGTATAGGCGAGCAGAATGAGCCGCAGTTGCACCATCTCCGGCAGCGGTAATTACTTGACGACACAGCTTTGAGCGGATGTCGCCTGCAGCAAAAATACCGGGCAGGTTGGTATTCATCTCACAATCCGTAACAATAAACCCGTGTTCATCCACTTTAAGACCAACCGGGAAAAACTCAGACACAGGGTCGTACCCTGTGAAAACAAACAAACCTGTCAACGGCAAAATGCGTTCCTCGCCGGAAATTGCATCTTCAACAGTAACCGCTTCCAGCAAATCGTTGCCGTGAAGCTTGGTCACAATGCTGTTGAATTCCAGAACGATTTTGGGCTCTTCCAAAACTTTGTTCACATAAATGTCATCAGCCCTGAATTTGTCGCGCCGGTGAATAACATGTATTTTTCGGGCGATTTTGGAAAGATAAAGCGCTTCTTCCAAGGCCGAATTCCCTCCGCCCACAACGCCAATGGTGGCGTCCCGGTAGAAATTGCCGTCACACAGGGCGCAAAAGGATATTCCCTTTCCAATAAACTGTTCTTCACCGGGAACACCCAGGTTGCGGTGTACAGTTCCACTTGCAATGACAATCACTCTCGATTCAATCCATTCATCTCCGACAAGCAGCCGGTTGGCCCCTGGGGCAGGAACAATTTCCTTAACCTCAGCATAGAGTTTGTCGTGAGCATACGGCTCTATTTGTTTGGCAATATTCTCCGCAAGCTCATATCCTTTGATGGGTTCGGCAAAACCAGGGTAGTTTTCCAAATGCTCAGTTAAAAGCAGTTGGCCGCCTGGCGCGAACTTTTCTATCAGCAGCGTTTTTGCTCCGCTGCGCAACAGATAAAGCATGGCGGTAAATCCAGCCGGCCCCCCGCCTATTACTACAGCATCATACTGTTTAGTCATAAGCCCTATTTACCCGCCAGCTCTTTCAAGGCGTCTTTGTTGACCACGCCAACCAGTTGTTCCACCAGCTCTCCATTCTTAAAAAGAATAAAGGTAGGAACTGCCCGAATGCCATATCGTGTGGGAACTGAAGGGTTATCGTCTACATTCACATTAACCACCTGCACTTTGCCTTCAAGTTCGGCGGCAACTGCTTCCACAAGCGGAGCAAGCGCACGGCAGGGGCCACACCAGGGCGCCCAGAACTTAACCAGCACAGGAAGTTCAGACTTGTTGATCACCTCATCAAAATTAGCATCAGTAACGTCTAAAGACATAACATTCTCCTTAATGGGGCCTCTATCGGCCAATTTTGAATTAAACCAGTTCAATAATAGCCGCTAGGTATTTCAATATAATTGCATATTAAATTGCTGATATCTATTGTCAACAGTAAAAAGTACAATCAAAGCCGGGCGATAACAACAAAGTAATGGCGCATTCAAGTTCCAGCCATCAAAAACAGTGAAAAACAGACTGCGCCTTCAACAATAATATTCCTATTCTGCAACTTATACAAGCATGATGTGATCATCAGGCAGTTGCTTGCCCCTTGGTATTGCTTCAAGGTCAAGCGCATGACTTCTTTTGCCTTGAAGCATCAGATACCCGGCATAAGCGATCATTGCGCCGTTGTCGGTGCACAGGGAGAAGCGCGGCAATATCAGCTCCAACCCAACCTCGGCGGCGAATTTTTCCAGATCGCTTCTCAGCATGCTGTTCGCGGCCACACCGCCGGCAACAATAATGCTCTCCAGCTTTCTTCCTTCATCCCTCAATTTCCGTATGGCCCGTTTGCATTTCATGCACAAAGTATGGCTTACGCAGTGGTTAAAGGAGGCACAAAGCTCGGTTAACGGCCCGATAACAGCATTTTTTTCATCAATCTCCCCAATATTTGAAGGGAGCCCGCGGGCCATGTCGGAAATTGCCGGATTGTTTTTAATATACAGTGAAACCGCGGTTTTCAAGCCGCTGAAACTAAAATCAAGGTTGTCATTATCCAGATAAGGATAAGTGAACATTTTTTTGTTAATCAGCCCCTGCCTGCTGCCCGAGCTGGCCAGAGCATCCAGAATGCGCCCTCCAGGATAAGGCAGCCCCAGCATTTTCGCAACCTTGTCAAAGCCTTCGCCCGCAGCATCATCCAAGGTTTTTCCCATCAAGGTGAAACTATGGGCATCTTCAATATAATAAATATGCGTATGCCCACCCGAAACCAAAAGCCCCAGAGCCGGCAACTTCAAGTCGGACTCAAGCCCAGGAGCGAGAAGGTGCGCTTTCAGATGATCTACTCCAAGCAGAGGAATGCCGCACCCAAAAGCCACTGCCTTTGCAAAGGCCACGCCGACCAGCAGGCTGCCCAAAAGCCCTGGCCCCCGGGCAACGGCAATTCCATTCAAATCTTCCGCTTTTATCCCGGCCCGGCAAATAAATTCATCAAATAAAGGGCCTAAAATACGATAATGTTCACGAGAGGCAAGTTCAGGCACAACGCCCCCGAACAGGGCATGCACATCGGCCTGACTGGCCACCGATTCGGCCAAAAGCCTGCCATCCTCAACCAGCCCAAAAGCCGTTTCATCGCATGATGTTTCAATGCCCAAAACCAGCATTCCGCACCTCAAAAACAGGTCCGCTACCCAGCAGCCCGGTGTTTTTTATAGATGGACTCCACAGCCTCTACATCCCTGGGAGAGCCGATAAACAGAGGAACCCGCTGATGCAGGTGCTCCGGTACAATTTCCATTATGCGCCGGGTGCCGTCAATACTTTTGCCCCCGGCCTGTTCAATCAGGAAAGCCAGAGGCGAAGCTTCATAAAGCAAGCGCAGTTTGCCCCTGGGCTTGTCTTTTTGCTTATAGTCGATCGGATACATAAAAATTCCACCGTACAGCAAGGTGCGATGGAAATCCGCCACAAGAGAACCGACATAACGCAGGGAGTATGGCTTGCCCAAAGGATTTTCAGTACCTTTAAAGTAGGAGACAGCTTCCTTTGTGGCCTCGTCCCAGTATAGCCAGTTCGATTCATTAACAGAATAATAGCGCCCGTGATCGGGAATCTTGATGTCCGGATGGGAAAGCATGAACTCTCCAACAGTGGGGTCCAGGGTGAACCCATGCACTCCCTGGCCGGTGGAGTAAACCATCATACAGGAAGGACCGTATAAAAAATATCCGGCAGCCAGCTGCTCCAGGCCTGGTTTCAAAAATTCCTCCCCGTCAGGGTCGGAAGTTTTTCCGTTGCTGCGGCGAAAAAGCGAGAAAATGGTCCCCACATTTATATTGGCATCAATATTGGAAGAACCGTCCAAAGGATCGAAATATAAAAAATATTCCCCCTTTGGAAATTTTGGGGGAAGCGTTATTATCTCGGCATTTTCTTCTGATGCCATGCCGCATAATGTGCCGCTGCGTTCCATACAATAGATGATGGTGTTGTTCGCAAGCTCATCGAGCTTTTGCACCCGCTCTCCCTGTATGTTAACCTGTCCTGTCCCACCCAGAATGTTGGCAAGGCCGGCGCTGTCCACATTGCGCCAAATATTTTTTGCTGCCAGAATCAAATCATACAGAAGACGCGTAAATTGCCCGGTTGCTGCTTCCGACTTGGACTGTTTAAACAGCAAATGCTCTGTCACGGTCATTTGCATTATCATAAATCACCCTTGAAACTGGTAAAATTAATAAGCCGGTTATCCCCCGGCAGCGGTGCTCTCTGGAGAGTCCAGCCTGCTTTCTGCAGGAGGCGAAACATCCGAAGTTGTTTGAGGTTTTCCCTATTCTTCATGCCTTGTGGCATTTGAGTCAGGCTGCGCAGCTTCACCAGCAGGCCCAGGCTTCATTTCCTCAACATCGGATTCCCCTACCCCAGGATTCGGGAGTGCTCCTGCCTGATTCGGGGGGGCCAATACAGAAGAACTGCCCGCCTCGGACTCATCGGCCGGATCCATAATCGCCATGCTGATTGCCTCCCCGCTCTCAACACCACGGAAAGCCGCAAGCATTTCAAGCTGTCCCGGCGCTTCGGGGAAACTCCCTTCATCCGGGGCGGCGAAAACCATGGGCATTGTCCCGATCATAATAGTGTACCACACAAAAGTTCCATTCGAGTTGGAAACCCGGCCCGACAAACTGCTGCCGGTAAGCTTGCTCCAGTCCGCATCGGCAACCGGCGTGGCGGAAGCTTCAAACATGCCGGGCCATAAAAGCACTCCGGGCGCGGCAACCATAAACTCTGCCGAGCCGTTAACATGAGAAAACAAGACCCGCGGGTCAAAATGAACTATGAAATAGCCTGCGGGCTGGGCGGAGCTCAGAATTTGAGTGGCTACATAAACATGCGGCCCAAGCGCTGTTTCAGAGGCATGGCCGATTAGATGACGCACATTGGGGTTGGCGGTGTCTTCCTTTATAAAACTATAATCATATTCTTTTAGAGAAACCGTAGGCCATTGATGAAGCACCTTGCCGTCAACATCAACCAGGGCCACGCCCTCAATCCAGGGGAAACGGTTCACAAAGGAGTACATCCAGTTGTCGGAGGGGGCCTTGTCCAAACTGAAGAGCGTCCGTTTAAAGCGCTCCAGAACCCGTTCTACCGGAGGGAGATTCTCCGCAAGATAACCTTCACCCGGAGAGTAAACACCCATATCTTCCAGGTCGACAGTTGCGGGCTTATTTATATATTCATAATAATAGCCTTTGGTCGCCTTCCAATAGTCCTTGGTTGTCTGGGTACATGCAGCCGAGCTTAACACAAGCACTAAAAACAAAAGAGAAGTCAGACCAATTCGCACGGATATCTCCAAAAAGTAACCAGAATGTTTTTTTGATGTCTTTAACAAAGCAGAGATCCATCCCCGATTTAAAGGAAGCAAAAGCTCATGTTTAAAAAATACCTACTAAAAATCAAACGTCTGTAGCTGATCAATGTTGAACGGTAATGAATTTTGCCCGTTTCCTACGACCGAGGTTAACGCTTGTGCTGCCAACCGTCAAAGCTCTATTAAAAGCGAACAAGCCTACCCGCTTGCCCTGACTTCCAGGCGTTTAGCCAGGTTTTCCAAGGCATCCAATAATTTTTGTTTCCCCTGCAACGGTTCCTCTGCTTTGGGCTCATCCAATTCAGGTGTATAAGTGCCTGTTTTCATTTTAGACTTAAGCTCATCAATGCGTTCTTGCAGTTCCTGCTTCTTTTCAGGGTTTCCAGCCGCAGCCAGAAGCTCTTCATAAATATCCAGAGCACCCTGCAAATCACCCTGTTCAAGCAACACTGTCGCCATTGTTCTGGTGCGCAAGGAAAAAGGTTCTTCTTCAGCATCCGCCAATTCGTCCGGCTCCATTGAGGGCAACGGGGCGGGTTCTTCTGCCTGCCCGCAAATGGCGGAAGCATCATTCTCATCCGCAATTGACGCCTGATTGCAGCCAGTTTTTTCCAAAGCCTCAAGAACAGGTTCGCTGTGCTCAACCGGCGCAGCAGAATCGGAAACGGAAGAAGGATCTGGCAAAGAATCTCTTGAAACAGAGGGATATCCTAAAATTGACTGCAGGCCATGTTGCAACACGTCCATCAGGCTGACATCTTTCCCGGACAAAAAAACAGCCAAAAGTCTGAGGGCCATGGAAACATCCAATTGTCCCTGCTGCTCGCAAACGCCGGCCCAAGCCTGCCAAAACCCCGGGTACAAATCCAGCTTGCTGCCAAGCCGTTCCACTTCCTGCAAGGCCTCTTCATTTCTTCCGCTGTTTTCCAGGAGATCAATAAGCATCAGGCGGGCTTCAAAAAATTCAGGGTGCCGGTCAAGCCCCTGGCGTAACGTCGCTACAGCCTCATTGGGCTGGTTGTTGTTTTGAAGCAGCTTGGCCAGAGGGAAAAATACTTTAGAGCTGGGCTCAAGCTCCAGTACTTCCTGATACCACTCAATTTTCTCCATCATCCGGCAGAGCTCCTGAAAGAGTTTGGTTTTCTTGGAACAAGTATAATATTTCGTTGTCTCTTACAAAATTCAGCTTACTGCGAATAATCTTTTCAAGGTATTTTTCGTCTGAATTTAGTAGCTCGATTTCACGACTTAACGCAAGGTTTTTTTCATTAACCCTTTCAAACTCAAGTCTCAATTCTTCATTTTCAGCCTTAAGCGCGGTATATCCCGAAATTCCTTCATCACTTAAAAAAATGCGCCCCAAAAGCACAATATTCAGCATGACAGCAATAAACAGCAATATTTTATGCCACATAGCCCTGTCCTACTGCAGCTTTGAAAAAGAGGCGTCCGCGCAAGCTCCCGCCCGCATGGGCAAGCTAAGCTCTTCTAAAAAAATATTGGTTGAGCTCTCCACCCGCAAGACGTCTGCTTCTGTTAGATTCAATTGGTCAAGATCTTGCAAAAAACGCTTCAATGCCTCAAACTCCTTATGCATTTGGGGGCCTGCATCAATTTGCGCAAGGCATGGCTCAAGCTCAAGTATCGTTTGCAGACAGCTTCTAAGCCGCATCTTTAAAAGACTGTTATCCATATTTACTGCGCCTGACAACAGGACTACTCCACATCGGGGCCTTTGCAAGATTTTTTATCCGCCACCGGCGAACTTTCCGTTTTTTCCCCAATATTTTTGGCAACCGCGCCTTCCAGCCAGTGAACATGAAAAACTTTCAGGTAGTTAACGCCTGAAAAAACAGTTACCACCAGGGCAATATAAAGCAGCACCTGACCAATCGGCTCAGGGTTGAGACCAAACCACTCATAATGCAAGGTAAGAAAAACAAGCGCAACAGACTGTAAAATGGTTTTTATCTTGCCGTATTTGTCCGCGGCAATCACAACCCCTTGGTCGGCAGCCATGGCCCTGAGCCCGGTGACCAGAAGCTCTCTGCCGATAATAATAATCACAACCCAGGCAGGAATCCAGGCTAGCCTGGTCAGCATAATCAATATGGAGCAGACAAGAAGCTTGTCCGCCAGCGGGTCCAGGAATTTGCCAAAACGGGTGACCTGTTTTTCACGCCTTGCGACCCAGCCGTCCACAATGTCGCTTAAACACGCGAAGACGAGACAAATTGTCGCAATAAGACAAAAAATCTTATCTCCCATATTCGGGACTTCCCCTTCAATATCATCAACGAGATAAAGAAGCACTATTATAATGGGGATGAACAGTATTCTGCCCAGAGTTATTTTATTTGCTAAGTTCACGCAGCATACCTTGGTAGAATTTTTTTTATATTAATACTATATTTTTTAAATCTAGGAAAGAACGTTTTTCCAGTCACATCTTTCAAACATTACATCAAGTTGGCAAAAATTTAATCAAGAGGAAGCCAAGCACTACGCCCACCAGAAGAAGAAGCGTGATCAAACCCAACCGCTTTTCAACAAAAAAGCGGACTTTTTCACCATACAGGTAAAGCAGCCCCGCAACGGTGAAAAACCGAAACCCCCTGGCCAGAATCGACACCAGGATAAATGTAAAAAAGTTGATTTCAAAAGCCCCGGCAGTGAGCGTACAAAGCTTGTAGGGAACAGGCGTGAGCGCTCCGGCCGCAACCGCCCAAACACTATATTTATCATACCATTCCTGAATTTGAAAATACTGATCTTCAAACCCGTAAAAGTGGATAATGGGCATCCCCAAAAGTTCCATGAAGAATTTGCCGATCATATATCCCACAGCCGCGCCCAAAATATTGGCAACCAGACAAATAGTCGCCAGCCTGAACGCTTCTTTGCGCTTGGCAAGCGTCATGGTAATCAGAAACAAATCGGGAGGAACAGGAAAAAAAATCGATTCTGTAAAAGAAACGCCGAATAAAACCCGCTTTGCCCCCACAGATGCAGAAAGAGACCAGATTTTATCCATGGTCCTACGTAAAATTTTCACGGATTTTCCTTGTTCTGATTAACAAATGACAGACGTCACCAACCATGATTGCCAACAAGATCTACAAAGGAAACTACTCCCAGGTCATGCTGAGTGATTTTCCCTTCTTTTTTCTCCACCCGAATCAAATTCTGCTGACGCTGCTTTCCTCCAACCGGAATAAGCATTATTCCGGGGTCTCCCAGCTGCTCCACCAGGGGGGCTGGCACTTCCGGGCCCCCTGCCGTGACGATTATCCTGTCAAAAGGGGATTCTTCAGGCCATCCTAGCGTTCCGTCATCAAGCTTGAGAAAAATTCGGTAGTATCCCATCTTGCGCAGCAGGCCGGCTGTTCTGAAATGCAACTCTTTTATTCGTTCGACGCTATGCACATCCAGCCCCATTTCAGCGAGAACAGCAGCCTGATAACCTGAACCTGTGCCAATTTCAAGCACTTTCATGCCCGGACTAGCATCCAAAAGCTCGCTCATCAGAGCCACCACATACGGTTGAGAAATGGTCTGGCCAAAACCGATTGGAAGCGGAAAATCGCCATAGGCCTCAGCCTGCATGGCCTCTTCCACAAACAGGTGGCGTTTTATTTTACTCATGGCAGCCAGCACGGCGAGGCTGCTTATGCCTCTGGCCTTGATTTGATCGGCCACCATCCTCATGCGATTTCGTTTCAAATCCGGCTGTATAGTCTTGCCAACCACCATTTATACGCTTTCCTACCTCACAAAAATAATACATATTGATTACCAGATATACCTCCCAAGGTCCAGAACAATTGGCTTGACAGAAGGCCCTCCTTTTACTCTACTAGAGCAGTTAACGCCTCAAATGATTGCTTAACTGGTCGGCAAAGCCGCCCTGCAATCATTTGGCGGCAAGGATTTGAAAACAAATCCTTGCCGAGCATTTCAAGTGTGAAATGCCCTAAGCAATGCCGGTTTAAGTGAAAAAATCAGGCCTTGTATTAATAAATACCTGGGTATACAGTTTTTAGCGACAACCTGACTGAAAGAATGACATGCGCAACCCAATAGCAATAATCAGCATCAGCCCCGACTCCATGAAGGCCAATCTGGAGCTTGTCCGCCCAAACGCTCATGAAAAAGCGCAATCTGCGGAATGCGCCCTTGTAATTCAGGCCGTTGAAAACGAACTGAAGAAGGCAGGTGTGCTTCTTCCTCCTGAAAAAGAGGTTTTGAAAAAAATTGCTGAGGACTACCGCGCCGGAAAAGAAATTTCCGGTATGACGGTCGTTCACGGGCAGGCAGCCCGCCCGGGATTACCCGCCAAGATCGCGCAACTGGGCGACCTGAAATTTCCAATTTTTCCCGGCGACACCTTCGGACGCCTCATCCCGGCGCGTCCGCCCAGAAACGGCATGGACGTCCGCGGCAAGATCCTCCACCCGCCAGACACAGACGGCAAGACAACAAAATTAACTCCCGACATCGCCGAAAGCGTGCTTGAAAAAAACGGCGTGCTGATAGCCAGACGCTATGGGCTGATTGCAATTGAAAATAACGAAATAAAAATTATTCCCCTACTTGAGCTGGACAAAGACTTTATGAGCCTGACTGCAACCATCTATCATAAAGACTTTCTCGGCCGGAAAGTCACGCATGAACATTTGGTTGCAGCCGTAAAAGCGCTTGGCCTCAAGGCAAGGCTCAATAAAATCATCCTGGAAGAAAGCCTTAAAAGAGCGGCTCAAACAAACGCTCCAGTGTCTAATGTGCAGCTTTGCAGCGGGATAAAACCGTTTAGGGGAGAGAACGGATGGATTGAAATTTTAACCGTGCAGAAACAAGAACGCCTGCCCGGCAGAATCGACAAGGGCGGGAATATTGACTACAAACAGCGTGGGGCCATTGAAACTGTAAAAAAAGGTGATATCGTCGCCCGCATTTACCCCCCAACTAGGGGCAGACCGGGGAGAAACCTTCTGGGGGAGGCGGTCGCTCCGGAAGATGGATTGCCGGCGTTTATAAATACAGGTGAAAATGTAGCCCAGCGGGGCAATGACATCATTGCCGTTTCAGGTGGCCTGCTGATTCACCGGGAAAATGAAATTTTCGTCTCTGAGGTTTATGCCGTAGACGGAGACGTGGGCCCGCATACAGGGCATATCACTCTGAGTCGGGGATCGGTTCAGGTTGAAGGGTCGGTAATCTCGGGGTTTCAGGTCAACTGCCCCGGCAATATTCTTGTTAAGGGCACTGTGGAAGACAGCATTCTTAGCGCCGGCGGAGACATGGATATTGACGGCGGCATCATGATGAACAGCTCAGGGGCGATCTGGGCGGGAGGGTCGGTGCGCGCCCTGTTCGCTATCGGCACAAATATTTATGCCGGCCATAATGTCTATATAATGAACGAAATCAACAAATCCAAGGTTGTAGCCGAAGGTGCAATTATTGTTGCAGGAGGGCAAGGCAAGGTGGTTGGGGGTTTTCTTCATTGCGGAAGGGAAGTCCAGGCCACCCAGGTGGGTTCAGAGCTGGGGGTGGCAACCTGCATCCGCCTCGGAATCGACCACAATTTTGTCGACAATTACAAATCCGAGATGTTTCGTCTGAACCATGCGTTAAGCAACATCCACAACAAGGTGGGAGATGCGCCGGATGAAGAAATAATCGCCCGATACCAGGCAACCAGCAAAGCCACCATCCAGCACATCCTCACCCTGCGCAAGCAGCTGCATGACCGAGTCCGCCGCCTGGAAACCGCCATTGCCCGCATTGAGCGCCAGTTGCGCCAATATTCCGTTCCGGCCCTTAAAGTGGAAGGCATAATCTATCCTGGCGCCACAATTCAATATGGCACAAAGGAAATGACCATCCGCGCGCCCCTTTCGCGAAGTAAAATTTATTTCAATGCCGGCGCCGGTGAATTCAAAATTTCCAACCTTTGAAAACCGTCCGTTCTTTATTTGACCCTCATTGCAACTTAATTTAAAGTACAAAATCATCAGCTTTTTAAAATTCGAGGTGCTCCATGAAAACTGTTTCTAAAAAAGCCTCATCCTCCACTGGAAAATACCCTGCCTATGAAACCAGGATAAACAGCCTTGGGGCGGCGCGCATCGACTCCCCCCTCCCTTTTTGTGATTTTGTGGACGACGAGCCATATCCGTTCTACCTCGACAGCGAATTCCTGGGAGAAACAGACAACACTCCGGTAAAGCTCTCATTCGAATCTGCCGGGCCGCGGGAAAAGCTATACTTTGACCCGTCGAAGACCCGGTGCGCCATTGTCACCTGCGGAGGACTCTGTCCCGGAATCAATGATGTAATCCGCTCCATAGTCATGGAAGCCCACCACGGCTACGAAGTGGCCTCGGTGCTGGGCATCCGCTACGGGTTGCAGGGGTTCATTCCCAAATACAAGCATGAGGTAGTGGAACTTACTCCCAAGAATGTTTCCCACATTCACCAGTTTGGGGGCACCATGCTGGGTTCGTCCCGCGGGCATCAGGATCCGGAAGAAATCATGGACGCGCTTGAGCGCATGAATATAAGCTGCCTTTTCATGATCGGGGGCGACGGAACCCTCAAGGCGGCCCATGTAATCTCAGAGGCGGCCAGAAAACGGGGCCTGCGCCTGTCCGTAATAGGAATCCCAAAGACCATTGATAACGACATCAACTTCATTGGCCAGTCATTCGGGTTCAAAACCGCCGTGGACAAAGCTTCCGAGGTGATACAATGCGCGCATACCGAGGCGCTGGGTGCGCCCAACTGTATCGGGCTGGTGAAATTAATGGGCAGAGAGTCCGGATTTATCGCAGCCCACGCCACCATCTCGATCAAGGAAGTAAACTTCGT
>CAZJFJ010000013.1:12222-29815 GCA_964545305.1 uncultured Desulfovibrionaceae bacterium
TGCTGATTCCTGAAACGCCTTTCAGAATGTGCGGAAACGGAGGTCTTTTACCCGCCCTTGAAGAAAGAATTAAAAACCGCGGGCATGCGGTGATCGTGGTGGCGGAAGGCGCCGGGCAGCATCTTTTGCAGGAAACTTTTCAAAGCGATGCATCGGGCAACCCGATTCTGGCCGATATCAGCAGCTACCTCATTCACGAAATAAAAGACTATTTTGCCAAAAACAATACCAGCCTTACCTTAAAATACATTGACCCCAGCTATATTATACGCTCCATCCCGGCCAATGCGGACGACAGGGTTTATTGCGGGCTTCTGGGCCAGTCGGCGATGCACGCAGCCATGGCCGGAAAAACGGGAATGGTTGTGTCCCGGCTTATGGAGCGCTATGTCCATTTGCCTCTTTCCCTGGTGACCATGCACCGCAAAAAACTGAACATCGCCTCAGGCTACTGGCGTTCAGTGCTTGAATCCACAGGCCAGTCAAGTCTCAGCGGGATGCTCGCTGCTTCTTCCAAAACCATGGAGCCCGCCTGCGCCACCTCCAACAGCCTTTGAGGTGTTTTTTGAGCAACAAGCAACTCCTGCCTCTGCACGAATGCCGGTTAAACAGAATAAAGGCTTCTGCCGGAGCAGGCAAGACCCACGCCCTGACCCAGCATTTTCTGGAACTTCTCTCCTCTGCGCTGGAAGAGCCCCAACACCCTGCGGGCTCCCTCGCTCACATGGATGAAACACACACCTGGAAGGAGATTCTGGCGGTGACCTTCACCAACAAGGCCGCCGCGGAAATGCGCGAAAGAATCATACGCACGCTTAAAGAACGGGCGCTTAACACCAGGGACGAACTCTCCGGAACCCCGCTGCCTAGGCCTTTTGGCCCAAACGCCCAGAAATGGGTGGAACTGATTTTGCGCCACTACAGCTCGCTGAACATCCGCACAATTGACAGCCTGCTCACCCTGATCGTCCGTCTGTCCAGCCTCGAACTCGGCCTTCCACCCGACTTTAAACTCATTTTTGAACCCAAAGAGTATTTTACGCCGGCCTATGACCTGCTGATGCAGGAAGCCGCCATGGGCGATGCCGCTCTTGCCGATGAAATTGAAAAATGTTGCCGGGACGTTCTCTATCAAAACCCAAGCCAGTTCAATCCGGTCAATACCCTGCAAAAACAGCTATTTTCCATATGCGAATATATTCTGAAATCTGAAGACCACCAGGCTGATGAAATAAACCAGCCCCTACATTCCAACAAAGACAATAGTAAAGTGCTGTTGAGCATTATTGCAAACATTGTCACAAAATTGAAATTTGAAGCGGCCCAGCTTGCCGCCTTCATTGAAGGCGAAAACCTTCAGGCCCAAAAAAGCCTGCTTGCCCTTCTGGACAAAATATCCAAAATGGACGCGCTTTCCGGAGAGGCGTGGGGTGTTAAAATAGTAAACAGCTCCACCCTTTCCGAGTGCTGCCTTAAATCTTCCAGCCAGCCCTCGGCCGAGGCATCAGATGCCTATATCGAGTTCAGAAACACTTTTGTCAAAGCGGAAGAAATTGTACCCAAACTGAGGAATGCATGGAAAAATGCGTCCCTTTTCCATCTGTCCAGCCAGATACATGGGCAGATCCAAAAAAATTACAGGCAAAACGGACAATTGCCCAAAACGGCTCTCAACAGCAAGGCGAACTCCCTTCTTGACGAAGAATGGGGCAGTGCTGAACTTTTTTGCAGGTTTGGCGCCGCCCTGAAACACATACTGATTGACGAATTTCAGGACACGGACAAAGAACAGTGGCAGGCGTTGTTGCCGCTGGCGCTTGAGGCTTTGGCAATGGGCGGAAGCCTGACCGTAGTGGGAGACGCCAAGCAGGCTATTTATGGCTGGCGCGGCGGAGATTTGTCGATTTTTGAAAACCTTCTCAACAACCGGGAACTTGTTCAAGCGTCGGAACACATGCAGTCCCTCAATCTTCCGTTCAACTGGAGAAGTTCGGAAACAATTGTGAATCACAACAACCTGGTTTTTTCCAGGCTGGAAGAGGAAAGCAACTGCGTCAGGCTGCTCACGGAATGCATGCCCAAGGAAACTCCTGGGGATGTTATTTACGCCGCCGCCAAACAGCTCAGCCTCAGCTACCGCGATGCCCGCCAAAAGCTGCCCCCGCTCAAATCCGGGCTAAAGGGCCTCGTGAGCATAACCAGAATTGAAGACAGCAAGGAAGAACTTGAAGAGAGGATTAAAAACCATTTGCACGCCCTGTTGACAGGAGACGTTTTAAGAAGACGCCCATACCGGGACGTGGTTCTGCTTGTACGCAGCAACGATCAGGCGTTTCAACTGTCCGACTGGCTTGCTTCCTGGCAGATTCCTGTAATCACGGAAAACAGCCTGCTGCTTTCACATAACCCGATTATCCGTCAGGCGGTGGCTTTTTTGCGCTGGCTGAACATGCCGCTGGACGATCTGGCCTTTTTCGAGTTCATTTGCGGCGAAGAAATTTTCGCCCGCCATTCAGGCCTGTCCGCCGAAAAGCTTGAGAACTGGATAGCCAGGCTGAATATTGAAAAATATGAAAAAAAACCGCAAGGCATCCTGTTTCAAGCTTTCCGCACCAAATGGCCTGAATTATGGAAGGAGCTTATTGCCCCATTCTATAACCAGGCCGGCCTGATGAGCGCCTATGATCTGATTTGCGAGCTGTTTGACCGTTTTGATGTGGCCGCATGCTTCCCTGACGATCTTGTTTTTATTTTGCGCTTTCAGGAGATTCTCCACCTCGCGGAGAAAGAAGGAATGGCCGGGCTGCCTTCTTTTCTTGAGTGGTGGGACGAGTACGGAAAGGAAGAAAAACTGCCCATGCCTGAAACCTTTGACGCAGTAAGGGTAATGACCATACATAAGGCAAAGGGCCTGGAATTTCCTGTGGTGGTTCTTCCTTTTGAGCTGAAAAAACCGGGCAGAACCCAAGACAGCAGCCTGCTCAGTTATGATTTTGACGGGCATCCCCTGCTGCTTACCCTTAAAAAGGAACTGGGCGAGCCTTATTATCAAAAGCTCGCCAGCCAGTTTATTGAAACTGTCAATCTGTTTTATGTAGCTTGGACCAGGGCCAGCGAGGAGCTGTACATTTTAAGCCCGGCAGAAGCCAGGGCAGGCTCAAGTTCCGCAAAAAAACAACCTATGGAGCTGTTGCTGGAAATGTTCGAACTCACCAGCGATGGAGCGGAACACCGGGTTGGCGAAACGCCCTCTCCTTCGGGGGCATTATCTGAAGATGCCCCTCCTTGTTCCCCGGCAGCCTCGCCCCTGAAAGATGACAAAAAAAGTGGCCCCCCCATGAACTGGCTGCCCAGGCTGAAAATTTTTCGCAACAATCTTGATTCCCCTCTGTTCGATGCAACCTCACGCGGAACTTTCATCCACCAGTGCATTCAGGGGCTTACGCTTACGGGAGACGCCCGCAGCGATGTAAAAAGAGCTTTCTGGTTTGGGCTCAAGCACACCATTTCCCCTCAATCTGAAGCTTTACAGCATGAATCCGAGATATTATCTGCGCTGCTCTGGCTAGCAGAACTGCCACAGGCCGAAAACTGGCTCGCCAATGGAATGATGGAACAGATAATCACAGATGAAACAGGAGAAAATCTGCGCTGTGACCTGATTGTTTACGGCCCCGACGCAATTACGGTTGTGGAGTTTAAAAGCGGAGCTCCTGAAGTTCTTCCCGACCCCGCACATATCCGGCAGGTGGAAAAATACATCGCCCTGTTACGCCGGGCCCAGCAACTTCCTGTAAAAGGGGTTCTGGCATACCTTGACCAGAGAAGAATTGTGGAGCTTTAACCATGCGCGCTTCTTTCAAAATATTTTCCTGGCATCAGGACTTTATCGCCCCTTTGGCTGAGTTTTTGTTGGCCATTGAAAACCCCGGGCGCACAGTGGTTGTGTTTCCTCATTCCCGGCCGGCCAAATTCCTGCAAAAAAAAATGGCGGAAGCAAAGAACGGCCCTTTGATCATGCCCCGCTTTCTGAATATTCAGGAGCTTTTCTCCCTGCTTGCGGCGGAAGTGCCGGGATCAGAGAAAACCAAGGCTTGCCAGCTCGATACTGTTTATCTTCTTTATCAGGCCGTGAGCGATGTATTCAATGATAAGGGCTTTCCTAAAGAAAAGCTGAATTTTCCCCTGGCAAGCCTTGATCTGTTCATGCCCTGGGGAGTTCGGCTAGCCGCGCTTATGGAAGATTTCTTTATAGCCAGAATCAGCCCCCGGAATTTCCTTCACATCAACAATGAGGTTGCTCCCTTCGCCCGCATGCTTCTGGAAGGGCTCTCCGGCATACATGCACGATACCTTGAACTTCTGGCCGAAAACGGCCTCCAGACTCCGGCCCAAAACGCGGCCTTGGTTGCCGAGCAATGCATAAAAGCAATGAACGGCGGCCCTGCTGAACCGGCATTCAGCTTTTGCCGGAACAAACAGATCGTTTTCGCCGGCTTCAACCTGCTTTCAGGAGTTGAAGAGCCCCTTTTGCGTTACTTATGGGAAATGGGGAACGCAGAAATATGCCTGCACACCGATCCCGCGGTAATTAATCACCCGGAAAGCACCCATTGGTCTGCGCGCGAGCATTTGAAATGGCTTAAAAACTGGAAGGCGGGCGCAGAAGAGTATGCTTCAGCGGAAACCCCCGACATGGGTAAAACACCCGCCAGCTTGCATATTTATGAAGGATTCGACCTGCACTCCCAGCTCATTAAAATGAGCGCCGAAATTGACAATTTGGAAAGCGAGGAAGGCGCAGCCATTGTTCTGCCCTCCTCCGACCTGCTTTTGCCTGTGCTGCACAGCCTGAGCACAAAAAACATAAACATTTCCATGGGCTACCCGCTGGGGCGTTCTCCATTGGCCGCCCTGCTCCGCAGCGTAGTTGAGATGCAAGAGGCCTCGGTTGAAATTCCATACGAAAAAAAAGAGCGGAAAGCCCAGCTCTATCACTGGAAAAGTATTTTGAAGCTGCTGCACCAGCCTTATCTGCGTATGCTCGGAGAAGCTGGAAATCTTCCCTTACGCGAAATTTTCTCCAAACTGGAGGCAATCATTCTGACCGGAGAACGCTACATTTCCCTTGCTGAGCTGAGCGCCAACCTCACCCAGGCAATTTCCGACAAAATGCCTACGCAACAACAGTTATCGCTATTTCCAGAACTTATGCCCGGCCAGAGCCAGGCCGCTCTTAAGGAAAGCCATGCCCTTATGCAAAAAGCTTTTGAGCTTTTAATTGAAAGATGGGAATCTCTTTCCAATGTAGCGGATTTGTCCGCCCTGCTCATGGACATTTGCAATTTTTTAATCACTGAGGGCGGCGAGCTGTGGCAGCGTTTTCCACTGGACGGAGAATATCTTTTCCGCTTGAAGCACAGCGTTGTTCCAGAGCTTTCCCAAAGTTTGCCGGCAAAAACCAGCCTCCAGGCAGACAAAGCCTCTTTATTCTCAATTCTTGCAACCGTTCTTGACACAGAGCGGGTTCCTTTTGAGGCATATCCGCTTGAAGGAGTGCAAATTCTTGGAATGCTTGAGAGCCGTCTGCTATCCTTTAAAAATCTTTTTATACTGGATGCCACGGAAGACGCATTGCCCGGGCTTTCAGCGGATGACCCCCTGCTTCCGGATTCTCTGCGAAAAGAAACAGGGCTGCCTGCGCTTTACGAACGCGAAAAAGTGATGGCTCACACATTTTACCGCCTTGTTTCAAGCAGCCGGAACATATCCCTGTTCTACCAGACAGGCGCAGGGAAAATCGGGCTTTTAGACGACAAGAAATCCCGCAGCCGCTTTATTGAAGAACTGCTCTGGGAGCTGGAAAAGGAGAGAAAAGAGCTGATACGCCACAACCAGCCTCCATTGTTTACCATAACCCTGCCCTTAAGCAGCCGACAGGCCTTTGCCAGAACAGTTGCGCGCTCCCCTCAGATAAACCGGGCTGTGGAAGCGTGGATGGCCCGGGGAATATCCCCATCCAGTCTTGATATATACTTAAAGTGTCCCTTGAGGTTTTTCTACGAAAAGATTGCAGAGCTGAAGCCAAGGGACGAAACCCCCGAAGGAAACGACCCGGCGGCGGTGGGAATTTTTGTGCACAAGGTTCTTGAAGATTTCCTGACCCCATATGTGGGGCAGAGAATAGAGTTCGGCTTCCCCTACCCGGAAGCCCGTTTAAGGTTGAAAAAAAGCTTCAAGGAGCACCTTGAAACCAGCGAGCTGCCGCAAATTCTCCCGCACGATCACCTGTTCATGCTTAAAGAAGCGGGCCCAAAACACCTGACGGATTATCTGGACAACATGCCGGAAACAGAAATCATCTCCCTGGAAAAAATGTTCAGAACCGACATCAACGTATCCGGCAGGCAATATCAACTGCACGGGCAGGTGGACCGCACCGACCGCCGTGAAGATAAAATTGTTGTGCTGGATTACAAAACCGGAAAAATACATGCTCCGGCCATAAACTTTTGGGAGGAAGAAAATCCCTTATGGTTCAGAATGGAGCACTGGCAACAGGAAGACAAAGAACTGCTTGCAAATTTGCACGATGAACTGAAAAGCCTCCAGCTTCCGGCATATCTTTTCGCTTCCAGCAGGGAACTGGGACTGCATGCGGAAGACGCAGCATTTGTCGCCCTGCACGAAAAAGGCAAAGAACACTGCCTTCTGAGCAGGCTTGATGCTGAAAAAAGGGAGAACGCTATTTATAGACAAATTCCCGTTTTGATCGGCTTTGTGCTTGCCCATTTGCAAAAAAGTGACGGCTTTTCACCTCAGCCCGGCGATCACTGCAGCTTTTGCCCGTGGTCGGGCCTGTGCGGGCAAAACCACGCAAAACCGTTCACACCTCGATAAGCAGCTCACGCAAAGCCCTTAACCGGTCACGCACCTCTGCCGCTCTTTCAAATTCCAAGTTGCGGGCAAGATCGCGCATTTCCTTTTCAAGATCCTTGATAAGCTTCCCAATTTCTTCAGGCTCAAGGTTGTAAACAGACTGCACCTCGGAAAAAGTTTGCCTTGCGCCCTCTCTGATCCGTCCTTTCCCTTTGCCTTCAGATGCCTGGCGGTAAAGCAAATCGAATGGAGTTTCAAGGCTCTTCTTAATAGTTTGAGGAACAATTCCATGCTCCTCATTGTATGCCATTTGCTTTACCCGCCGGCGCGCAGTTTCGTCCATGGCCTGGCGCATTGAGCGGGTTATCTGCTCGGCATACATGACTACCTGCCCTTCGGAGTTGCGGGACGCCCGGCCAAAAGTCTGGATAAGCGAACCCGCCGAGCGCAGGAAGCCTTCCTTGTCTGCATCCAGAATGGCCACCAGGGACACTTCCGGAATATCAAGGCCTTCCCGCAAAAGATTGATGCCCACAAGCACATCAAACTCGTTTTTGCGCAAAGCCTGGATTATAGCCATGCGCTCCATGGTGTCTATATCGGAATGAAGATAACGGGCCCGGACATTCATGCCATTCAGATAATCGGTCAAATCTTCGGCCATCCGCTTGGTCAGAGTGGTAAGCAGCACCGCTTCGCCGCGTGCGGCCCGCATCCTGCATTCTCCCAGGATGTCTTCAACCTGGCCCGCCACGGGGCGCACCTCCACCGGAGGGTCAACAAGTCCGGTGGGCCTGATAATCTGCTCAATCACAAGCCCCTGCGAGCGCTCCTTTTCCCACGGTCCGGGAGTGGCCGAAACGTAAACCGCCTGCCCTATGCGCTCCAGGAATTCCTCAAAGCTTAAAGGACGGTTATCCAATGCCGAAGGCAGGCGAAAACCATATTTTACCAATGTTTCCTTGCGCGACTGGTCGCCGCGGAACATTCCCCCCACTTGAGGTATCGCGATGTGAGATTCATCTACAAACAGAAGGAAGTCGTCCGGGAAGTAGTCAAGCAGGCAGGAGGGGGGCTCGCCCGGATCCCGCATATCCATGTGCATGGAATAATTTTCCACCCCATTGCAGTAGCCCATTTCCTCCAGCATTTCCAAATCCAGCATGGTCCGCTGCTCAAGGCGCTGCTCCTCCACAAGCATGTTGCTTTTATGCAGAAAGGCCAGACGCTCTTGCAATTCCTGCCGGATGTCTTTTATGGCGCGTTCAAGGTTTGTCTCATCGCTAACATAGTGGCTGGCCGGGTAGATAACGGTTTTTCCCAAACTGGCAAGCACGTTCCCGGTAAGTGGATCAATTTCGGAAATATTTTCAATTTCCTCGCCAAAAAATTCAATCCGGAGCGCGCGTTCATGCTGATAGGCGGGAATAACCTCCAGGGTGTCGCCACGCACCCGGAATGTCGCACGGTGGAAGTCGTAATCATTGCGTTCATATTGCACCCCAACCAGCCGTTCTATTATGTTCTCAATGGAAATTTGCTGCCCCACTTCTACCGGAATAATCAGCTTGGCGTAGAATTCTGGCGAACCAAGGCCGTAAATGCAGGAAACGGAGGCGATGATGATTACGTCGCGCCTGGTTAAAAGCGCGTGGGTAGCGGCATGGCGAAGCTTGTCGATATCATCGTTGATGCTTGAGTCCTTCTCTATGTAAGTATCGGAAGAAGGAACATAAGCTTCGGGCTGATAGTAGTCGTAATAGCTTACGAAATATTCAACGGCGTTATGCGGAAAGAATGTGCGGAACTCATTGTATAATTGGGCGGCCAAAGTTTTGTTCGGAGCAAGAATCAGGGCGGGGCGGCCGAGTTTCGCTATGGCGTTGGCAACTGTAAATGTTTTGCCCGATCCGGTTACGCCAAGCAGAATTTGATCTCTAATCCCCTGCCTAAGATTGTCCACCAGCGCCTCTATGGCCTCCGGCTGATCCCCGGTGGGGTTAAATTCGGTAACTAATTTGAACATGATGTTTAAATAAGGCTTCTACAAAAGATGACCAGACAAAAAAATCGTTATTCCGCAAAGCAAAGTTCATAGATGGCGGGAAGCTCTCTATATTGCTCAGCGAAATCGAGCCCATAGCCAACCAGAAAACCCTCGGAGCCATGAAATCCGGCAAAGTCAATTTTCACATCAACCTCCCGGCATTCAGGTTTGTCCACCAGCGTTGCCAGGGCAAGCGATTTTACTCCGCGTTTTTCAAATTCCCTCAGCAAATAGTTCATGCTGTGGCCTGTATCCACAATATCTTCCACAATCAGCACATTACGCCCGCCAAGCTCGCACTCCACATCTTTAACCAGCCGGATGTCGCGGCAGGAAAAACTGTTGCTGCCATAACTGGAAAGGCACACAAAGCCAGTTTGAACCGGCATTTTCAGTTGCCTTACCAAGTCGGCAAACAACATGAAAGCCCCTTTGAGCACACACACCACAACCAGCGAGTTCTTCGCGTATCTTTGATTTATCCGGACGGCGATTTGAGAAACCCGAAGAGCGATTTCCTCGGCAGAATAAACCATGCGCAAGAGATGTTCCGATTTTTCCATAATTTACTTTCTGAACAATTTTTGCTGCAGGCGCATGATTGTGTTTACTCCACTGTCGCCGGCCTCTTCTCCGGCGGGGCAGAATATGGGGTTGTAGCCCAGCCGTTTTGCCTGTTTAAGACGCACATCCTGGGCAGACACCGGGCGGACTTGCCCATTGAGATCTACCTCACCCCAGAACACGCCCTTTTCCGGAAGAGGTATATCATAAAAAGACGAAAGCACGGCAACAACCAGCCCCAGGTCCATGCCCGGTTCCTGAATTTTGAGGCCCCCGCCAATTTTCGCATAAATGTCAACAGTTCCAAAATTCAGCTTGAGCCGTTTTTCAAGAACAGCCAGAAGCAAATGCAGCCGGTTAACATCAAAACCGACCGCCGCCCGCCGAGGGATGCTCAAAAAAGAACGGGAAACCAAAGCCTGCACCTCTACCGCAAAAGGACGGTGCCCGTCGGCAGCCATAACAACCGCAGTGCCGCTAAGTTCCGGATTGCGCGCTCCCAGAAAAAAAGTGGAGGGATCTTCAACAATTTGCATTCCCCGGTTGCACATCTCGAAAACAATCAGTTCCTGGTTCGGGCCGAACCGGTTTTTCAGCACCCGAAGCAGCCTGAAGGCAAACTGCCGGTCCCCTTCCAAGGAAATGACAGTATCAACCATATGTTCAAGCAACTTCGGCCCGGCAAGCTGTCCATCTTTAGTCACATGCCCCACCAGCAAAAGAGTGGTTCCACAGCTCCTGCAAAATTCAATCAGCTCTGTTGCCACGGCCCTTACCTGAGATACGGAACCCGGCAAACCTTCCACCAAAGAAGATGCCAGCGTTTGTACGGAATCCACAACAAGCAGTGCCGGAGCATTTCCAGGCTGCATCTGCGCAAGGAGATCGTCAAGCCTGCTGGTAGCAACCGCATCAAGGTCAGAGGAAAGCACGCCGAGACGTTCGGCTCTGGTCTTGATCTGCCCAAGCCCTTCTTCTCCGCTGGCATACAGCACTTTACGCCCGGATGCGGCCACTGCTCCGGAAATTTGCAAAAGTAAAGTGGATTTGCCGATCCCAGGTTCCCCGCCCACGAGAATTGCGGCGCCAGGCACCAGGCCTTTTCCCAAGATATTGTCCAGGTCGGCCATTCCCGTGCCATATGGTTTCTCATGCTCGGTGGAAAAGTCGCGCAAAGAAATCACCTTAGCGCTGAATTCGCCCGCACCCGGCAAGCTTTTTCTGCGCACGGAAGCGCTCTTTATTTCATGATGCGCTTCAAGGGTATTCCATTCCTGGCAGTTGGCGCACTGACCTTTCCATTGAAGGCTTTTCGCCCCGCAGTTGGTGCAGATGAATATTTCGCGAGCAGCCATCGCTATTCCCCGTTTTTTTCCGTATCTTTCACAAGGTTGAAGGAATTGACCCGGGCGACCACTTTATCAAAGTCTCCCCTGGTGTATTCATAAACCTGGGCGGCGGCAAATTTCACAACCTCCTCAAGCACCTCGGCTTCCTCACTTCGGAATCTGGCAAGCACATAATTTGCCACTTCACCCCGCACCGGTTTGCCCACTCCAAGACGAAGCCTTGCAAACCCTTGCGAACCAAGATGTTGAGCCAAAGACTTAAGCCCGTTGTGCCCGGCTGTGCCCCCGCCTTTTTTGAGTTTCATCCTGCCCAGCGGCAAGTCTACCTCATCATGCAGCACAAGCATATCCTCTGGCTCAATCCGGTAAAATCTTAAAAGCGCTCCCACCGCCTCCCCGCTTCTATTCATATAGGTAAGGGGCTTGCACATCAACCAATCGGCGCCATTAATCTTGGCCCGCCAAAGTGTGAGCGCAGCCTTAGGCCCTTTAATTTCATTCACCTGAACACCGGAGCGGGACAAATCCGCAACAAATTCATCCAGCACCATCCAGCCCAAATTATGCCTGGTTTCTTCATATTCTCTGCCCGGATTCCCTAGGGCAACAATCAGCCCAGCAAATGCCATCTCAGCCTGCCTTCCAAAAAAACGTGAATATATGTCAGAGAGTAAGCCCATACAAATATCTAAATTAAATCACCCAGCTGAAGCCGGCAGTTTCAGCAAAAACGCTGACCATTCCGGTATTGCGGCAGTAACCGTTCCGCTCCGGCAATGTTTTTTCCACACAAACCCCGAAGAAACATATCACGGAAGATTTAGAGCCTTTTACTCTTGAAATGCTCTGCAAGGATTTGAAGACAAATCCTTGCCGCCAAATGATTGTAGGGAGGCTTTGCCTCCCGTTAAGCAAGCATTTGAGGCGTTAACTGCTCTAGGAAAACAGCTTCCCTGTTGCGGCGGGGCAAGCCTGCACACCGGAAGCATACAGCGCTTTACAGGCCGGCGAACCGATGCGGTTTGGGGCCGGAACTGGCGCTCGGCAGTGAACAAAAAAACATTTTTACCCTGCGGCATAAGTGCAGTTTAAGCTTTCAGCCGCCAAAACATCTGCAAAAATAAAAAAGCCTCAACACATATAAAACATGTGAATTCTGCCTGCTGGCAGTATACTCCAGTTGACAGTATCTGCCTATCGTTAAATAACAAAAAAGCCACCCAGAAAGAGTGGCTTTTTCTTTTCAATTGAAAACTTCCTGAACGGGTTTTCAGGGCTATTCAGGCTGCCCGGCAGTGGCGCTTGCGCGGGTGGAAACAACGCCAACCACGGCATAATTGGCTTTTGAATAGCGTCTTACACCTTCCGGAAGTTGAATATCTCCAGAGCGCAAATCCTCGCCGATATTCAGATCACTTACATCAATGCTGATCTTCGCAGGCAGGGTCGCGGGCTTGGTAATAATGGTCAAAATTTTGTGGTAGACTTCAAGACGTCCGCCCACTTTGGTCCCTTTTGCAACACCCACATATTCCAATGGAACGTCCAGCTTTATTTCCTTATTCGGGTCAACGCCCAACAGGTCAAAATGCTGGGGAATTTTTTTGTAGGGGTGGTGCTGATAGCTCCAGATAATTGATTCATGGCTGATGGGTTTATCGCACCCTTCTACCTCAAGGTTGAAAAGCACAGTTCTGCCAACAGTCTCCGCAAGCTTTTGCAGAGCCAGATTATCCACCTGAACCGGGATGTTTTTTCCGGAAGTGGTGTAAAAAACACCAGGAACTACACCCTTTTCACGCAAACGGCGGTTAGCCCCTTTGCCGCCATCGGTTCTGGCCTGTACTTTGAAGGTTACTTTTTGAGACATGTATTTCTCCTTGAAAATGCTGGCTCTGTTACAGCCTTATTGTTAAACGAACAGCACACTCACGGAAGATCCGGTGTGAATATTATTAATGGCTTTTGCAAGCAGCGGAGCCACTGTCAAAACTTTAAGCGTGGAGCAGGCGAGCTGTTTTTCCTTCAGCGGGATGGTATCGGTCACAATTACCTGGGAAAATGGCGAGTTGTTCAATCGCTCAATCGCCGGCCCGGAAAGCACCGCATGGGAAGCTGTTGCCATCACATCCTTTGCTCCGTGCTCAAGAATCACATTCCCGGCGGAAACCAAAGTTCCGGCGGTATCAATCATATCATCAAGCACTATCGCTATTTTGTCTTTAACATTTCCAATCAGGTTCATGGCCTCGGCCTGATTCGGCTTGTCCCTGCGCTTGTCGATAATGGCTAGCCCGGCATCAAGGCGCTTGGCAAATGAGCGGGCGCGTTCAACTCCGCCGGCATCGGGCGAAACAACCACCAGCTCTCCGTCCACAGTTTCTTTTAACGTTCTCAAATATTCGAACAACACTGGAGACGCGTAAAGATTATCCACAGGAACATTGAAAAAGCCTTGAATCTGGCCTGCATGCAAGTCCATGGTAACCATGCGGTCCATACCCGCAACCTGCAGAAAATCGGCAATCAGCTTAGCGCTGATCGGAGCGCGCGGGTTCACCTTGCGATCCTGGCGCGCATATCCATAGTAAGGAATAACAGCTGTAACATGTGACGCGCTGGAACGCTTTAACGCGTCCAGCATAATGCACAGCTGCATGATGTTATGATTGGAAGGAGCACAGGTGGGCTGGATAACGTACACATCGCAACCGCGCACGTTGTCGCCTATTTCAACGCGGATTTCTCCATCGCTGAACGTTTCACAAAGAACCGGGGTCAAAGGTCTGCCTAAATGCTGAGCAATAGCTTCGGCCAATTCGGGGTTGGCCGTGCCTGTCATTATTTTCAACTCGCCTTGCATATTTTCGTCCAAAAGGAATAAAAAATGATAACACTGGCACGAAGCAAACTGCTCCCTGCCTTGGCCAACACCAGCGCAGCGCCCAGAGGCTGCCTAGAAGCTTTGCGCTTCTATAAAGTAAAAGCTGAATGGCAGGGGCGGGAGGATTCGAACCCACGAATGACGGGACCAAAACCCGTTGCCTTGCCGGCTTGGCTACACCCCTGCAATGCATTCAACCATGCCAATTGAATTGGCGGACACTGTGTTATCTTGGCCCACAATGCCTATTAAAATAATGCTTTTGACAAACTTTATTTTGCCAAAGGCTAATTATCTGAAATTCAAATACAAAGCAACTGTTTTTTAACCTGGGAAGAATTTAAACAGTCAAGACCTGAACTATTGTCTGGCATTCCCTGAAAGAGAGCTCTTCCACCGCTTTCCGGGCAGATTCCTCATTTTCAAAAAGGCCGAAAACCGAAGAACCGCTGCCGCTCATGAGGGCGGCCCTTGCTCCAGCCCGAATAAGCGCTTCTTTTATTGCAGCAATTTCAGGGAAACCCGGAAAAACGGCCTGTTCCAGATTATTATAGAACCACGGCCAGCTGCAAGCTGCCTTCCCGGCAGGGCTGCCAGAAGTTGAGTTTCTACCTGTTAGCCTCTTACTTGTCAAGTGCTGGTAGAAATAAGCATGCAGATTGTTCTCCATAGCCCCACCCTGTTCGGCGAGCCTGTCCCATTCCTTGTAGGCCCAAGGTGTTGATACGTGCGCGCCCGGGCAAACTAAAACCAGATAGAAACCAGCGAGGCTGATATCCGCCGGAACAAGCTTCTCTCCTATGCCTTCGGCCAGAGCAGGGCCGTTCATCAGAAAAAAAGGCACATCTGCGCCGATTTTAGCGGATATCTGCAAAAGTTGTTGCTCAGAGAGTCTTTTTTCCCCTGCGCTTTCGTTCAAGTGTTTTAAAAAACCGGCCGCGTTGGCGCTTCCTCCGCCAAGGCCAGCTCCCGCAGGCACACGCTTGTCAAGCCAGACTTCATAGCTGCACCTCAGGCCCGCCGCAAAATTGAAGGCTTCCAAAGCCTTGTGCAGGGTGGTTCTTTCATTGGCAAGCGAGGGAAGGGCCGGGCAATGCAAATGCAAACAACTGTCCTCACCCTGAACAGGCAGAATTTGCAGGTTGTCACATGGCATTGGAAGAGGATAAAAAAGCGTTTGCAACTCGTGATAGCCATCCGTCCTCAAGCTGCGAATGTTCAGGAATAAATTTATTTTGCAGCCGGTTCTGATTTTGGCGGCTTCTCTTCTCTGTTGCGGCAAGGTCTGCTCCACGTCCTATTCCGGCAAACTTTCAATTGTCAGGCTGGTGTTGGTGAACACGCAGATATCGGCGGTAATTCCCATCGCCTCGCGCACAATCGCCTCCGAGTCCATATCCGTATTTTTGGCAAGCGCCCTGGCTGCGGCCAAGGCATATGGCCCTCCGCTTCCGATTGCGGCAATCTGGTCATCGGGTTCAATAACGTCGCCCGTGCCGGACAAAACCAGTATATGCTTTGTATCCGCCACCATAATCATGGCTTCCAGGCGGCGCAGGTATTTGTCCTTCCGCCAGTCTTTCGCCAGCTCCACGCTGGCCTTGAGCAAATTTCCGGAAAATTCTTCAAGCTTTGCTTCAAAACGTTCAAAAAGCGTAAGCGCATCAGATGTAGAACCGGCAAAACCGGCCAAAACCTTGCCCTGGTAAAGCCGGCGCACCTTGCGCGCCCCATGCTTCATAACAATGGCCTGACCCATGGTTATCTGCCCGTCACCGGCCATGGTCACCCTGTCGCCGCGGCGCGCCACAAGAATGGTCGTACCCTTCAATTCCATAATTTTTTCCTTAATTTTATAATCCCGCTATTACCAGAATTCCTTGCGTTCTTCATACACGGCGTCAAATTTTTCCAAAGCCGTCCGCTGGGCCGGAGTAGCGGCATAATTTTCCGCCCGGCCGCGGTTTTCCTTGGTTTGCACTTCATTATTGGAATAAAGGCTGCTGTAGGCAAGATGCAGATAAGCTTCAAAATTTTTCCCTTGCATGCCCAAAAGCCGGCCATAAAAATAGTGCACCTCGTCATCTTCCGGCAAATACCGGAGAACCTCCCGGAACTCTGATTCGGCATCTGACAAAAAACCTGTCTCTCCTAGTATAAGTGCATTATAAAACCTGGCAAGGTAATCATTGGGGTTCATCCTGACCGCTTTCCCCAAATATTCCTTTGCCTTTTCCGATGATCCTGGCCCCCCTTTGCGATACTGAAATATCCCGGCCTCACGCCAGACCAGAGGTTCTTGCGGGCCGGCCTTCATCGCGGCTTCAAAAGCCTGATTGGCCTCGCTAACTTTGTTCAACCTTGAATACAGAATGCCTTTGCCCATCAGATTCAAATATTCAGGGTTTTTTCTGTCTAGCTCGAAAAAACGAAGAGCGCTTGTGGGGTCAGAATATTTGGCCCTGACCAAGGTCTGGATGCGCACGAACCTGCGGTTGTCATCTTTTAGGTTCTGCACTCCGGCGGGCATGGAGCTGATCCTGGAGGACATGTCGGTAATGCGGCTGGTCACATCGGGGTGAGTGCTCAAATAGCTGGGAATGCCGGAAGATGTGCGGCTTTGGTCACGCCGGATTATGCTGAACGCTCCTGGCATTCCTTGCGGAGAATAACCGGCCTTTACCAGATAGTTGAGCCCCACCTGATCGGCTTCAGATTCGTCCTGGCGGGAATAATTGAGCATCGCCGCCTGCCCTAGCGCCAGCGGGGTGGCTATTCCCGCCCCTTTGGCATCCTTGCCCATGAACATGCCGCCCAAAGCGAGAAGAACCGAGGCCAGGCCAATCAGTTGCGAACGCTCAATGCTGCCGGCAATGTGGCGCTGTGTTCCATGCGCCAGTTCGTGAGCCATCACCCCCGCCACTTCAGACTCGTTTTCCATGGCGAGAATCAGGCCGGTAAACACGAACAGATGCCCTCCGGGGCTGCAGAAAGCATTGATCTGATCAAAACGCAGAACGTTCACATCGAACTCGAATGGCTGCGGAGGAGCAACGGCAATAAGCCGTGTGGTTATCTCCCGAACATAACCCTTCACCTCCGGGTCTTCGATTATGGGCAGCCGCGACTTGATCATTATGCTGAACTTGCGTCCCAGTTCTTTTTCATCGCTCACGGTAAATTTGCCAAAAGCAAAAGCCGAGGAAGATAACGCAGGAAGCAAAGCAAGCTGGGCGCAAATCAGCCAAACGACCCAATTTCTGAGATGAAACTTTACTTTGTAAAGGCTGGAACTGCACATTTTGACCTCCCGGATGAGAGTTGTGCTCATCAGCTAGAGCATTTCAACTTTGAAATGCTCTGCAAGGATTTGTCTTCAAACCCTTGCCGCCAAAGGATTGCAGGGCGGCCTTGCTGACCGTTAAGCAATCATTTGAAGCGTTAACTCTCTAAAGAACATCCCACTCCATTCCGGCCGCAGTATCACGCACTTCAACGCCAATGGCCGCAAGCTCATCCCGAATGGCATCTGAAGCTGCAAAATCCTTGTTTCTGCGTGCTCCTTTGCGTTTTTCCAAAAGCGCTTCAATGCTTTCCAAATCAAACCCTTTGCGCTTGATCTGAATTTGCCTGAGCTCAACGGAAAATTCAGCCGGGTTCATGCCGAACACGCCGAGAATTTCCGACCAGGAATCTCTTGCCTTATTGAATTCGTGCAGCAAATCAGGAGTGTCGGAAGAAAGGCGCAGCGTCTTGTCTTCAAGAACTTTGAAGATCAGCCGGATTATGCCGAATATATGCCCCAAAGCAGCGGCTGTATTCAAATCCTCATCCATGCTTTCAATTACAGCTGCCAAAAGAGCTCGAAAC
>CAZJFJ010000014.1:0-24615 GCA_964545305.1 uncultured Desulfovibrionaceae bacterium
TTTGGGGATTTCACACTTGAAACGCTCTGCAAGGAGTTGTCTTAAAACCCTTGCCGCCAAATGATTGCAGGGCGGCTTTGCTGGCCGTTAAGCAGTCATTTGAGGCGTTAACTGCTCTAATTGATAAAAGAGCAGCGGGCAATACAAAAGCCCCCGGCGTTTGCCGGGGGCTTTTGTTTAGAGGAGAACCGTTGTTCGTATTGTAAGCATTATTTTACTTCAGTGTAATCGGCGTCTACCACATCGTCATCGGATTTAGATGAACCGCCGTTGCCGCTGGGGGGGGCTTCTGAAAACCCGCCTTCCGGCCCGGCATCTTGGGCTTTCTGGGCGTAAAGCTGTTCGGCAATTTTGTGTGATGCCTTGGCCAGGGCGTCCATGGCGGCCTTAATCGGCTCCGGTTCATTCCCTTCCATTGCTTTTTTCAGCTCTTCCGTCTTGCTTTCAATTTCAGATTTAAGGCTCGCATCCACCTTGTCTCCCAAATCTTCAAGCGATTTTTCGGTGGAGTAAATCAGGGTGTCGGCCTGATTGCGCATTTCAATCACTTCTTTCTTTTTCTTGTCCTCATCCGCATGGGACTCGGCTTCCTTGATCAGGCGGTCAATATCATTATCATTCAGCCCGGAAGACGCGGTGATGCGGATGGACTGTTCCTTGCCGGTACCCAAGTCTTTGGCGGACACATTGACGATTCCGTTGGCGTCAATATCAAAAGATACTTCAACCTGGGGCATGCCGCGCGGTGCGGGGGGAAGCCCGGTAAGTTCGAAGCGGCCAAGGGTCATGTTGTCCGAGGCCATCGGGCGCTCGCCCTGAAGCACGTGAATGCCCACGCTGGGCTGGTTGTCGGCCGCAGTGGTGAACACCTGGCTTTTGCGGGTGGGGATGGTGGTGTTCCGGTCTATCAGTTTGGTGAACACCCCGCCCAAGGTCTCAATGCCGAGGGAAAGCGGGGTAACATCCAGAAGCAGAACGTCGGTAACTTCACCGGCCAGAATACCGCCCTGAATCGCCGCGCCCATGGCCACAACTTCGTCGGGGTTCACGGAGCGGTTGGGCTCTTTGGCGAAAAAGTCGGAAACGACCTTCTGCACCAGGGGCATTCTGGTCATGCCGCCCACCAGCACTACCTCGTCAATGTCGTTGACGGAGAGTTTAGCGTCGGCCAGGGCTTTTTTGCAAGGCTCCACAGTGCGCTGGACCAGATCTTCAACAAGGCTTTCCATTTTTGCGCGGGAAAGTTTGATCATCAGGTGCTTGGGGCCGTTCTGGTCGGCGGTGATGAACGGCAGGTTGATTTCGCTTTCCATGGAGGTGGAAAGGTCTTTCTTGGCGTTTTCCGCAGCTTCTTTGAGGCGTTGCAGGGCCATGCTGTCCTTGGACAGGTCAATGCCGTTGTCTTTTTTGAATTCGTCTACGAGGTAGCTGATTAAGCGCAGGTCGAAATCTTCGCCGCCCAGGAAGGTGTCGCCGTTGGTGGCCATTACTTCCACCACGCTGTCGCTTACTTCCAGGATTGAAATGTCAAAAGTGCCGCCGCCCAAGTCGAAAACGGCGATTTTTTCATTAACTGCTTTGTCGAAGCCGTAAGCCAGCGATGCCGCCGTAGGCTCGTTGATGATGCGTTTTACGTCAAGCCCGGCGATTTTGCCGGCGTCTTTGGTGGCCTGCCGCTGGGAGTCGTTGAAGTAGGCCGGAACGGTAATGACCGCTTCGGTAACAGTTTCGCCAAGATAAGCCTCGGCGTCTGACTTGAGTTTGGCAAGAACCATTGCGGAAATTTCAGCCGGCGAGTAGGCGCGGCCCTGGATTTCCACGCAGGTTTCGCCGTGGCTGCCGGGCACTACTTTGTAAGGGCTGTGCTCAAGCCATTTTTTCACTTCCGGGCTGTCTATCGGACGGCCCATCAGACGTTTGATTGCAAAGACGGTGCGTTCAGGGTTGGTAACAGCCTGACGTTTTGCAATATCTCCCACCAGGCGTTCCTTGTCGGTGAACGCAACAATAGACGGCGTGGTCCGCCCGCCTTCGGGGTTTGTAATCAGCTTGGGGTCCTTGCCCTCCATCACATAAACGCAGGAGTTGGTAGTCCCAAGGTCTATTCCTATAATTTTACCCATTGTTTGTCTTCCTCCTCTGATGCACAACTTCTCATTCGGGTATATAAAACTTATGTTTATTGATAAAATTTGCGCCGCTCGCCCCGCAGGCATAAGCGGGATTTTTTTTCGCCGTTAAGCGCTGAAGGGAAGGGGGCGTTTAAAAATTAATCTGCTCTAGAACCTGAGCAGTGTATAATAGATAATCTTGTTTTATAAATCGTCTAGAGGCAAAATAAAGAAAAAAAGCATTCTCCGGCATGCGGCCATCTGAAAAAAGTCTGCGGGGCAGTGGTATCCGGTTTGAGGCTATAAAAAACCGCCGTATTCGGAGCCGCGGGCGCTTGGACAGCGCTTTGCTTTTCTGTTAAGTATCAAGATTAAGTTGAGTAACCAAATGTTTGCCCAAAAGTTTCGGAGTTAATTATGAAAGTCGTTACCCGTTTTGCCCCCAGCCCTACCGGCCATCTGCACCTTGGCGGCGCACGCACGGCCATTTTCAACTGGCTGTTCACCCGCCATTATAACGGCAGGTTTTACCTGCGCATTGAAGATACGGATACTTTGCGCTCCAGGCAGGAATATACGGATTCCATTCTGGCGTCCATGACCTGGCTGGGCCTTGACTGGGACGGAGAGCTTGTGTACCAGAGCCGCCGTTTTGATTTGTACAGCCGGTATGTTGACCGGATGCTGGAAAACGGCAACGCCTATTGGTGTTCATGTTCCACCGAAGAGGTGGAGCGGATGCGGGAAGAAGCGCGGGAGAAAGGCGAGAAACCGAGATATAACGGGCATTGTCGCGATTTGGGACTCAGGCCGGGGCCGGGCAACCCTGAAAAAATGGTGGTGCGCCTGCGCGCTCCGCAAAGCGGGGTCACCGTGGTAAACGACATGGTGAAAGGCGAGGTCGTTTTTGAGAATTCGGAGCTGGACGATATGGTTCTGCGCCGCCCGGACGGCGCTCCCACATACAATATGGCTGTGGTGGTGGATGACATTGAAATGGGCATGACTCACGTTATCCGCGGCGATGATCATCTTTCCAACACCCCGAAGCAGATACTGATTTACGAGGCCCTGGGGGCGGAGCTTCCGGTTTTTGGCCATGTGCCCATGATTCTTGGCGTGGACAAGCAGAAACTGTCCAAACGCCACGGGGCCACCGCTGTTATTGACTATGAGAAGGAAGGCCTGCTTCCTGAGGCTCTGGTCAACTACTTGACCTTGCTTGGCTGGTCGCACGGCGATGACGAATATTTTGCCCTGGCCGAACTGGTCAAGGTGTTTGCGGAGGGCAAGTTCACTCCGTCTCCATCGGCTTTTGATCCGGAAAAATTGTCGTGGCTGAACAACGAGCACATGAAAAACCGCAGCAGCGAAGATTTGGCGGCCTTGGTCGCCCCGTTTGTGGAAGAGCTTGGCCTGCCCAACCCCGGCCCGGACAAGCTGCTTGCGCTAACTGAAATGCTGCGCGAGCGAGCGCCCACCCTGAAGGGTCTTGCCGCTGCGATGGCCTTCATGCTCAAGAGCGCAGCGGATCTGGAGTATGACCCCAAGGCTGAAGAAAAAGTGGTCAGCGCGGAAAGCAAGGCCCATATCAAGGCCCTGCAGGGCAAATTCGCGGGTTTGGCTGATTTCAGCAGGGACAGTCTGCATGAAGTGTTAAACGGATATGTGCAGGAAACCGGAATCAAATTTAAAGAGGTCGGCCCGCCTTTGCGCGTCGCCCTGGTTGGCAGCCTGTCCGGTCCGGACCTCTGCCAGATAATGTCGGTGCTTGGAAAAGAGGAAACCGGGGCCAGGCTGGCCCGGTTCCAGATTTTGTAAACCTTGATGGCGGCAGGGGCGGTTCTTGTTAAAGATGCCGCCCCGCCCCGCCCCCTCGTCCATCTGCTTTTAACTTAACGGGGGCGGGCAAAGTGCGGCAAATTATGTTTATTGATTTTCATACCCACCCTTTTCATCCTAAAATAGCAGCCAAAGTCTGCGAGTATCTCCACCAGCACTACAACATTCCTCCGGTAGGCAACGGCCTGGCCGAGGACTTGGTCGGCCATCTGGACAAGGCCGGAATAGACCGGGCGGTGGCTCTTTGCGCGGCCACGCATGTGGATCAGGTTGGCCCGGCGAATGCTTTTTCAATGGAGCTTGCCCGCAAATATCCGGAACGGATCGTGCCCTTTGGGGCCATGCATCCTCACTGTAAAAATTGGGAAGAGCATCTGGGGGTAATTAAAAAGGCTGGATTTAAGGGGATAAAGTTTCACCCGGACTTTCAGTCGTTCAACATGGACGACCCCGCGCTGCTGCCTATTCTGGAGGAATTGGGCGACGAATTTATGGTGATGTGGCATGTTGGCGATTTGCCGCCCCCTGAAAAGAACCCTTCCTGCCCTTATAAACTGGAGGCCCTGCGGAAGCGTTTTCCCAAGGCGCGCTTCATTGCCGCGCATCTCGGCGGCTACCGCCATTGGGAACACGCATTGAAAGCCTACATAGGCAAGCCCATTTATATAGATACATCCAGCTCTCTCAGCTTTCTTGACGAGGCTGTGATCAGGGAGATTATGCGCCGCCATCCCCGCGAATATGTTCTGTTCGGCAGCGACTATCCTTTGTTTGACGCCAGCCAGGAGCTTTGGCTTCTGGAAAGCAAGGCCGGCCTTAAAGACTCGGAAATTGACGAAATCCTTTCCAATGGCGCCAAGGCGCTTGGCCTGTGCTGATCGGAAATTTAAAGCATTTCAAGTGTGAAATGCTCCGCGGGTATTTTTGTTAAAATTATTGCCTAAAAATGCACGCAGACGGGATTTATTTGCTGTTAAGCGCCTGTTTTGAGTTGATGGTTTGGGGCGGATCAGGCTTGAGGCGGCATCTCCGGGGCTGGAGGTAAAAATAAATTTTGGGGGCAATCAAGAACAGAAAGATTCGGCACGTAAAAAGCCGCTCCAATGGAGCGGCTTTTTACGTGCCGGGCTGTGCAGACCGGGGTTTAACTTTTCGTTAAAATGCCCTAGTCGTGTATGAATTCTTCCGGATTGACCGGAGTATTAGGGTCGGTCATGTTTAAATCCAGCGGATAGGCCAGGAGCATCGTTTTTCTTTGTGAGAGGCCCACTGCCCCCGGGTGGGTGTTCAGCCCCACAATCAGGTCCATAACGCCGTCATTGTTAAGATCGGACAGGGAAATGTCGATTACCGATCCGCGTATCCGGCGGGTTTTCCATTTCAGGTTCAGGCCAACGCCGTCCCAGTAATAGGCGTGAATTTCGCCCTGCGGGAAGAAGCGGTAACGCTCGAAGATTTCGGCCGCGGTGGAGATGGGCTTGTTAACCAGCAGGGAATATTCTCCGCGGCCCTCAAGATCGGCCACCAGCATCCGCTGGGGTATATAGTACGTGTCCGGCAGGTACTCCCTGTCTTTGCCCATTCCCCGGATTTGCGAGGTTTGCTGGATGCCCACATAGCTTCCGGAGAACTTTTCCTCGGTTTCAAAAATGCGGTTTCCTCCCTTGCCGAATACGCGCAGGCGTTCTTCCGGAGTGAGCATGACCAGAAGTTCAACCGCTTCCTTGTCGGGCAGCCATGCGAAATTAAGGGCGTTGACCTTGTCGGGCAGGTTGAGGGGGGTGCCCTCCACATATGTGTTGCCCGATTTGAGCATTTCATAAACGCCTCCCTTGAATACTCTTTGCACATCGCCGGACTGGCCCACCAGCATGGGCCGGGCCTTTGTGGGCACTTTTACGACGTTCATGTAATATTTGATGTTTTTGGCCACCTGCTCCAGTTTTTTTCCGTCAAAGGTGTATACGTAGGTGCTGGCTGCGGCGCGGTCGTCCTGGGTGTTGATGATGATTTTCGGACGGGGAGTTCCGTCATTGTAGATTCTTACGCTGAGCAGATTGTCCATGTAGCGGATTTGTTCCGAGGCCAGTTCCTCAAGCTTGTTGTTTTCAAAGCGGTATACATGGATAACATGCTCTTCAATAATCACAATCTCATTGCGCCCGTCTCCGTCCAGGTCGAAAATGTCAAAGTCCACGGAGGGGAAGCCCAGGCTGGGGGTGCGCATTGTGCCGGAATCTTCGGTGTTGCCGGCATAACGGATATTGGGGTTGAGGTATACGTCGCGCACGCCGTCTTCTGTCATCACCAGGTCGGGGTTAAGCTGGGGGTTGACCTCCCGCGCAGGCTTGTTTTGCGAAGGAACGGCGGTTGCTCCGGCTGCTTGCTTCAAGCCAAACACTTCACGGGAAATGGCGGCGCAAAGCTCATGGACGCTGGGCTGCAGAGTATGCACTTTTGTGCGTATGGTGCGCGACCAGACGGTTCCGGTTTTGCCTTTGGCGTAAACGTTCATGGTGACGTCCTGTTCTATAATCAGAATGTCGCCCCAAATGATATAATCGGCGTTCATTGAATTTTGCGCGCTGGCGGCGTCTGATTCGGAGCTGGCCGCCGACTGCCCCGCCAAAGTGGTTTTGGCGATGGGCTGGAAGTTGTCTTTTGAATAAAGGCGGGATGAAATCATCTGGGGCACCGACATGCCCATATATTTATACTGGTCCGCAGAATCGATTTTGAAAGGCATTACCGCATATGTTTTTGCGGCGGCGTAAGCCTGAGCACTGAAGATGCAAAGCACCAGAGCGGTCAGGGATAAAATTCGAAAGGCCTTATTCATGTTAAACTCCTTGCAGGTAGCCACAGGCATGCTGTTATTGTCGGTACGTCCAGAGGTGAAATCTGGATAGGTCTTTTTACATCAGATTGTATTGAAAGTAACCTTCTTTTTGAGGCTGTTTTGTAATTTGGGGCCGGGTCTTGTGCGGGGACGCGCTGTAGCGGGCGTCAAATCAAATAACAACTCAAAGGCATGATAATATTTCTTGCGCTTTAAGGCAACCTTGGGCTAAATGCAGAGCATGACTTTGCCAACCCGCTTAATTCCCGCCGGCGGCTTCGATTTGCCCTGTGAGGGGCTGCGCTCTTTCCGGGTCAACGGGAAAGAGGAGAAACGCCAATTGGTGCTGGATCTGCTTTCGGCCGAAGGGTTCCGTTTTGAGCCGGAACCTTTTTCTCCTGTGGCGTTCCGGTTGAGGGAGGAACCTTTCCCGCTGGGGCGCAGTCTGGCCGCTTTTTTCGGCCTCATTTACATTCAGGACCGCTCTTCAATGCTTCCTCCCCTTTTGCTGGCCCCTGAGGAAGGGGAGGCCGTATTGGATATGTGCGCCAGCCCCGGCAGCAAAACCGGATTTTTATCCCAGTTGGTGGGGGCTTCGGGTTTCGTTTTGGGCAACGAGCCAAATCCGGTCAGGCTTGGAACGCTGCGGGCGAATTTGAGCATGCAGAATTTTTTGCAGGCCTCCACCTGCCGTTTTCAAGGGCAGGAATTGCCTGTTCCGGCGGGACGGTTCTCCCGCATTCTGCTCGACCCGCCATGCAGCGGCTGGGGCACTGCGGAAAAGAACCCCCAGGTGATGAAGCTGTGGAGCGGGGATAAAACCAAAACTTTGGTCGGGCTGCAGCGGACCTTGCTTGCCCATGCGGCAAAGCTGCTTGCGCCGGGTGGAACCCTTGTTTATTCCACCTGCACCACGCATGTTGCGGAAAATAGTGAACAGGCGGCTTGGGCGTTAGCGGAGCTTGCTCTCGTTTCAATGCCGCTTTCGGCGGTTCCCGGGTTTGACGGGGCTCTTTCGTTAGAGCGGGGCGCAATCAGTGTTGATCCCGGGTTGGGCGCCGGGCAGGGTTTTTTTGTTGCCAAATTCAGCAAGCTGCCGGAACCGGGTGAAGAAGGAGAGGCTGAAGAAACGCATTCTCCGGCAGGGTTCGAGCCCGTTCCCCGCTCTGCCCTGGAGGGCGACTGCGTTGATTCCAGCCTGCTTCCGCCTGGAGAGCTTGTTGAGTTCAGGGGGAATGTGATGTTTGTGCCGCAAGCCCAACTTAACCTTCTGCCATCAGGAATGAATGCTCAGGGCTGCTTTGTGGGAAAATTGTCTGGAGGGGCCGTGTTGCCTCTGCCCCGCATGCGGGCTTTGATGCGCTGTTCATCCGAAGCGCCTGCTTTGAATGTTGAGGATGCCGGTCCGATAAAAAAACTGCTTTCAGGGCAAAGCCTGGGCATGAACCTCCCCGGTAAAAATTGGGTCGGGCTTTATTACAATGGGCTTCCGCTGGCGCTTCTGCGGATAAAGGGCGGTCGGGCCATCTGGACTGAAAGATAGAAAGAAATTTTGTTTTGAAAAAGGGTTCTTGCTTGCCGGAAAAAATCTTTTTCTGAAAGATCTTTGAATTTACGCATAAACATGGCCGGGCCAAAGATTCGGATACGGTTTTTTTATCTATAAAGCAGATTAATTTTGAGACGCTCCCTTCGGCGCTTAGCGTTGCGGTCTTCATCCGCACGATTCAAAGATTCGTCTGCAGCTGAAGCAACGGCGGAAGTGAATGAGCTTCGGCATATCCTGCGCCTTGCCCTGCGGGGAAAGTCGCCTTGTTCCTTTGTGCAAATCCGCTGTGCCGCCCGCCTGCGCTGGCGGGGCAGGGCGCGGCACAGCGGAGGATAAAATTTTATTGGCGCGTTGCAGTTATGATAAAGAGGTTTTCTGTTGCCCCTGATTTCAGGAGGGCGTGAGTTTTTCTGTTCGTAGCGTTCAGCGTGTGGACTGAAAGGGGGGCAAGAAGCATGAAACTGGGAATTGTCGAGGAATCCTGGCTCTTTTCCGTTCAGTGGCCATTATGTCAGGCAGGCCGCGGCAATGAGGGCCCCCAGCTCCGAGAGCACGATAACCGCCCCTAAAAAATCGCCGTTGAAGCCTCCCATGCTTTTCGCCTTGTGCGCAAGCAGGCCCGTGGCCAAGAAAGCGAGCCCCACAGCACAAGCTGTGGCAAGAAACGAAAACAGGCATGTTCCCAGCGCGGCCAGCACGAGAACCCAGATAATTCCTTCAGGGAAAGATTCCGCCTCTGCAAAGCTTTGGCCAAGCGCGGCGTCCGGGCTGGCGGGGGAAAGCCCCGGCAGAAGCAGCGCAAATGCGCGCCCAAGCCCTGCGGCCCAGGGCAGGGCAAACCACATTCCGGCTTCAATCAGCCCTTGGGCGGCGACAATGTATCCGGCGGCGGCAATGGCTGTGCAAAGTCCGCCCAGGGCTCCCATACGGCTGTCTTTTACCGCTTTCCAGAATTCTGCCCCGGTTTTATTGCTGCCAAGCCCGTCCGCCACGTCGGCAAGCCCGTCCCAATGCAGGCCCCTGCTAAGCCAGGCCGCCAAGGCAACATAAAGCCATGCCAAAATCCAGGAATTGCTGACAGGCAAGAGTAAGGGGGAAAGTGCGAGCAATGATAAAAAAACGCCTGCAAGCGGAAGCCATGCGAACGCTTTCCCCATATCCGTGTCCGCCGGGCAGGGAAAGGGGATGCGGCTGGAAAAGCTCAGGGCAAGGCCTATATTTGTCAGTACCCGGTTTTTTGTGTGACGCATTTCAGCTGATGATGGAAATTTTCAGGTTGCTGTCATTTTCAAAATCCAGGCCCAAAAAACGGGAAGCCGAACCTTTGTTCATGGCAATTTCCATATAGCCCTGGCTGCCTGGGATCAGGGCGAGAGTATGCATTGGTATTTGCGCATAATAGGAAGCGTTGAACAGGGGATGTTCTTTGCCCTTGAACCGGCATAGCATGGCTCTGGAAGATTCCAGCAGTTTTCCGCTTTTAGTTGTCATGTTTGTGATCACATTTCCAAAACTGTCCACATGTAACACCTCGGCGTCAATAAATCCCTTTGCCCATTGCGCCTGGCTCCAATTTTCCGTGCGCAGCTCTTCAAGCAGCATTGGGCTTGCGATTTCCGCCGGGTTTCTCCCGTTTAAAAGCATTGCGGCTATGGGGGCGAGAATGTCACGCCCTCCGAAAACAGAGCACGGTTTTTCCTTTTCGGTTTGGGCAAGTTGCCACAAAGTGGTATTTTCGTCCCGTTTAATCAGGCTGAGCAGGGCATTGTTCGGACCAATGAAAATTTGGGAAGCCGTTTGCAGAATGACGAATTCCTTGCTGGAGCCCACTCCCGGATTGACTACCGCCATGAATACCGTTCCGGCAGGAAAATGGGGGGCGCTCGCCGCCAGAAAATAGGCGCCCGCGCGGATGTTGAAAGGGGGCACGTCATGGCTTATATCTATGACCAGTGGGTTGGGGCATCCCTGGTGGATGGCGGCTTTAAGCTGCCCGACATAAGGTTCTTTAAGGCCGAAATCGGTGAGCAGGGCAAGGCATGGTCTGGTGAAACTGGTTTGTTCTGACATCTTTCGGCCACCGGGTTATGGTAATAAATGTTTGGGATGGGAGCTCAGGTTGAAGGACAGGGCATAGAGGTGGTGCAGATAATCGACGTATTCTATATATACGCCGTCGGGAACGGGCACCCGGGTGGGAGTGAAATTGAGAATGCCCCGTACCCCTGCGTCCAGCAGACGGTTGACAATGTACTGGACATGATCGGGGCGGGAAGTGATTATCCCGATTTCCGGCTTGAGGTGTGCGCCGATGTTTTTCAGGTCTTTGATGTTCTGGATTTTCATGCCCAGAACTTCCTGCCCTTCCTTGGCCGGGTCTATGTCAAACAGGCCCACTATGCGATAGGTGTGCATGCGCATTTCCCGGTGCAGCAGAAGTGAACGCGCGGTGTTGCCAATGCCCACCACCACTGCGCGCCATTCGCGGTTGATGCCCAGCGAAGAGGCGATGGCATGCGACAGTTCTTCCACATAGTAGCCCAGGCCCCGCACGCCGAACTCTCCGAAATAGGCAAGATCCTTGCGCACTTGCGCCCCATTGGTGTTGCAGAACGTGCCCAGCTCCTCGGATGAGATCAGGGTGACGCCATCGCGGGTGAGCGAGTTGAGCACTTCCAGGTAGACGGCCATGCGTTCAAGGGTGGCCCTGGGGATGTGGTTGCTTTTTAAATTCATGTTTGGAAAGGGTTGAAGGAATATTCAATCAAGCAAGCAGCATTTAATAGTATATCGATGTTGTTTAAAAATACAAGAGCCTAAAATGCTTTTCAAGATGAGAACGCAAATCCGGTTCTGAGGCGCTGAACCTGAAATGGGCGGGCAAATAAATTTTGCAGGAGCTTTCCGGGTGCGGCGGCGTCCTGCGTGGCATGGAATTATAGCATTTTCAGGCCGAAGGAGTTTTAGTTTGCCGCAAGCAGCTTGGCCGTATACCGGGCAACCTCAACCGCTTCACAAACCCGTCCCCAAAGTCCGGAACGCGGTTCCGGTTCCGGTTCGGGCTTACTGCTGCCGGGCATGAAAAGATGGTTGCGAAGCTGGCGTCCGAGCCTGGGGCTGCGCCGCTCCACATGCCAGCAAAGCTCTTCGGCGCTTTTTTCCGGGTTGCAGGCGAACTGGCAGGCCCTGGCGGCGTGAGCATAAAAGGACATGTTCGGGGTAAGCATCTGGCCCTGCATGAAAGCCAGGGCCGCGGGGGCGAAACGCCCTTCCTTGAGTAGGCGTGCGCCCGCATGGTAAAGGGGGTTGTCCGTGTTTTCCAGGCTGCCTTGAGGGCGGAGTTTTGCGAACAGGGCGCGGGCGGGCATAAAGTTTTCTTCCTCAATATAGGCAACCGCGGCCTGCTGCAGGCAATCCCGGCTTGCCTGGGCAAGCCCCAGGTTCTCTTTGGCTAAAGCAATGCCATGCAGGGCTTCACCTTTTAAAGCGGGTTCTTTTTGTAAATGTTTTATGAACATGCTTATTGCCTGCTGATATTTGCCCTGCCTGAGCATATTTTTACCGATTAGCAGCATGTTCTCGGCCGGCTGCTTGCGCGAGGCGGATTTGGGGGCCTGGCTGTTGTCCAGGGCTGCCAGCGCCTGCTTGAACATGGATGCGTCCGGGCAGGGTTCAAGCCTGGATTTTTCTTTTCCAGCACTGAGGATGGCGTTTTCCATTTCTTTTTGCGTATATGGCCTGACAAGCAATGCACAGGAACCCAGTTTGCTTGTTTCGGCAATGACTTGAGAATCAAGCCGGTCTGTCACAAGAATTAAGGGCAGGTCCAAAAGGTCCGGGTGCAGCCGGATGAGCCCAAGAAATCTTAGGCTGTCCATGTCGGCCGGCTCGGTGCAGAAAATAAAGGCGGGATGCTTGCTTTTGGGCAGAGCACCCAGAAAACGGGCGGTTTTCGCGCCATTTCGTGAAAATACGGGCCGTCCTACTCCGCAGACCCTGAGCATTTTGCGGTCAATGTAAACCAGCTCTTCGGATTTACCTAGAAGCAGCACGCTTCCTTTAACATTGAGATTGCTGTTTTTCATCAGCCTTTCCCTTGCGTTGTGCCAAAGCGTCATTCATCACTCAGCGGACAAATGGCAGAATTTTTCCCGCTCCTGCGGCTTCCTGGCTTAGAAGCCCTTCGGCTTCAAGCGCATCGGGCTGATGAAGCGAACCGCACATGGGGCAACGGCATCCGTTTTTACCATTAGTCAGCCTTATCAAAATTCCCGCCCCGGAATAGCATTTTTCGCAGAACGGCCCCTGCTTGATGCTTCCGGTGACAAGCCAGTAGCAGGAACCATCAAAAATCAGATTTTTTGAAATATAAAGAATGTCTTCATATTCCTGAACCTGGGTTCTCAAAATGCTGTTTTCATCCGCTAGAGCAATATGTTTCGCCTGTAGTTCCATGAGAACGCATTTGCCTTCTTCCAGGTTGCCTTTGCCGAATAGCTCCAGCACATCCTTGTACCTGTAGTAATCCAGCATTTTTCTCCCCTTAATAATGTTTGAGCACATAACTTTGCACCTTTTCCCGGTGCTTGCTGCCATCAAGGCAGACAGTATCTCAATCGGATGAAGGGGGTAAAACTTTAGAGTCAGGTGAAGAATGGAGGCGCAGGGTTTGGCCTTGCAGGCCCGTGGCAAGCTGTTTAGGCGCGTGTGTGCGGAGGCCTTCAGTGTGAAGGACGGGGTGAATTCATTCTTGCAGCCTGTTCAGGCCGAATTTTTCTTAAAGTGCCGGAAAGACGAACAAAAAATAATTTTTCAATCCGGGGCGGCGGTTGAAAAAAAAGAAAAAGTCGAATAGGGTGAAGGAGACTGGAAATTTTATGGCAACGCCTGGAGACGTCTAGCCTTGTGAAGCTGCCGCACGATATGTGAGTTGCAATTAGTAAAGGAGTTGATATGACTGAGCAGAATTTGTGTTTATACACGCTTTCCACCTGTATTCACTGCAAGCACGCCAAAGCTTTTCTTGAGCTGCACAATATAAAATATAAGCTTGTGTGCGCGGACGCGCTGGTGCCCGCCGAACGTAAAGCCGTTATGGAAGAAGTTTTGAAATACAATCCCAGGCTTTCTTTTCCCACATTGGTGGTGGACGGGGGGAAGGATGTGATTGTGGGGTTCAACGAAGAAAAATACCAGGGGCTGATATGACGAAAGAACTTACGGCTGACAAGTTGTATGCAATTCTCAAGGAAACGCAGGAAAAAAAAGGATATTACTTCAACCCCAGGCTTGAGGAAATGACTTTTCCCATCCTTGAGCAATTGCTTGTCAACAAGCAGCGTTATGGCTATTTGCTTTGCCCGTGCCGTCTTACTTCCGGTTCCAAAGAGGCGGATGCGGATATTTTTTGCCCTTGCGTTTACCGCGAGCCGGATGTGGCGGAATACGGGGCCTGCTACTGCGGGCTTTATGTCTCCAGGGAGGAAGCCGGCAAACATCTCAAAGAGATTGTTGTGCCGGAACGCAGGCCTTTGGAAAAAATTTTCCCCGGCTCTTCATGACAGGCTCTTTGAAGTAAAGAAACCTTCCTGCCGGGCCTGATGGGCTTGACGTGCCTGACGAGCCTGACGGGCCTGACGGGCAAGAGCTGAAGGAATCAGCTTTTCATGCTGTGCTCGGGAGGGGGGCAAAAATAAGTTATGTCTGCTTTTTGGTAAGCAGCCTTCTGCTTGCGTTGTTGGCCGGCAGCGCTTGGAAAACAGATTAATTTTGAGACGCTCCCTTAGGCACTTAGCGTTGCCGGTCTTCATCCGCACGACTCAAAGATTCGTCCACAGCTGAAGCAACGGCGGGAGTGAACCCCGCCTGCGGGTAGCGCAGCGTTGCCGCCATGCAGTTGAAAAGGCCCCGGAAGCATCTTCCGGGGCCTTTCAGCACAATGGGCGTTGATTAGAGCATTTCAAAGTTGAAATGCTCTAGGGCAGCCCGACCCAAGAAGGGCTGCCCGCGCACGAGGCGTAGGCGGAATTTACTTCCGCCGGCAACGCCGAGTGCAGCGTCTTAAAGTTAATCTGCTCTAGAACGAGGGGAGAATGCCCTTGGGTTCCAGTTCTTTTATAATAAATTCGCGAACCTGGTCGGACTGGCTGGCTTTAACCAGGGCCTTGATTTTCGGGCTGTCCTTGTCGGCTTCGCGCACAGCGATGATGTTCGCATAGGGAGAATCTTTATCTTCCATGACAATTGCGTCGCGGGAAGGAATGAAGCCGGCCTGCCCTGCGAAGTTGCTGTTGATCACGGAAGCGAGCACGTCATCCAGGGTGCGGGGCAGCTGGGCCGCGTCAAGTTCCACAATTTCAATGTTGTAGGGATTTTTAATGATGTCACGGGCGGTGACCATGTCCCCTTTATTCAGCTTGATCAGGCCGTGGGCTTCCAGAAGGCGCAGAGCGCGCGCTTCATTGGTGGGGTCGTTGGGCACGGAAATTTTGGCGCCGGATTTGAGATGGGGAATCAGGGCCGCGAGCTTGCCTTTAAAGTCTCCGGATTTGAGCTTTTTAAGTTCGTCAATTTTGGTGCTGTAGAGGCCCAGAGGCTCGACATGGATCATGGCAACGCTGGTAAGGCCCAGGTTTTTTTCCTTGTTCATGTTGTCAAGGTAGGGCTGGTGCTGGAAGAAGTTGGCGTCCAACTGGCCTTCCGCAAGGGCCATGTTCGGCTGCACATAGTCGGAAAATTCCTTGATTTCCAGCTCATAGCCTTTTTCAGCCAGGATGAGTTTTACAACTTCCATTATGTCCTTGTGGGGGAAGGGAGTGACGCCGATAACTATTTTTTCGGCGGCCAGGCCGGAAGCCGGGAAGATGAATAAAGCCATAAGCAATGCAAGCATGATTTTTTTCATAATCAGTTCTCCTTTTAAATTTGTCTACTAGCAATCCTTTCAATATTATACAAGGAGAAAAAGTACATATAATTGGTAGGATAAAGGGGAGAAGGCATAAATCTGACGACAGCAGGGCATGCAGACCTTCCTGAAATGGCAGGAACGGTTTGGGATATTTTTTAATCATGGCCCTGCGCCCTCCATCCGCAGGTGCAGGGGGACTCAGTTCCGCCGTTGCTTCAGCCGTAGACGAATCCTTGAATCGTGCGGATGAAGGCGGCAACACTAAGCGCCGAAGGGAGACGTCTCAAAGTAGAATGCTGCAGGGCGAATAATTAACGCCTGAAATAATCGTTTAATGAAGGGTAAAGCTGCTTGCGCCTGTTTAGAGCAGTTAACGCCTCAGATGACTGCTTAACGGTCGGCAAAGCCGCCTGCAATCATTTGGCGGCAAGGATTTGAAGACAAATCCTTGCAGGGCATTTCAAGTGTGAAATGCTCTGGATCAAATTTTTTTTTAAAATGCTTGCAAACACTTCAAGTGCGGAACGCCCTGAAATAGACTGCCGGTAAGCTCTGGAGCAGAGTAACTGCCTGGCCCCGGCTGTGCCCAGAGGGTTTGAATAAACGTGAAAAGCCCCCGTTTTCACGGGGGCTTCAATTTTTAGAAAAGAGGCAAAAACTTAGATTGCCTGCCCAACCAAATCGGGGAGCTCGGCGGCTTCTTTTTCGCGGGCTCCGCCAGAGTCCGGCACGCGCGCGGTAACCACGTCAAGATAGAGTTCGCGGTTTTCATAGATGCGGCGCAAGAACGCGTTGTTCAGGCTGTGCCCGGAGCAATGTACCTCGAAGTAGCCTTCCAGGGGAATGCCCAGCATGGCCATGTCTCCGATAAAATCGAGAATTTTATGACGTACGAATTCATCAGGGAAGCGGAGCCCGTCCTGGTTCAGCACGCTGTAATCATCAAGCACTATTGCGTTGTCGAGCGAGCCGCCAAGGGCAAGCCCGTTTTTATTCAAATACTCAACTTCCTTGAGAAACCCGAAGGTGCGGGCCTTGGCAAGCACATCTTTAAAAGTTTCGGGGGTCACTTCAATTTCCATATTCTGCACTCCAATGGTCGGATGTGCGAAATCAATGGTGTAATTGATGCGCAGGCCGTTATAAGGTTCGGCCTTAATCCACTTGCCATCCTGTTCAATGCTCACCGGACGGATGACTTTGGCCACTTTGCGGGCGGCTTTCTGGCGGGTGATTCCGGCGCTTTTAATAAGCAGCACAAAAGATGCGGCGCTACCGTCCATAATCGGAACTTCTCCGCCTTTGATTTCAACAATGATGTTGTCTATTTCAAGGCCGCGCAAAGCTCCCATAAGATGCTCGACGGTTGCTACCGAAGCGCTATCCATGCCAAGAGTGGTTGCCAGGCCGGTGGCAATGACCAGCTTGGGGTTAGGCTTGAGTTCGCGCACTCCGCCTTCAGTGTGAATGTGGAATACAATGCCTGTATTTTCAGAAGCGGGAATTAAGGCGATTTCAACCAGCTTGCCGCTGTGCAGGCCGATTCCCGAGCTTACGATTTTGTTTTTAATTGTGGTTTGGTACATTTTTCTCCCCTCTTGCGGGGGGTCTCCCCGTTGCTTTCTCCTAAAGCAAAGGATATGCCAAATTTGGGCTTCGCATAACACCCTTGTTTTATTTGATTTTTAGGAAAGGCGAAAAAATGGGCAATGTGTTCTTTGCGTTTTTGTGTGTTTTTACACACAGCATGATGGGTTGAAAACAACACAGCGGAGGGGTATGGATTGTTTCAGGCGCGAAAGGCTTTGCAAGGGTTTTAATAAAAATTGTGCCGCAAGTGGATGCAAGGCTGGCTTTGTCTGCCGTTAAGCGGCTAATTAACGCCAGTAGACCTAGAACCCCTTTTTCCAGTTGCAGATGAAGTCTGCCTGCTCTTCTGTTTCCGGCGAGGGTTGGGTAGCGTTTTCACAGTCTTTGCGCAGCCTTTCTATGCTGTCAAGCGGCGAGGCGTCGCCGTGGCGGGCCAGCCAGCAGCCTATTACCGTGCCTGTGCGCCCTTTGCCTCCCCAGCAGTGCACAAATACGGTTCTGCCCTCTTCAATTGCCTGATTAATGTTGTTGAGGATGTTCAGAATCTGGCGAGGGCTGGGCACGCCATAATCGGGGATGGGAAAGTTGAGCCATTTTGCGTCAATCTGCCGGTTGTGGGTGAGAAGCAGGAAATCTTCATCGTAGCGGACATAAGGGGCGCCGTTGGAATAGCATTCACCGGGTTCCATAAGGCTTATAATAACGCTGACCCCGGCGTCAGCCAGCGCTTCCAGGCGGGCGGGAATCAGGTCGGGGGTTGGAGCGCCGGGATAGCACCCGGCCAGCAATTTGCCCGGCTTTACCCAGTAAGTGTTTTGATAAGGAGTAGTCATCTGCCCCTCCCGGTTGCGGGTTTGCGCGATTAGCATTATCCTTAGCAACAAACTTGGATTTAAGCAATTACACAAGGTTTGACAGAATGCGGGTAGGAAGCAAAAACGGTTTTGGATTTGAAGGCGGGGAGCGTGATTTCAGCTCTGAAAACCGCCGCCGCCAGTTTCGGGCAAGCCACGCTCTGGGGCAGGAAGTTGAAGGTGAAGTGCTTAAGGATATTGGTTCCGGCCTTTTTTGGGTGGAAGTGGGCGGATTCGTTCTTTCCGCCCGGCTTCCTTTTGAGGCGAGGCCGGGGCAGCGCCTGCTTTTGCGCATTGACGGGCTTGAACCGGAAATTCTGCTGAAATTCGTTAAACAGCTGCATGGCAGGGCTGGTGCTGTGGAAGTGCAGGCCTATACCGCCATGCGTGGCGCGTGTGATACGGCCTGGGGTGAATTTTTACTGAAGGAGTTTGCCCCCGAAGGGCTGCAGGAAACGCCGGAAACGGGAAAAGCCCCGCCTTTGAAGCTGGGTGAGCCTTTTCCCGGCGAGGTTGTGGTCAGGAGCGAGCTGGAGGTGTCCTGGCTGCGCGGGCTGTGGGAGGACAAGTTCACCTCAGGGCTTGAAGCTGGCGCTGCTGGAAAAATCTGCGAGCTGGCCGCCATTCAAAAAGCGCATGCCCAGTCGCTGGAAGCCTGCGGAGTGCGGGCCTGGATGCATATTCCCTGGGCCGGGTTTGCCGGGCGGGATAAAGAGCTTCTGCTTATTCAGGAAGAGGGGCAGGGGCTTGAAAAAATGCTGGTCAGCGGTGTTTGGCCCAAGATTGGCGGGGCGTTTATAACCGGGATGTGCCTGAATGGGGAAATGAGCTTGCGGGTAGCGGCGCAGGCGGAAATTCCCTTTGAGGAGGCTGTGGGGGTTTTGAATCTGGCGGGGCTCGGTCAGGTGCTGCGGGAGGTAAAAGAAGCCTGCGGCCTTTTGCCCTGGCCTGAAACCGGGAATATTACCTGCCTGGAGTACCGCAAGCGCCCTCCTGACACCGTGCCGGGAATTCTTCTGCGCATGCGGGCCTGATACAGGTTTTCTGCCGGGCGGGGGAAGCTCGCGGAAGAGATGCGGATTGCCCGGCAAAAGGAAATTTCGCCTGCTCCTCATGAGTGTGGGCAATGGACGGGCTTCCGGGTATAAGGGAGTTTTCAAGGTTAAAGCGGCCCTGCCTCCCGCATTGAAATGGTGTGGGACGGCAATAAACAGAGTTTTCCGCCCACACCGCTTTAATGAAGGCAAAAGAGATTTTTCAAGCGTTTTACGGCGGCTTTGCCCACCGTTAAGCAATCATTTGAGGTGTTAACTGCTCTAGTTGCTTGAGCGGTTTTGTTTTTCCAGAAACATCAGAATGGCTTCCTCAACCTTGGGCACATCCACGCTGGTGTCGATGCACGGGCCGAGCGGACGCCGGTTCACGATGCCGTAAACCGGCAGCGAAGCCACGTCCCGCACCCCGCTGGTCAAGTCGCGGTGGCAGGCTACGGCCACCAGGCATTTAGGGCGTTTTTTCTTTACCATCTGACGGGCGACTGTTCCGCCGGGCACAATCACCACTTCCACCCCGTATTTGTCGCCCAGGTCGAGCAGCGGCCCAACCGCGCAGGCGCCGCACCTGGTGCAGCTTTGAATGTTGTGGGTAAGCCGGTGGGGGCAGGTGCTCTTTTGAATGCAGTGAGGCAGGAGTATTAACAGTTCTTCCGGTTCGCAACGGTTTCTTGAAACTTCGGCCAGGTCGTTGTTGAGGCGTATGAATGCCAGCCTGACCTTGCTCTTGGGAATGCGCAGGATAATTCCCAGAAGGCGCATGAGCGGGAAAAGCACCCAGTTCATTATCCCCCGCAAGCGGTGCATGAATGGCAGCCGTTTGCCGGTAGTCAGCGCAAAAGCGATTGTTCCGCACAAAACAAGGGCCGCCAGAAAAATTGCGGCTATTGCGAACAGCAGGATATGCTTTGCAAAAGGCGGGAAAAGTTCAGCCCCAAAAGAGGGCAAAGCCCACAAAATCAGCAGCAGCGCCCCGAACAGCAGCACTGACCCAAAGAGCAGGCCCAAAACAAACGGCTTGTTCAGGGCTTTCGCCTCGGCGTCCTCCCGCTCGGTTTTGGTAAGCGCAGAAATAACTTCCATCGGCTTGTCCGGTTTGCCGGAGAAATGTTTGGTGTTTCGCTGGTCTTGCATGGTTAGTCACTGTATGGCGGAGCGCCTTCAATTTCCCGGTCGCTGAGATAGCATGCGGGATCTGCCGCCCAGGGGCTTCCTGTCAGCATTTCTGCCCTTGCCCTGAAATTGCCGCCGCATATGCCCAGAAAGCGGCAACTTTCGCAGCGGCCTTCCACATAATTTCTTTTATTGCGCAATTTGGTTAAAAATTCCAGCGCCGATCCGTCTTCCTGCCCGTGTCCGGCCCATATCCGGGAAAAAGAATTCTCGTGGATGTTGCCCAAAACGCGGTTTTGCCAGAATTGGTCGGGCAGCACATCACCCTGCCAGTTTATCGCCGCTATCCCCTGCCCGGAGGATTCGCCCCCGGAAATGGAAAGCAGGCTCCAGGCTTCCTTTGCCCTTTCCGGATTTTCTCTGCAAAGCCTCATCCAAAGATATGGCCCGTCAGCGTGGTTGTCCACTGTAAGCACTTCTTTTTTGTGTCCTGATTCAAACATCCGCCCGGTTTCATTAATGATCGTGTTCACCGCGCGTCTGGTTTCAGCGGGTGAAAGCACCAGTTCTCCCAGGTTTTTTCCCCGGCCTGCGCAAACCAGATGGTAGAAGCAGACCCGGTCAATTTCCCGTTCGTGCAAAATTTTGAAGATGTCTTTTATCTGGTTCTGGTTTGAGCGGGTGAGGGTGATGCGCAGCCCCGCCTTGAGCCCGGCCCGGCGGGCGTGGCTCAGCCCGTCAAGCGCCTGCGCGTAGGCTTTGGGGTGCCCGCGCAGCAGGTTGTGCGTTTCTTCCGTTCCGTCAACAGATACGCCCACATAGCTCACTCCGGCGTTTTTCAGCGCTTGCGCCGTTTCCGGGGTAATCAGGGTTCCATTGGTGGAAACAACCGTCCGCAGCCCTGCTTTGCTTGCATACGCGGCCAGTTCGGGCAAATCCGGGCGGGTGAGCGGTTCGCCCCCGGAAAAAAGAAGCACGGGAATTCCGAACTCCGCAAGCTCGTCGATAATCCGCTTCGCTTCGTCTGCGTCCGCCTCTTCCCTGGCGGGGTGAGCGTTGGCATCGGCATAGCAGTATAAACACCGGAGGTTGCACTTGCGGGTGATGTTCCAGACCACTATGGGCTTGCGGCCGTTCTTTTTATAACGCAGCCTGTCCGACGGCTCCGCCTGCCCCATATAAAGCCTGGAAATGCCGATCATGCCGAATTGTTCAGCTGCCCGGCCGGAAGCTGCTGGGCAGGCAGATAATTCTTTCTTCCAGCCAGCGTGCGGTGGGGATGGGGCCGCTTGCGCAGGCCTTGTACATGGGCAGGTCCGGCATCAGGGTCCAGGCGGGGCGGGCCTGAATTTTATGCTCGGCGGCGTATTGTAAGAACGCGTCCCTGTTTTCATGGGATTCCGCGAAAATGCAGTTAAGCCAGTAGTTGGCTTCGGTGCCGGGGCGTTCGGCAATGGTGCCGATTCCAAGCCCGGAGAAATAGGCGGAATAAATCCGGGCGAGCTTGCGTTTGTTTTCGCGCACTGCCGGGAAATTTTCCATCTGGGCGCAGCCCACGGCCGCGTTCAAGTTGGGCAGGCGCAGGTTGAAGCCCACCTCGTCGTGGTTAAAAAGGTATGGGTGGGCTTTTTTGGCGGTGGTGGAAAGATGCCGGGCCTTGGCGGCCACTTCTTCATCGTTGGTAATCAGCATGCCGCCCCCGCCGCAGGTTACCGGCTTGTTCCCGTTATAGCTTAAAATTCCCGCTTTCCCTATGCTTCCGGCATGCCGGCCGTTTACAAAACTGCCCAAAGCTTCCGCCGAATCCTCCATAAGGGGGATGCCAAACTCGTCGCAAAGGGCGGCGATTTCATCAATAAAGGAAAGCTGCCCAAAGGTGTGCATGGGCAGGCAAGCCCCGATTCTGCGACCGGTCAGCTTGTTGCGGAGCGCTCCGGCAGAGTCCCTTTCGGTATTCGAGTGCAGGAAGTCGGCCAGCGCCTTGGGGCAGAGCCCAAGCGCTTCTTTTTCCACATCCACGAACAAGGGCCATGCGCGGGCGTGGCGGATGGCATTGCAGGTGGCCACAAAGGTGAGGGGCTGGGTGATTATCTCATCATCTTCTTCAACACCCAAAGCCATCAGCCCCATGAGCAGGGCGGCGGTTCCGTTCACCATCGCCACCGCTTTCTTCACGCCGGTGTAGGCGGCGGTCATTTCCTCGAAACGGGTGACATAGGCGCCTACATACGACACGAAGGTGGTGTCAATGCAGTCGGCAAGATATTTTTTCTCGTTCCCGAAGAAGCGGGGGGCATGCAGGGGCACCGGTTCTTCTCCGGGGTAAAGGCCTTTGATAAATTCTACTATTTCGGGAAATTGGGCGAATTTCACGGCAAGTGTCCTATATGTTGTAGATGTCGCTCTTATACCGGGCGAGGTTGGCGGGCTTCTTGAACCAGGCGATGGTTTTGGCAAGCCCCTGGGCCAGATTGTGCGAGGGGCTCCAGCCGGTCAAAGCCCCTATGCGGGCATTGCTGCCCAAAAGGCGTTCCACTTCGCTGTTGGCCGGGCGCATGCGTTCCGGCTCGTCTGAAACGATGCGCGCATCCGGGTTGATTTGGCGCACCAGCTCTTCAGCCAGCTCTCCTATGGAAATTTCGTCCTGGGTGGCGATATTTATTTCCTGGCCAACGGTTTTGTCCGATCTGGCTATTGCCGCGAATCCGGCGCAGGTGTCTTCCACATAGTTGAAGTCCCGGGTGGGGCTAAGCTTGCCCATGCGGATTTCTTCGTATCCTGAGAGCAGCTGGGTGATGATGGTGGGAATTACCGCGCGGGCGGACTGTCTTGGCCCATAGGTGTTAAACGGGCGCACGATTGTGACCGGCAGCCCGAAGCTGCGCCAGAAGCTCTCAGCCAGATGATCGGCCCCTATTTTGGTGGCGGAATAAGGCGATTGCCCCTGCCTGGGGTGGGCTTCGTCAATGGGCACATATTGCGCGGTGCCGTATACTTCGGAAGTGGAGGTGACAAAGGTGCGGATGTCTCCCAGGTCGCGCGCGGCCTGCAAAATGTTCAGCGTTCCGTTGATGTTGGTTTCCACATAGCTTGCAGGGGAATGGTAGCTGAACGGGATGGCGATTAGCGCGGCCAGATGGAAAATGGCGTCGGCTCCCTTGCACGCGGTTTTCACGCCATACGCGTCGCGCACGTCGCCCGCGAAAATTTCGATGTTTTCAAGAACGGCCTTGTCGAACCCGTCGAGCCAGCCCCAGGAGTTGAACGAGTTGTACTGCACAAATGCCTTTACCTGGCAGCCTTCGGCCAGAAGGCACTCTACCAGATGGCTTCCGATAAAGCCGTCCGCTCCGGTGACCAGCACTTTTTTGTTTTTCAGCTCCATTCAGCATTCCCCCTCAAATTTCAAGCGGCAGATGCGCTTGCGGCAAAATTCCTTTTCCACATGCAGGCGCAGTTTGTCCTGCTTCATGGCATGAATTTCCTGCGCAAAGAATATTCCGGCGGCCGGGTCTTCTTTGGCTAAGGTTTCGCTTAGCCTGTCCAGGCAGTTCCGCTCTTCTTCCGCAATGCGGGCGATCTCGGATTCCAGCTCCGCTATCCCCATTTCGGCTATTTTTACATTATGCTGCAAATTGTCACTCATAGGGTTCCGGCTCATAGTCGGCTCTTAAATTGGCCAGGTCGGATTGCACGCCTTTGGCAATTACTTTGCGCCTGGGTTTGGGTGCGGCTTCTTCTTCTATTTTGGCTTTTTGCATGGAGGGCGAAGGCAGGCTGTTGTAAATGGGCCAGAAAAACGGCATTACACTGCTCACCAATGCCGGGTTGGTCAAGGCTATATTGGGCCTTAAATATGCGCCAAGGGCGAAGGCTACGCCCCAGGCGGGCGCTGGCGCAGTCCAGAGGACCTGCTTGGCCGGGTCGCGTCCTTCGGCCGAGCGTTTTATTTCCAGCGTGGCGCCGTCCGCTTCATCAAGCTCCATGCCAAACAGTTGTAAAAATTCTTGGGCCAGAGCCAGACCAAGCCCTTCCGCTTCAATTTCCACCTTGTTTTTATGGAACGCGTGGTTGGCCGCAAGCACCAGCGCCAGAGGTTCCGCCCAACCGGGCAGATCATTCAGCTTCAACGGCAACTTGGGAGGGCTCAGGCTTTCACTTCGTTTGCTCGCTACTAATCCTGTTTTTATTTCAATCTTCAATCCGGCCCATTCCAGCAGTCTTAAAACGGCGTCCGCATCCGGTTCATGCTTAGGCCATGCGCCTCTTGTTTTGGCTTCTCCGCCCGCAAAAGCGGGAAGGGAAAGCAAAATAGCGGCCGAACAAAGGCAGGTGGAAAGCTCCGGCTTTTGCGGAACAAGCCCTGTGCCCGGAGTGATGGAAAGACCGCTTTCTTTGTCGTCAAACTGCACGCCGCAGGCGGCGAGCAGGGGCAGCGCCTCTTTCTTTGCCGAGGCGAAAGCGGCCGTGCCGGTATGGGTGAAAACTGTTTTTCCGGGCCAGAAGGGGGCTGCAAGCATCAGGGCGAGAATCGCCTCCTGGGGCAGGTCTTCCGGCAACGCGGCTGTTTCCGGAAGAAGGCCGGAACATTCCTGATGGGCGGGCAGGCCTTTTGTTTTGGGTATTACATGGGCGAGCCTTGCGCCGAAAAGGGGCAGAGTGTTGCGCCAGGCGGAAAGATCGCACAGCTTGAGGGTGGAGTCCCCGGTGAACTTGACCACGCCGGGGTTTTTAAGGGCAAGGGCGGAAAGCAGA
>CAZJFJ010000014.1:24625-29170 GCA_964545305.1 uncultured Desulfovibrionaceae bacterium
TATAAAAAAACAAAAAACAATTTAAGGCGCGTAATAAGTCGCTGCTTCTAAGCACCGCAAGCGCCGCACAAAAAAGGAGAATAAGGTTATGTTAGAATTTTGTTACACATCAGGGTCCGATTATTTCACCCGCGAAAATGGTTTTATCCTTCCACTCCAGCTCGTTTCCTTTATGATTGACGATTATGCCGTTTTGCTCCCATGAAAGGTGCGCCCCCGCCTGGTTTAGGGCTTTGATCAGCGCAATCAGATTGTCGGGTAGGGACTGGTTTTCAAGCCTGATGTCGGCCCCTGCTTCCGCCGCAAGAACGGCCCAAAGGCAGGATTCGCGGGGGGATGCAATGGCGGGCAGCTCAAAAGCCACGGGTTTTCTGGAGGGAGCCAGGTTGAACAGGTTGTCGCCTCTCTCCTCAATGTGTTCGGGCAGCAAGGTAAGCTCTTGAAGCAGGGAAAACGTGTCCCGCAAAAAGCGTTCATCGCGGCTTAGCTTGCTGGCGGCCTGTTCCCAGTTTTTGCGCAGTTCTTTTTCCTCACCGGCGAAGCGAAGAGCGGCTTTGGAAGATTTGCGGCGGTTTTGCGTCAGTTTGTCAAAAATTTCGGTGCGGCGGGCGATCAGTTTGACCAGTTTGCGGTCCAGATCCTGAAGGTCGCCCAGCAGGGAGATTTTATGTTCTGGGGTTTGGGGCGGTTGGGTTTTTGGGCGGGTGTCCATAAAAGGTTTAACTACTCCAGATAAAGCATTAAATTTATGCGAGAAGATAGCTTTTAAACAGCCTGTTAGCAAGGAGAAAATAGATTTTGCCGGGAGCGTGGGGCAAAGGCGGGGCATCGGCCCCGCGCAGAAGATGTTTTGTCTTGAAATCCGCTTTGTTCGGCAAGCCTTTTGATTCATTTTAAAAATACGAATGAAACGCGAAGAGATTCCGCCGGCAACTTTTCCGGTCACGGCAAGCTGCTGGCGGGAAATTAAGGACGATAAACGGCAGAACGCGCTTTGCCCTGAAAAATCAGGCATGTCTGGCCCGTTTGCTGGTTCTCGCGGGCCCGGAGTTTGGGGAAAGAAAGATGCGTCTTTAACGCGGGCTTAGCCTCCATTCTTTCATGTTCTGTGTTGTTGCGGCTAACTGCCCTATGAATTTTTCTGCTAGAACAGTTAACACCTCAAATGATTGCTTAACGGGAGGCAAAGCTGCGCTGCAATCATTTGGCGGGAAGGGTTTGAAGGCAAACCTTTGCAGAACATTTCAAGTGTGAAATGCTCTAAAAATATGTGTGTCCGAAAATGGCGAGTGTTTTTTTTAAAAAAGACTATTCTCTCTATTAGAGCAGTTAACGCCTTAAAAGATTGCTTAACGGCCGGCAAAGCTGCGCTACAATCATTTGGCGGGAAGGGTTTGAAGGCAAACCTTTGCAGAACATTTCAAGTGTGAACTGCTCTAAAGGGGCAAGAGTTATGAAGAGAGAGCACAGTGCGTGGTATGCAGCGTTTAAAGCAAAAGACGCCAGGTTTGACGGCCGTTTTTTTGTAGGAGTTTTATCTACCGGCATTTATTGCCGGCCTGTTTGCCGCGCAAAAATGCCCAAAGAAGAGAATTGCTTTTTTTATGGGACGGCAGCGGCGGCTGAGCAGGCTGGCTACAGGCCGTGCCTCATGTGCAGGCCAGAGCTGGCCCCCGGTTCGGCCCCGATTGACGCAGCATCCATGCTGGTTTGCAAGGCGGCAAGACTGCTTGAAGAAAATTGCGGCAGCGGCCAAAACCTTGAAGAATACGTTCAGCGGCTCGGATATTCAGCCCGCCATCTTCGGCGTGTATTTGCGGCCGAGTTTAAAGTGTCCCCAATCCAGTATCTTCAAACGTGCAGGCTGCTGCTTGCCAAAAGTTTGCTCACGGACACGGAACTTTCGGTGCTGGACGTTGCAATGGCGGCGGGCTTTGGCAGTTTGCGGCGTTTCAACGACTTGTTTAAAAAACAATACCGGCTTTCGCCTACCGCCTTGCGCAAGCAGATTTCGGGCGCAAAAGCAAGCGGCAGTGATATAACTTTGACATTGGGCTACCGCCCGCCATACCGGTGGGAGCAAATGATCGAGTTTCTGGCTGCGCGGGCTATTCCCGGTGTGGAGCTGGTTGACGATAGTTCTTACATGCGAACCGTTTATTGCGTGAATGGGGAAGAAAAACATGTTTGCGGCTGGCTGCGGGTGGTGCATCTTCCGCATAACAACGCATTGGCTGTAACCGTCAGTGCAACGCTGTTGTCCGTGTTGCCCCAACTGCTGGCCCGGGTACGCAACTTGTTTGATCTATACTGCTATCCTGATGTGGTTTACGAAGTTTTGTCGGCGGCAAACGGCGCAAAATCCGGTTTTTTCGTTCCGGGCACAAGGCTTCCTGGCTGCTTCGAGCCGTTTGAACTGGCCGTCCGTGCGGTTTTGGGTCAGCAAATAACCGTGAAAGCCGCGGGCACTTTAGCCGGAAGATTTGCGAAAGCCTTTGGGGTTCCTGTTGAAACCGGTGTCGAAGGTTTGACGCACTCCTTTCCATCCGTTCACGATATAACAGCCCTGCACGGCAATATTTCCAGTCACCTCGGGCCTCTTGGAATTATTGAGGCGCGGGCGAAAGCCATTTTGAGTTTGGCGCAAAAAATTGCAAGCAACGAGATTGATTTTGTCTTGTGCGCTCAGCCGGAAAAAGAAATCGAAAAACTCGTATCCATTCCCGGAATCGGCCCCTGGACGGCTCAGTATATCGCAATGCGCGCAATGGGCTGGCCGGACGCATTTCCGCATACGGATCTCGGCATTAAAAAGGCTCTCGCGCCATTATCTGAAGCTGATATTTTAAAACTGGCGGAAGCTTGGCGGCCGTGGCGCGGCTATGCAACAGTCAATTTGTGGAATTATCTGAAATTTTAAGGAGAACAAGATGTTTTATTCAACCCATTACGAATCCCCGCTGGGAAGAATTACCTTGGCAAGTGATGGAAACAATATTGTTGGCGTTTGGAATGATGGGCAAAAATATTTTGCGGCAACAATAAGAGAAAGTATGCTTGAGAAATCAGATTTGCCGGTATTTGCTGAAACGAAAAAATGGCTGGATCTGTATTTTTCCGGAAAAAAGCCCGCCATTTCGGAATTGCCTCTGGCTCCCGGCGGCAATGAATTCAGAAGAGCTGTATGGGATGTTTTATGTGAAATTCCCTATGGAAAGTGCGTGACTTATGGTGAAATAGCCAGAAAAATAGCTGTTGGGATGGGTAAAAAAAATATGTCCAGCCAAGCGGTAGGCGGCGCAGTAGGGCACAACCCTATTTCCATAATCATTCCATGCCACAGGGTTGTTGGGGCTAATGGCAGCCTGACCGGTTACGCCGGCGGCATAGCCAAAAAAGTAAAGCTGCTTGAGCATGAGGGCGTGAATATGTCCGGCTTTTTCGTTCCCAGCAAAGGAACGGCCTTATAAACGCCTGCGGGGCGGGATTTTATTCAGGATTAAAACAGAGTTTTTTTGAAAATCCGGCTTGGTATGGAGTGTTTATGCCTTTGCGTGGAACGGGATTGGAAATTTTTATAAAAAAAATGGCAGGAAGCTGTTTGCGGCGGCGTTTGGCGGGCAGGGCGAAAATGTTTCACACCTGGAAACGCTCCCGGCGGAACCAGGGAAAGGTTTGGCCGGGAGTGTTTTTTTTGCTGTGCAAAAGATTTGCCGCGGCTTATGCGCCGAATTCTTCCCTGACGACCTTCAGGAAGCCTTTCATCACGGTGTCCACAATCAGCTTGCCTTTTTCAGGGCTGGAACTGCGGGAAGTGGACGGAGCTCCCCGGCCGGGATAAATTTCGCGCTTGATTGGGGAAACATGATAGCTGAGCACGCGAATCTGCTCTTCTTCCACAAATTTTTCCATATGCACAAGGTCCGGCCTGAACGCCATGGTCAGACAGGTTTCGGCTATGGCCGCGTGCTCCACCGCCCACCCAGGGAAGGGAACCTCGTCAAACACCTTTTCAATCAAATCGTCAGGGAATTGGTCCCACCACGCGCTTTCCACAATTTTCACCCCAGCGTGCTTTTTGGTTACCAGATCCATGGCTTCAAGCAGGAACATTTCGTTTTCATAATGGCCATTCATGATGAAAATATTTTTCACGCCGTCGGCAACCAGCTCTTCCAGCACATCGCGCACCAGATCGATCAGGGTTTTGGCGTTAAGCTCAAGCGTGCCCGCGTAAATGGGGCCGCCTCCGGTTTCCCCCTTGTAGCCGTATACAATGGGAGGAGCCACCAGCCCGCCCGTTTCTTTTGCCAAAAGTTCGGCGAATCCGGTGGAAGTAATAACATCCACCCCAAGCGGCAGGTGCAGGCCATGCGCTTCGGTGGAGCCCACGGGTAAAATTACGAGAGCGTTGTTCTCAATCTTTTTCTTGAAGTCCTGCCAGTTAATCTCAAGCATTTTTACACTCATGGGCACTCCTTTGTTTGTCTGCTTATTTTGTTTTCAATGCGAGCAGTGCAGTGGAAGAGAACAGCAGTATGATTC
>CAZJFJ010000015.1:0-15085 GCA_964545305.1 uncultured Desulfovibrionaceae bacterium
TAAGCGATCATTTGAGGCGTTAACAGGCCCTAGAGCAGATTAACTTTAAGACGCTGCACGAGGCGTAGGCGGAAGTAAATTCCGCCTACGCCTCGTGCACGGACACTAGAGCATTTCCGCTTTGAAATGCTCTAGTAATGCATAGAGAATATCAGGATTACATTTTGTATTTCGATTCAGGGTCCATGCCGGCAAGAATGTCGGACATTTCCGGGTCAGAGTTTTCGTCAAGGTCGTCGAATTCGTGGTCGGGCGCAAGCATGGCTATGGCTCCGTCTCCTGCGGAAACCGCCACAGGCTGATGTTGGTCTTTGGGATATTCCAGAGCCGCTTCGTCCATTACCTCCTTGCTGGCCAGGATGGGGGCCTGTGCTCTTAGCGCCAGAGCCACCGCATCGGAGGGGCGGCAGTCAACCAGGCTGGTTTGATTTTCTTTGGAAAGTTCGAGCTGGGCATAAAACACCCCATCGTCCACCTTGACAATTTGAACTGACTTTAGCTGGTATCCCACGGCTTCCACCGCAGAAAGCAGCAGGTCGTGGGTGAGAGGGCGGGGCACCTTGATTTCCTGCAATGCCAGGGAAATGGAAACAGCTTCGCTGGGGCCTATCCAGATGGGCAGGATGTGTTTTTGCGAAATGGTGCGCAGCACCAGTATCGGCGATTTGCTGACCGGGTCCATTGAAAGGCCGGCAACACTGAGTTCAACCATTATATTTCAACCTCTTTGGCGGTAAGCGAGTGCTTTTTCGCCCCGGTTATGGTTACAGGCAAAAGCTTTCCCGGGTAGGTGGTTTTGGAGGATATGTTGACAATGCAGCCGTAAGGGTCGCGCCCTTGCCATCCGTCTTTGCGCTTGCTTGGCGATTCTATTAAGATATGGGTGGATTTGCCCACCTGTTCTTCCAAAAAAGTTTCGCGCCGTTCTGTCTGCCATGCCTGAAGCCGGGCCAGGCGTTCAAGAGCTGTTGTCTGTGGAATTTTGTCCAGAAAGCGCTCGGACTTTGTGCCGGGGCGGTCGGAGTAGCAAAATGAGAAGCTGTCCATGAAATTGGCGGCCTGCATGGCGCGCATGGTGGCTTCAAAGTCGTCTTCCGTTTCTCCCGGAAACCCGACAATGATGTCTGTCGAAAGCTCAAGGTCCGGTCTCGCTTCACGCAGGGAGGCCGCAATATCAAGATAGTGCTCCACTGTATATTTGCGGTTCATCAGCTTGAGCACCTTGTTTGAACCGGATTGCAAGGGCAGATGCAGGCGGGGGCAAAGGCCGGGCAGGTCTTTGAACGCCCGGATAACTTCGGGGGCGATGTCTTTGGGGTGGGAGGTCATGAAGCGCAGGCGGAGCAGGCCCGGAATTTCCGCCACCGCATAAAGCAGTTCCGCAAAAGATGTGCCCCAGGCCGGCTGATCAACTCCATAGGCGTTAACATTTTGCCCCAACAGGGTGATTTCCCGGCTGCCGCGGGCGATCAGGCCGCGGCATTCCTTGAGAATTGAGTCCTTCTGGCGTGATTTCTTGGGCCCCCTGGTAAAGGGCACAATACAGTAAGTGCAGAAATTGTCGCAACCCTGCATTATGTCAACATAGGCCGAGGTAGGGGCCGGGCCGTTTTCAGCAAGGGGGTCCTTGTCTACATAATGCTCGGTGAAATCAAGCAGGGAAAGCCGCAGCAAAGGGTCTTCCATAAGGCGAAGGAGCGCGGCGGGGGCATTGCTTGTGCCGTCCGGGCCAAAAACCAGACGCACCTGAGGGAAGCGTTTGAAAAATTGTTCCCCCAGCTGCTGGGCCACGCATCCGCCCACGGCCACCAGCACGTCGGGGTTGGCGGCGGTCAGTTTTTCAATGCGGCCAAGCAGGCTCATAACTTTTTGCACCGGTTTCGCCCGCACCGAGCAGGTGTTTATAATATACACGCGGGCCTTGTCTTCGGGGGCAGGGGAAAATCCCGCCCGGGCAAGGGCGCGTTCGAGCCATGCAGACTCGTTGACGTTCATCTGACAGCCAAAAGTTACAATATTGTATGTTTTTTGAACCATTCTGATTTGCCTGCGCGGGCGCGCCTGGCGCTTTGCAAGTTTTTTATACCTGGCCGAATGTTTTTGAAAAGCGGTGTTCGAATATTTCCTGGTCGAAAAAATGTTCCTGGGTGCCGTATTTTTCCACACAAAAGCTTGCCGCCACAGTGCCGGTCTGAATGGCCTTGACCAGATTTTCGCCCCGGTGCAGGGCCGCCAGCATGCCGCCGCGCAGGGAGTCTCCCGCTCCTGTAGGGTCTTTCACTTCCTCGGTGAGCACCGCCGGGATGTGAATTTCACCTTCGCCCGTAAGCAGAAAAGAACCCTGGCTTCCCAGGGTGGTGACAACATGCGGGGTCAGCTCAAGAAGTTCTTCTTTATTGGCCATGCCCAAGGCATTTAGCACCATCTCCAGTTCGTAGTCGTTGCCGATGAACATGAAAGCGCCGGTGATGCTTTCTTGCAGTTCTTCGCCGGAAATGCTGGTGATCTGCTGGCTGGGGTCATAAATGTAGCGTATGCCCTGTTCTTTGAAAAAAGCGGGGTAGTGCTTCATGTCATTCATGTTGCCCGCGGCGATAATGGCGAGGTCTTTGCCGGGATTTATGTGCTTGAATTCGTATTTGCAAGGATAATTCATGGCTGACGGGCAGAATCCGGTAATCTGGTTGTCCGCCCGGTCGGTGGTGATGAAGCACAGGGCGGTGAATTCATTTGCCACACGACGGATGCCTTCAAGCGGCATGTTCATTTCCTGCATTCTGCGTTCATAACGGTCAAAGTCGTCACCCACCGAGCTTAGTGTGACCGGGGATTCGCCGAGCAGCGCGGCCGTGTATGAAATGTTTCCGGCAGTGCCGCCGCAGTGTTCGCGCACATCGTCAACCAGAAAGGAAAGATTGATGATGTGCAGCTTGTCCGGGAGTATGTGTTCCTCAAACAGGCCGGGAAAACTCATTATGCGGTCATATGCCAAAGATCCGGAAACATAGATAGCCATGCAAGAATCCTTCTGAGAAGAAATGTTGTCAAGGTTGGTTCTGGGTCACTTCCCCGGCCGCCCAATCCAGAAAGCCGGGCAGTCCGTCTGACAGGGTAAGGGCCACAATGCATGGAAGTTCGTAAGGATGCATTTCCTTCACGCGCTCCGCAAGGCGGTTGAATGCCTTTTTATGCGTTTTCAGCAGAAGCAGGCTTTCTTCGCTCTGCCTGAGCTCGCCTTGCCAGCGGTAAAGCGATTCCACCGCCGGAATGATGTTGGCGCAGGCCGCGAGGCTTTCCTCAATCAGCGCGCCCGCTATGCGCTTTGCTTCTTCTTTGCTTGGAGTTGTAATATACACCAGAAGAATATCGGTCATGGCGACCCTCCATAAACGGCAAGATTACTTAAAAGAGAAGAAATACGCAATCTTTATTGCCGTATTGAGGGCAGAGGGGCTAGAGCAGTTAACGCCTCAAATGATTGCAGGGCGCTCTCCCCGCAGGCCGCAGGCGAAACCGTGTTTCGCGGCGAAACGCCGGAAGGAGCGCTTTAAATCCTAACTGTTAAAATTTTCTAGCTCCTGTTCCATCTTCTGATTATTTCGGGGTTGCGGCCGCTCCAGCAGGCTGTGCAGAAAGAGGCCGACTGTTCTCCGAAAAGTTCCAGAAGCCCCTGTTTTGAAAGATAGCCCAAAGAATCCAGCTCCAGAAGCGCGCAGATTTCTTCCACGCTACGGTCATGGGCAATCAGCTCGCTTCGCTCGGGGAAATCCACGCCGTATACACATGGATGCCGCGTGGGAGGGCAGGCGATGCGCAGGTGAACTTCCCTGGCTCCAGCCTCGCGCAGGGTTTTCGCCAGGGTGGCGGTGGTGGTGCCTCTGATGAGCGAGTCGTCCACCAAAACAACGCGTTTGTTTTTGACCACCTCGCGCACAACGTTGTGTTTCATGCTTACCGCCCGCGCCCGCGCCTGCTGGCCCGGCGCGATGAAGCTGCGGCCCACGTAGTGGTTGCGGATGATGCCCCGCTCAAGCGGCTTGCCGATAGCCCTGGCATAACCCATGGCCGCGGAAAAGCCGGAGTCGGGAATCGCCACCACTATGTCTGCTTCAACCGGGTGTTCCCTTGCCAGAACCTCGCCGCAACGCTCCCGCACGAGGTGGGGAGTTTCCCCAAAAACCACCGAGTCGGGGCGGGAGAAATAGATGTGTTCAAGAAGGCAGCGGCAGGGCGGCTCTTCCGCCGGGGCGAATTGTATTGACCTTACACCGGCATGGTCTATGACAAGCATTTCGCCCGGCTTGACCTCGCGGATATAATTCGCGCCAATCTGGTCGAAGGCGCAGGTTTCCGAAGCCACCACCGGGGCTTTGCCGCCATCAGGTTTTGGCAGCTCGCCCAAAACCAGGGGGCGGAAACCCCAAGGGTCGCGCGCGGCAATCAGGCAGCCCGCGTAAAGGATTACTATGGAAAAGGCCGGGCCGGCCATTGCCAGCACCGCGGCAACATCTTCCGGGGCTTTTGCCTGGTTCTGGGCAAGCATGTGCAAAATGAGTTCGGAATCGGTAGTTGTTTGAAACAGGGCTCCCCTGGTTGCCAGATCTTCTCGCAGGGCTTCGCCCTGACAGAGATTGCCATTGTGCCCCAAGGCGATTTCCATGTTCATGTAGGAGGCGAGCAGAGGCTGCGCGTTTATGACGGTGCTGCCTCCCGCCGTGGAGTAACGCACATGCCCGATGGCGGTTTTCCCCGGCAGCCCTTCAATTTTTCCTCCCGGAAAAACATTGGCCACAAGGCCCATGCCTTTGTGGCTGTGAAGCTTTACACCATCCGAGGTCACAATGCCGGCGGACTCTTGCCCGCGGTGTTGCAGCGCGTGCAGACCAAGGGCTGCGTAATGCGCTGCGTCCTCCACATCAAAGATGCCTATGACCCCACAGGCATCACGAGGTCTGGTCTCCATTCTTGCTCCAATACGCCGGGCAAAATGCCCGGCAAAAGTTTATTAAGTCAGGGATGAAAAAATAGCAACTTTTAAGCCAAGGTGAAGTGCGGGGTGAAATTAAATTATAAAAAAGCGTTATGCCCGGACAATTTTCTTGCTAACAGGCGTTGAATGAGTCATGTAACAATTGCGGGCAAACGAAGACGGTACGAGAATGTAGTTTTCTGGGAAATTGATACGAAAATGTATGTTTTTTGTTTGCAGTCCTTTTCTTGAAAATATGCTGAGGGTATAACTAAGAGTATTATTTGGATATTTTTGTAAAAGTCCCGTCTTTGAGCATGTGGCATGCTAGTTGCTTCGTGCAAACCGCACAAATTGAAAATTCTGTCTGCCAGGAGCAGACATACCCCAAGGAGAAATTATGAACGGCTCCATCCGTAACGCAGTCCGTATCGCCATTGCCACTGACAAATCATGCCCGGCAGAGCCTCTGCCCGGTATTTCCATTTCCGAGCTGTTCGGGCGCGACGTGTTTGATATGCGCACCATGCGCGCACGTCTTCCCCACGATGTGTTTTTACGCATCGAACAGGCCGCCAGGCTTGGCGAAAGCCTGCTTCCCGGCGATGCGGATGTTGTGGCCAACTCCATGAAGGATTGGGCCATTGAAAACGGCGCAACCCACTATACCCACTGGTTTCAACCCATGCACGGGCTGACGGCGGAAAAGCACGACGCCTTTCTTTCCTTGTCCGCAGACGGGCAGGTGATTAACGAGTTTTCGGGCAAAACCCTGATCAAGGGCGAACCTGACGCCTCAAGCCTTCCCTCCGGGGGCATCCGCTCCACTTTCGAGGCGCGGGGCTACACTGCGTGGGATCCCACATCGCCTGCCTTTATTCTTGAAAACAGCAGAGGGAAAACGCTTTATGTGCCCACCATGTTTTTTTCATACACGGGCGAGGCGCTAGACCGTAAAACTCCTCTTCTGCGTTCCATTGCTTCGGTATCCGAGCAGGCTTTGCGTATCCTCCGCCTGTTTGGCAACACCACCGCCACGGGCGTGTCCGCTATGGTGGGGGCCGAGCAGGAATATTTTTTGGTGGACCGCCGTCTTTACAAGCTGCGGCAGGATCTGGTTCTTGCAGGGCGCACTGTTTACGGGGCGCGCCCGGTAAAGGGCCAGGAGCTTGAGGACCATTATTTCGGCGCGATCAGCCCCAGGGTTATCGCCTTTATGGAAGAAGTGGAGGAACGCTTGATCGCCCTTGGCGTTCCGGTGAAAACCCGCCACAACGAGGTGGCCCCGGCCCAGTTCGAGCTGGTTCCGCTTTATGAGGAGGCCAACTCCGCCACCGACCACAACATGCTGATCATGCAAATACTCAAGGACACCGCGCGGAAACACGGTTTCGCCTGCATATTGCACGAGAAGCCCTTTGCCGGGATAAACGGCTCCGGCAAGCACAACAACTGGTCGCTCTGCGATTCCGACGGCAACAATCTGCTAGAGCCAGGGTCCACCCCGCGCGGCAATGCGCAGTTCCTGGTGTTTCTGGCCGCAATCATGCGCGCCGTGCACAAAAATCCCGCAGTGCTGCGGCTTGGCTCCGTGGGGGCGGGAAACGACCATCGCCTGGGCGCAAACGAGGCTCCGCCGGCTATCATTTCCATCTTCCTGGGCCAGCAGTTGACCGGGCTTCTTGAAGAAATAGCCAATGGCGGCTCCACCTGCGTGGAAGACTCAGGCCGTTCGGACTGGGGTTGCGGCGAGGATATTCTTCGTATCGGGGTTGCCACTATGCCGAACCTTCCCCGCGACATTTCAGACCGCAACCGCACAAGCCCCATCGCCTTTACCGGAAACAAGTTTGAATTCCGTTCCGTGGGCGCGTCAATGTCTATCGCTCCTATTAATATCGCGATCAACACGGTTGTGGCGAATGCTTTGGACGATATCGCCAGCGACCTTGAAAGCGCTGCGGGGGAAGGGGTTTCATTCAATCAGGCTGTGCAGGAGCTGCTCGCGGGATATTTCAGGGAACATCTGCCGATCGTGTTCAACGGCAACGGCTATGGCGAAGAATGGAAGCAGGAGGCGGAGCGCCGCGGCCTGCCCAATTTGAAAGATACCATTACGACGCTTGCCCGCTACAGCGACAGTGACGTGATGCAGGCGTTCCTGCGCCGCGGGGTGCTTACGGAAAGGGAGATGCTGGCCCGCCAGGAGATTTTGTTCGAATCCTACATCCGTCATGTCAATGTGGAAGTCCGCCTGGCTTTGAGCCTGGGGCGCACCAGCATTCTGCCCGCTGCCATGGCCTGGCTGAAGGAAGCCGGAATTGTGAATCATACCGGACCGGGCAGCGCATATTACAGCAAGTTGCAGGGTCATCTTTCCGGTCTGATTGAAGGGCTTGACGCCTTGGAAGAAAAGTTCGGCCAATCTGCCGGAGTTGAAGACACTCATAAAAGAGCAGCTTTCCTGCGGGATGAGGTTTTGCCTGCGCTTGCCGTTTGCCGCGGGCACGCGGACGCTCTTGAGGAGATAGTGGACGACGGGGTTTGGCCCCTGCCCAAGTATACTGAGCTTTTATGGGAGCATTAAGCCGATGGTTTCCGTTCAACGCAGTAACCGTGAAAAATTTGGCAACTCAAGGCTCTTTAACCCTGAGGCGCAGCATGACGCCTGCGGCGTAGGGTTTGTGGCTCGCCTTTCCGGGCAGCCGGAGCACGGGCTTGTGGACATGGCGGTTAAGGCTCTGGAGCGCATGGCCCACAGGGGAGGAGCGGGCAGCGGGTTTAAGGAAGCCGACGGGGCGGGGCTTTTGCTGCCCATGCCCCGCGAGTTCATGCGCCGGGCTTGGGCGGAGGAGTTGGCCGCCCAAAACAGGCCGTCCGGCCTTCCGGAAATTTATGGGGTAGGGCAGTTTTTCATGCCTTGCGAAGCTTCGCTTCAGGCCCGGGTGAAAAGCCTTGCCGAAAAGGTGTTTGAGGAACATCAGATTGAGCCGGTTGCCTGGCGCAATGTTCCGGTCAGGGAAGAGGTGCTGGATGAGCGGGCAAAAGAAAGCCTGCCGCATATCTGCCAGATTTTGGTTTGCCCGGGAAGAGGCGCCGGGGATTTTGAAAGAAAGCTTTACATTGCACGCAGGCATCTTGCCAAAAGAGTGCGCGATGAGCTGGAACTGCCCCCCGGCCTGTTTCATGTGGCCAGCCTCTCGTCGCACAGCATCGTCTATAAGGGGATGCTCAAGGGAGGCAGCTTGTCCGCCTTCTATCATGACCTGGGGCAGCGCGACTTTAAAGTGCACTTCGCAATTTTTCACGAACGCTACAGCACCAATACCAAACCGGCCTGGCGGCTGGCTCAGCCATTTCACTGCCTGGCCCATAACGGCGAAATCAACACGGTGGCCTGCAATCAGGCGAATATGGCCATGCGGGAGCCCGCGCTGCGAAGCGGACTGTTCGGCGATGACATCCAGCATATTTTGCCTGTTCTCGATCCGGCGGGGAGCGACTCGGCCATGCTGGACAACGCCTTGGAGGCCCTTTACATGGGCGGGCGCAGCCTTGCCCACAGTGCGATGATGCTCTTGCCCGAACCGTTTGGGGCGGATTTCATCATGGGCGACGATAAACGCGCGTTTTATGAATATCACGCCGCGCTGATGGAGCCGTGGGACGGGCCTGCGGCCCTGGTGTTCACGGACGGGTTCCGTCAGATAGGGGCCATGCTTGACCGCAACGCCCTGCGCCCCTGCCGGTTTGTGCAAACCGGGGACGGTCTTTTTCTGCTTGCCTCCGAAGCCGGGGTTCTCGACATTCCCCCTGAAAGCGTTGTGCGTAGGGGGCGGCTTGACCCCAGGCGCATGCTTTTGGTGGATTTCGCCCGGCAGAGGGTGCTGACCGATGCCGAGTGCAAGGGGCGTGTAATTTACGAAAAACCTTACCGGCATTGGGTGCGGGAGCATGGAATAGCGCTTCATGATTTGAACATTTCCGAAAAAATGCCTGAAAAGCTTGAATTGGAGGCGCAGGAGCTTTTGCGCGAACAAGCGGTTTTTGGGTTCACGAAAGAGGAGCTTGACGAAGTTCTTCTGCCTATGGCCCGAAACGCCCAGGAACCGGTTGCTTCTATGGGCTATGATGCTCCGCTTGCGGTGCTTTCCGAAGAGCCTCAGCTTTTGTTTGCGTATTTTAAGCAGCGTTTCGCGCAAGTGACCAATCCTCCGATAGATCCCATCCGGGAGGGTCTGGTCATGTCCCTGACCGGGTTTTTGGGGAAACGCGGTAATCTGCTCGAGGAAACGCCAGGGCATTACGCCTTGCTCCGCCTGCCCAACCCTATTCTTACTTCCAAAGACCTGAGGCGGATCAGAGAGTCTTCCCATCCCCGGCTGAAGGCGGCTGAGCTGAAAATGTGTTTTCATCCCACCTGCGCCAGGGAAATGGTGCGCCCGGAGGAAATGGCTGAGCTTGGGGCCAGCCTTGAGGCGGGGCTTGGCAGCCTGTTCGCCCAGGCTGAACGGGCTGTGGACGGCGGCGCTTCTGTTCTTCTGCTTTCCGATTCCGGCCTCATGCCGGGCCTTCCTGTGCCTTCGCTTCTGGCTGTGGCCGGGCTTCACCATCATTTGATCCGGGCGGGCAAGCGTCATCTGGCCAGCATAGTTGTGGATTGCGGCGATGCCAGGCAGATAATGCATCTGGCGCAGCTTGTTTCTTTTGGGGCCAGCGCGGTGCACCCGCGCATGGGCTTTGCCTCTGTGGAGGCTGCCGCTAGGCAAACGCATAATGAAGACCCTGGAAAAGTGAGGGAATTCATCCACTCTTATGTAACCGCGCTGCAAAAAGGGCTGTTGAAGACTTTTTCCCGCATGGGGGTATCCACCCTGCGCAGTTTCCTGGGCGGGCAGTTTTTTGAGGCTGTGGGAATATCGGAAGAGCTTGCGGCGCGCTATTTTGAAAGCGGCTCAATTTCCCTGCCCAGCCGGATCGGAGGGGTGGGGCTTGGCGAAATAGCCTATGACGTGTGCCGCCGGGCATTGTCCGCCGACAGGCGGAAAGAGCTTCCGGAGGGAAGCCGTTACCGTTTCCGCAAAGAAGGGGAGCGTCATCTGTGGACCCCTCAGGCTGTGCGTTTTTTGCAAAAGGCGGTGCGTGAGAATGACGGGCAAGCATACAGGGCATACGCGGCGGAAAGCGACATCCAGAGCGAGCGCCCGGTAACCTTGCGCGGGCTATTGGATTTCATCCATGATGCGCCCATTCCCCTGTCCGATGTGGAGGCGGAGGATGAAATGCTGCGCCGTTTCACCGGAGCCGCGATATCTTTCGGCTCCATCAGCCCGGAAGCACACGAAGCCATTGCCATAGCCTGCAACCGGCTGGGGGGCCGTTCCAATTCAGGGGAAGGCGGCGAGCCTGCCGCGCGCAACCTGCCCCTTCCGATAACAGAAGAAATTTTGGACGCAGAGCGGAATCATCCATCCGGGAGCAGGCGCTCACGCATCCGTCAGGTGGCGTCTGGAAGGTTCGGGGTAACAGCCGCTTACCTTGTGAATGCGGATGAAATTCAGATAAAGATGGCTCAGGGGGCAAAGCCGGGCGAAGGCGGGCAGCTTCCGGGGCACAAGGTCAGCCCGGAGATTGCCGAGGTGCGCGGAACCACGCCGGGGGTAACCCTGATTTCTCCGCCGCCCCATCATGATATTTATTCCATTGAAGATCTGGCCCAGCTTATATACGACCTGAAGCAGGTGAACCCGTTTGCGAAAATATCGGTCAAACTGGTTTCGGGCACAGGCATAGGAACGGTGGCCTGCGGTGTTGCCAAAGCCGGGGCGGACATAATTCTTGTGTCGGGCCACGATGGCGGAACAGGAGCCTCACCCCGCACCGCTCTGGATTTTGTGGGCCTTCCGCTGGAACTGGGGCTTGCGGAGGCGCATCAGGCGCTGGCGCATAATGGCTTGCGCGACCGGGTGGTGCTGCAGGCGGACGGTCAGCTGCGAACCGGCCGGGATCTCGCGGTGGCTGCGCTGTTGGGAGCGGAGGAATTCGGCCTGGGCACGGCTTTGATGGTTTCCCTTGGCTGTGTGATGTGCCGCAAGTGCCATCTTGGCGCCTGCCCGGTGGGCATTGCCACCCAGGATGAAAAATTGCGCACAAAATTTATGGGCAAGCCTGAACATGTGGAAAGTTATCTCCGGTTTCTTGCCTCCGATTTGCGGGAGCACATGGCCTTGCTTGGTTTCAGGTCGGTTGGGCAGATGCAGGGGCATGCGGACAGATTGAAGGTTTCGGGCAAAGCGCGGGGCAATGCGCGGCTGCTCGACCTTTCTCCGCTTCTTTTTGCTTGCGTTCCCAATCATCCGTTAAGGAGCGGGGGCAAAATGCGGGCCGGGCATCCTTTGTTTGAGAAGCTTCCCGAATCCACGCTGGACAGGGGCATGCGCGAAAAACTGGTTCCCGGAATCAGGGCGGGTCAAAAAACGCCAATGCGCTTTGAAGGAACTATCCAGAATACCAACAGAGCCGCCGCTACGTGCATTTCCGGGGAAGTGGCGCGGCGCTATGGCGATGACGGGCTGCCTCCCGGCAGTATTGAAATTTTGCTCAAGGGCACCGCCGGGCAGAGCGCGGGAGCTTTTCTTGTTCGCGGCACCAGCCTTATAATCAGAGGCGAGGCCAACGATTATGTGGGCAAGGGGCTTTCCGGCGGCACGGTGATTGTGGCCCCCGAGCGCATACCCGGAGTGCACGGGCAGGCCCAGGCGGCCATAGGCAACGTGGCCTTGTATGGCGCGTCCGGAGGAGAGCTTTTTGTTGGCGGAAGCGCGGGAGAACGCTTTGCCGTGCGCAATTCCGGCGCGGTTGCCGTGGTTGAGGGGCTGGGTGATCACGGCTGTGAATATATGACCGGAGGAGTGGTTGTGCTTGGTTCCACCGGCTACAATTTCGCCGCGGGCATGAGCGGGGGCGTGGCGTATGTGTACGACCCCGGCGAAACTTTTCAGACCCGCTGCAATATGGATGGTGTAGATCTGGAGAACGTATGGCAAAGCGAAGACAACAAACTTTTGAAGGATTTGCTTGGCAGGCATTACCGGGCTACCGGCAGCCCTCTGGCCAGAGATGTTTTGAACGACTGGCAGGCGGCCTTGCCTTTGTTTTTGAAAGTGACTCCCATTGAGTATAAGAAGGCTTTGGGCAGAATAAGGCTCGCTGAAGGTTTGGGTGTTGAGGCGCTGCCTGTGACCGAAGAAGTTTTTTCAAAGTAAGAAATATAAAAGAAGCCTCCTTTGCGGGAGGCTTCTTAGAGCATTTTGAGTTTGAGACGTTCCCTCCGGCCTTGCACGGGGAACACGGTTTCGCCTGCGCTTCCGGGATGACGGAACATTTTTAAAGCCGGAACGCCTTATTTTTCCGCGGCTTGAGTACTGGCATTCATGGCCATTTTTTTATACAGGCTATTGTTGATCATCTGACGGGCGAACCCGGTCAGGGCTGCGGCTTGTGGATTTTGCGCAGGCGGCTCAGGGTTCGCTTTTGCCTTCAAAACGGTTTCTTGCTCAGGCTGTTTTTGGGGAACCTGCACAGGTTCTGCCACTCTCGCAGCGGTGAGGCTTACCGCTTCTGAGCGGATATTTTCCGGGTGTCCCTGCGCTGGAGGAGATAGCTGAGCATTGGTATGGCTTCCAAATACGGCAGCCTGTTGCAGATAGGCCTTTGCCCCGAAAGAGGCGTTTGGCGCTGGTGTTTGGGGGGCTGCCGGCTGTTTTTGCACGTTAATGCCAAAAGGCCCAGTCTCTCTGAACTGACTGGCATTCACGGGCATTTGCGCCGGAGCTTCTTTCTGGGCCTGGAGCGCTTCAGGGCTGTTTGTGATAGAGGCAAAGGCTTCACGCAGAGAGGAGAGTATTTTTATTACCTCCTCCACATAGTCCTGATTCATTTTGAGGTTGGCCTGAAGAAGTTTTCCCTGGGCATAGGTGTAGAGGCTGTGTAAATTTTTCGACAATTCGCCGCCTTTTTCCATATTCAGGGATGAATCCATTTCCTGGATAACATCAAGCGCTTTTGAAATCAGAATTCCTTTTTCGGCAAAATCTTTTTCTTCAATTTTTTGCTTTGCGCGCCGCAGAAAATTGATGGCGCCGTCATATAGCATGACCACAAGATCACCCTGCGAGGTGGTGGTTGCCTGGGTTTGTAAGTAAGCGTGTTTTGCCTTAAGCATTGCATAACCCTTTTTTGTACGTTGCCCTGGGCATGTGCTGCCCGGTAACATAACTTATCGGTCAGTTTCGATAAAAATATAATTTTTTAATAATATTTTAACTTTGAAGCAGTATACTTGGATGAAACGTCCTGCCTTTGCAGAGCCTTTTTCACAACGCCCGCGGCGGGTCGAGCAGGCGGTCTCAGGGCTTGCTGAAAAATAGCTTTCAACCGGGCCTGCCCGGTGTTGGCGGGGCAGATGTTTTTTTGGCTCTGCGCCCGGAGTTGGCGGCAAGAACCTGCCTTGCCTTGACTTCCTACGGGCGGGCAGTGTTTGTGCCGTGGGCCGCAGAATTTTCCAAAGCGCAACTATCCTAGCTGGAGTTGCTCGACAACTGCTTGATCGTGCTTTCAAGCTGCGAATTCAGGGAATTGTATTTGGTCAGCACCGCCTCAAGTCTGGCGAATTTGGCCCGGGTGGTGCGCTCCCACACAATCAGACGTTCCTCTTCCCGGTCTATTTTGTCCTGGATGTTGTCGCTGATCTGCTGATAGTTCGTTTTCAGAATACTGAGTATTCCGTTCTCGCCATTCATATCTTTTGTGAGCGAAGCCAGTTCTCCCACCTTACCCATTTTCAGGGTCACAGTGCCTGTGTAGCTGCCTTCGCTCAGGTTGTTTACTGTTACTGCCAGACCCTTGCCCGGCCCTTCCAGAATGGTGAGCTGCTCGGTGTTGCTGTCGTAGCCCGCCTTGTACTTGGTTCCCTGATACGTCACATACGGGTCCAGAATATTGCCATCGCTGTTCACGCTGTAGCTGAACTGATAGACTCCAGGCTGGGTTGTGCCGGAAACATAGCTGGCGAACGAGAAATCGGAAGAATCCACCGAGGCCTTGTTATCGGCCGCGAAAAGTTCGGCCACGGCCTGCGGATCCTGTGCAATCGCGGAGTCAAGCTTGGTTTCGTCAATTACAAGCAAGCCGAAAGTGGGGCTGTTTGTTTCCGCATCGGTGGTAATGCCCACGTGCGCCAGAGAGGTGAACAGGTCGCCGGTGAACAGGCCGTCCGAGTCGGTTTTCTGGTATTGGAAACCCTTGGCCTGAGACGCGGTGTTGGACTTGAGAATGCTTGAAAGCAGCTGAACGCCGTAGTTGCCGGTCAGGATGGAGCCATACTGGGCATCGAAGCTGGATGAAGCGTCGTCAATATCTTCGGTGTCTTTTGAGGCATCCACCGCAGTAAGCTGCTTGATCAGGCTGCGCACGGAGTTCAGGGCGTCCACAAGGGCAACTACCTGCTCCTTGATGCCCACATCGTTGGTGGTGACCGTGATTTGAGCTGTGCCCACATCTTTGAAGTTCAAGGTCAGGCCTTCAATCAGTTCGGTGGGGGAGTTCGATTCGCATTCAATCCATTCGTCCCCGGCGGGCCAGTCGTTCAGTTTGACCTGCGCGTTGCTGTTCATCTGAATGTACCAATCCCCGGAACTGATGTCCGGCGGGCTGATCAAAAGCTCGGAACTGCTGGTGGTGCTGACCTGGGGAGGTCTGGTGTCGGCGGGGTCGGTTCCCCACAGCTGCAGATATTGTTTATTGTCCGTGTCGGTGAACAGGTTGGCCTTGATTTGTCCGTCGCTGTAACTGTTGATCTTGCTGATCAGGTCGTCGACCGTTTCTCCGGGTTCCACATTGAAGGAAATATTCTTGCCCTGATACTCCACCATGAACTTCTGGGCCTTGCCGCTTGGGTTCACCACGTCGGTTCCGCTGACCGGGGTGCCGAAGATGGACACGGGAACTTCCTCATCCACTGTGAAAGTGGAGTTGGGAGGCTGAACCGCGAATCCGGCGGCCCGGCTGGAAGCGGGGCTTACCACCGGAGGATTGCTGGCGCTTTTGCCGGAAAGG